>NZ_CP073586.1:2094166-2460833 GCF_022267555.1 Proteiniphilum propionicum
CAGGACAGTACGGCTGAAGGTCGCCGTTAAAATTATTGCTGAAGAGGATGTTGCCATATCAGAACTGATATTGAGAATAGGTATAAAAAGCCAGTCCTATTTTACAAACATTTTTAAGAAAGAGTATGGTATGCCCCCAAGTGAGTATATGAAAAAACTTAAAAACAATAATTCATAATTCTATATGAGAGTAAAACATGTGTTAATCTGTCTCTTGCTTGTGCTGTCACTGAGCAGTTGCATTGATGGAGGAAACAGACAAGATTTAACAAACTATGTTGACCCGTTTATCGGAACCGCTGATAATGGACACACTTTTCCCGGGGCTACATCTCCATTTGGAATGATTCAGGCCAGTCCGCAAACGGGGAATGACGGTTGGAGATATTGTTCAGGCTTTAATTATGGCGATGATACAATTATTGGCTTTGCACAAACTCATCTCAATGGAACCGGTGGCCCTGATCTGGGGGATATTCTATTATTCCCTTTTACGCGACTAAATGGAGAGGATAAGTATCTAAGTGCCTTTGATAAAGAGAGGCAAAAAGCTTCGGCCGGATATTATAGCGTTTATCTCACTGATGCTCGGGTGTATGCAGAGATGGTTACTACTCCACGTACAGCATTTTACAAGTTCACCTATTCAGGAGAGGAGATTCCCCAGCTCCTGGTTGATCTTCAAAACGGAATAACCGGTTGGGGTAAAACGGTGCAGGACCATGTATTGGAAGCGGAACTGAAGATTGTTGGCAATCGGATGTTGTTAGGTCACAACGAGGTGGAGGCCTGGGTGAAAAGGAAATATTTTTTTGCGATTGAACTGAGCGCTCCTTTTGGTGAGAAACGTGTAGTCCCTAGGCAGGAAAAGGAAAGAGCCGACCGTCTGGTACTTCAATTTCCTTCGCTTGAAAAAAGGGAACTGTATGTGAAGGTAGGTCTTTCAACGGTAAGTACTGATGGTGCTCTGAAAGCAATAAGTGAGGAGAATCCGGATTGGGATTTCGATGCAGTCAGAACTGAAAATCAAACAGCATGGAATAAACTGCTTTCCCGTGTAGAAGCAGAGGGACCGGAAGAAGATAAAACAAACTTCTATACTTCGCTCTATCACCTGTTTATTCAACCCAACAATATTGCCGATACCGATGGCAAGTATCGCGGGGTGGATGATCAGGTCTGTCAGGCTGCGGATAACGAGTATTACTCAACCTTTTCATTATGGGATACCTATCGTGCATCCCATCCTCTCTACACCATATTAACCCCGGAGCGGGTGAACGGATTTGTCAGGAGCATGATTGCACATTACAAAGCACAGGGCTATCTGCCCATCTGGACGGTTTGGGGTAAAGAGAACCACTGCATGATTGGCAATCATGCTATTCCGGTTATTGTAGATGCCTATATTAAAGGGTTCAGGGATTATGATGTGGAGAAAGCATATGAAGCAATAAAAGTGAGTTCAACCGAGAATCATTTTAACTCTTCGTGGGATATATATAATAAATTTGGATATTATCCTTTTGATCTTATCGAAGTAGAATCTGTCTCCCGAACCTTGGAGTCGAACTTCGACGACTTTTGTGTGGCTCAGATGGCAAAAGCAATGGGTAAAATGGACGATTACAACTCTTTTTCGGAGCGTGCCGGTTTTTTTAAAAATTTATTTGATCCTGAAAGTAAATTAATGCGCGGCAGGGATTCCGGAGGGGAGTGGAGAACTCCTTTCAACTCTTTGCGACTGTCACATGCCTCCACAGCCGGAGGTGACTATACAGAGGGAAACGCATGGCAATATACCTGGCATGTACAGCATGAAATAGAAGGCTTAATAAGCTTAATGGGCGGTAAAGGCCTGTTTGCAAGTAAGCTGGATTCTCTTTTTTTCTTAGCACCGGATAAGATGAATAGTGGCTTTACGGCTGATGTTACCGGCCTTATCGGTCAATATGCCCATGGTAATGAACCCAGTCATCATGTAGCCTATCTTTATCAATATGTTGATCAACCCTGGAAAACCGAATCGTTAATACGAGAAATCTTCGATCGTTTCTATCTGCCTAAGCCTGATGGACTTTGCGGCAATGATGATTGCGGGCAAATGTCGGCTTGGTACATATTCTCAGCAATGGGCTTCTATCCTGTAAATCCGGTTGGGCAGGAGTATGTAGTCGGAGCGCCGCAACTTCCCAAAATTACACTACATTTAGAGAACAATAAAACCTTCAGAGTGGTGGCTAAAAACCTGAGTAAGGAAAACAAATATGTCAAATCCATCACTTTAAACGGCATAAAACTGAAAGGGTTTACATTAAGTCATCAAGACATTATGGATGGAGGAGAATTAATTTTTGAAATGAGTAGCGAAATACATAATAGAAAATAAATAAAAAAACTGAAATGAAAATGATGCTTAGATTGGTTTTACTCCTTTGCCCTGTTTTTTTATTGGCAGGATGTTCAGACAATAAAACCGTAGAGATAAAGAATCTGCGTACAGAGTACATGGTGGAACCATTGGGTGTGGAATCGGCTATGCCACGGTTTACCTGGGAATATCAGGGCGACGATGAAGATTTTAAGGAGGGAAAACACGTTATTTATATCGGTACCGATAAAGAAAATTTGCAACCCTGCGATACATATCTGGATTATGAATCTCATACCCGTTATTACTGGAGAGTTAAAGTATGGAATGAAAATGATAAAGAGCCGATTCTTTCTGATATAGCCTCTTTTGAAACAGGTAAATTGCATGAATCTGATTGGGTTGCAAAATGGATTACCGACAACCATCCAAAAGATTTCGAACCGGCTCCCATGTTTCGGAGGGAGTTTTTTGCAGATAAAAAAGTGGTACAAGCACGCTTATATATTGCCAGTGCCGGTTATTACCTCGCTTACCTGAATGGCGAAGCTGTGGGTGACCATTGCCTTGATCCTGGTTATACTCAGTTTGATAAGCGTATCCTGTATGTTACACACGATGTAACCAGATTGATAAGGCAGGGGAAAAACGCTATAGGCGCTGTTTTGGGAAACGGGTGGTATAACGTGCAATCTAAAGCTGAATGGCTTTTTGAAACTGCTTTCTGGAGGAATCGCCCATCTTTTATCGCCGAACTTCATATTAATTACGAGGATGGCAGTCAGGATTTTATTCTTAGTGATAATCTCTGGAAAACTAATGCAGGTGCTTACCGTTATAATGATATTTATAGCGGCGAATTTTATGATGCACGCCTTGAAGATAACGGCTGGATTTATGCCGATTATAATGATTCTGGCTGGGAGTATGCAGAGGAAATTGAATCACCTTCGCAAAAACTGGTCTCTCAGCAGATGCCTCCGATTCGTGTTACGGAAACGATAAAACCAGTTGGTTTTAAGAAATTCAACAATCAACTATATGTGTATAGCTTCCCGAAAAATATGGCAGGGTTCTGTTCTCTCCATGTGAAAGGGACCGAAGGTACCAATGTACGCGTCTCCTACGGAGAGTTATTAAAGGATGGTGGGCGTTTGGAACAGGGGAATATAAATGTATATTACCATCCGGAAAAAGAGGAACAGATCTTTCAAAGTGACCTGTTCACGTTAAAAGGGGACAAGCAGGGAGAGACTTTCACACCGGCATTCTCTTACAATGGGTTTCAATATGTTGAGGTGGAGAGTGATCAGCCTGTTGAGTTGTCTGAGAATGATCTGACGGCGCTGTTTGTGCATACCGACCTGGCACCCGTGGGCAGCTTTAGCTGTTCGTCAGACTTGTTGAATAAGGTGTGGAATGCTACTATGCAGGCATACCGAAGCAATATTCATAGTATTCCCACCGACTGTCCGCAACGTGAAAAGAATGGCTGGACTGCTGATGCTTATATAGCTATTGATCTGGCTTTGTTGGGATATGATGGTATTACTCTTTATGAGAAGTGGATGAATGATTTTATTGATAATCAAAGGCCTAGCGGAGAAATTTCAGGTATTATCCCGTCTTGCGGGTGGGGATTTGGTGAGTGGCCCGGCCCGGTATGGGATGCTGCAATGTTTATTATTCCTTATGCTTTATATAATTATTATGGCGATATGCGATGTATTGAAAACCTCTACCCATCAATGAAAAAATATCTGGAGTATATCAAAACCACAGAGAGAGATGGATACCTTCCTTCAGGGTTAGGTGACTGGGTATTCTGGAAGTCAACAACCAACGTTGAGTATACATCAACATTGTTTTATTATCTGGATAATAAACTTATGTCATTCTTCTCCGACCTGTTGGGCAAAGATTCTACTCCATACCGTAATAAAGCCGAAACTCTAAAAGAGCTTATCAACAATAGATATTTTAACCCCATTACCGGTATTTATGCTGAGGGAACACAAACAGCTCAGGCTCTTGCCCTCTATTTGGGTTTGGTGGATGAAGGTAAAGAGGCTTTAGTGGCCGAAAACCTGCATAATAAGGTTGTTGAAAACAATTATTTTTTAGACTTTGGCCTTCTTGGCAGTAAAACAGTACCGGCTATGCTTACTAAATACGGTTATGTTGAAGATGTGATGAAGATGGCTCTTAAAACCGATGCCCCATCGTGGGGCTACTGGGTGGAAGCCATGGGATACAGCACATTACCCGAGACCTGGACCTTGGATCCGGATTTCAAGGATGCCTCTCTGAATCACGTTTTTATGGGTGATATATCGGCCTGGATGATGAATAACCTGGCAGGAATTAATTATGACAAGAATAACCCGGGATTTAAGAATATTTTGTTTACCCCTCACTTTGTGAAAGATTTAGATTGGGCTAAAGGGAGCTACTATTCAGTAAAAGGTTTAATAACCAGTGAGTGGAGAAGGGTAAAAGATGAAGTAAAACTCACCATCTCTTTACCGGTGGGAACTACAGGTATATTGAAAGCTGGAGATGATGAGACTAATTTAAAACCGGGTAAACATACATTTACATACAAAGAGTAGAACCCATTTTATTGGGGAGTATAAAAACTGCTGTAAATGTTTGCCGGATCTATTACTTTATGTCGATATAGGATATTTGATAAAACGGATAATCCATATGGCGGTTCTTTTTTGAGAAATGGAAAGCTAATATTATTAGTACGATGGGCAAATTCAAATTTGCCCATCGTACTTCTTCTAAATAGTTTTAACAGAGCTACAGTAACCTATTTTATTTTTGCAAGTCCTTGCCAGGAAATAAAATGTTTTCTTATTCCTTTTTCATCCATCCATTTACGTGTATCCATCGTTGTCAGATTTCCTGAGCCGGGGCCGCCCCCATTATTGTTCTCCCAAACCCAGGTTGGAGTTGACCAGAGACAGGTATGGAAGTTGACTGTTTTGTAAAAATTCTCATCACACCCTTGCTGCCCATGATGAGCCATCTGCAGGTAGTCGCAGTTCAGATCGTTTACAAATGAACTTTGGAGTGCTTTATTCCCACACTCAACGCCGGCATCACCAAGAAAAACGAACGATTTGTGGTTATCCCAAACACGAATGATGCAACTTGAGTTGTTGTACGGATTTGTTGTGAATTCAGGATTGGCGACCCCTAATATCTTGAATCTGATTTCATCAATATCAAACTGCAAACCCGGTTCGGTAATATTCACCACATCTATACCGGAATTGTTAAGTGCTCTATCATATTTATACACATCTTCCTGACTGGCCTCTTCCAGTCTGATAATGGAATCAGGGAGTGCCGAATGGATAATTCTTTTAATAATGATGTCGTTGGGCTTTTCCAGTATATTTGTAAGAGCACCCATATGGTCATCATGTGGATGGCTTACGATCCACAGTTCCACTTCATTTCCAAGTGCTCCTATAAAGCCTCTCAGGTATGATTCTTCCGATGCTGTGCCTCCGTCTATTACAACAACTTTTCCTCCATTACTTTTTATGATATAGCTATTACCGATTGTATTGACCTGTGAGGGCAGTTGCCAGAGTGTAAACCTTTTCCCGGTAGTACAACAGGCAAGGAGCATTATAATAAAAAAAGATACCGGGAAAACGCGGATTGAGATTTTTAATTTCATTATTCAATAAGTTTATTTTTTTTATTTTAATATTTTATGATAGGTTCTGATTCTGCTGATTGTTACCGGCCCGAATAAACCCGAAGGCTGAAGAGTACTGTCTTTGTTGTACGGATTAACAAAACACCCGGTTGTACGTTGGTCTTCTGGCAGCTTGAGTTCTCCTATAAGGCGATTCATCCAGTTGTTTACGATTTCAATCTTTATGGCGTTTGTCCCTTTCTTTAAGAACGGCGTTATCTTCAGCCGGTATGGGGGGGTCCAGACTCCTCCGGCATATATGTCGTTTATATAGACTTTACCCATGGCGGTAAGCTTTCCCAAATCGATAGTGATTTCGTGATGGCCGGATAACGAATCTATTGTGAAATGGTTCTTATAGATAGCTGTTCCCGAATAATATTTGATATCATTGTCGGAGAATGTTGTCCAGTCCTTTAATGAGTCGAACCGCACCGGCTCGGATGGTCCTCCGCGAAGCGGATCAAACGTAACGGTCCAGTCCCGGGAGAGGTCGGCAACAAGTTGAGGTGCCGGATAATTCGTTTCAGGATTGTAGGAGGTTGCCTTTTTATCGCTTTTATGCCTGAAAACGATAAAAGTGCTTTCAAATGGTGCCATTTTTATCGGAACCGCTGTAACGCCGTTCTTATCATCGAAGGCAGGGAGTGAACGGGTATATCCGGTGGTAGGCTCCCATGTTTCAGGTTGCATCCCTTTTACCCGGAATTTGGGTGTAATGATTTGTTCTTTATCCGTCTGGTTGGAAAGAAAGTAAATCTCTATCCCTCCCATGGTCCGGTGTCCGTAGTGAATAGAATTGTCTTCCGGCAATTTACAGTCGGGGAGAAGTCCGATCCTGTCGAAAACTTCTTCAAGTGACAAACCATTCATGATCAGACCCTTTCCGTAGTCCCGCTGTTTGATTGTTTCGTCGACCAGGTCACCCCAAAGTTCGATCGCCAATTGCTCTACCCGGTTGTCTGCCTCCGGTTGGTTCTGCTGGCTGGGTGAGCGCTTTGGCGCCGGCCCCAGTATGTAGGCTCCTTCGTTGACCAGTTTTTTGATTTTAGCCAATAGTTCCGGACGCATCGTTTCCTGTTTGGGAAGCACGAGCACCCGGTACTGTGTGCCATGGGGGAGGGTCAGTAAACCATTTTTCACCGTCATATCCTGTTCGATCACTTCTGCATTTATGTAATCGTACTGATAACCGATAGGCAAAGGTGGATCTGTAATACCGGTCATTTTCGGAGTATCTTCACCAATGAAGTAAGCAACATCTGCTACGTTCAAACCTTGTTGTAACATAAAGTTCACCCGTTTCAAATACTCTGTATAGACATCCAGTTGTGAAAACCATGTATTCTTGCGGTCGAACTCATTCCCAAACCATGCATTCACCCCGGGATTTTTTTCTTCGTAAGGCTGCATGATGTACAGATGCAGGAGCGTATTGTTTATCCCTTCGGCAAAGAAGCGATCTGTACGCTGTTTCATCATCGCCGGATGCCTGGAATAGGCCGGCCCGCCGGAAGTGTTCGATTCGGCGGAGATTTTGGTTTTCCCGTAGATGTGTCCTGCGGATGTGGCCGCACGGTTCTCGATATCACCCAGTTCACCCTGACTCCAGAATTCACCGCCAATTTCGTCCGACTGACCGCCGTACATCAGGAACTCACCCGGGAATCCCCAGTGCCCGTAATTTTCGAGCCAGGTAGTTAAACCGTGTTGGTGGCTTACTTCCCTCAAACCACCTACATAGTCGTAAGCGATCTTGTCTGCGATCATTCTTCTCAAGTCCCAAAGAAAACGGTCTGATTCCATCCGGCTGTTGACCACGTACCCTCTGAAGACCGGCAGATAGGGAAAAGCATCATATCCGTAGCGCTGTTCGAATTCTTCCAGCATGCCATCGGTGAAATTCTGTCCTCCTGTCTCATAACTATCCTGTACGACCACTTTAAATGTCTTTCTGTCGGCCTCAGGAATTCTCTTCAGGATCTCGCCGATAAAACGGTTGAAATGGACAGCGGTCCATTTTTTACTCATTTTATCTACCTCCAAACCGGTAGCTTCAGGAGAAGCTGGCCCGTTGGTGACCCCGGTGGGAGCCATACCCATCCTTAAAACTATCCATTCCCCTTCCGGTACATCCCAGCTGAGGACTCCCTCAGGGGACAAGTGTTGCGTAATGTCGAGAATCTGCTTATCCTGAATGATCAGGCTCTTATCGTCTACTTCCGGTTGTTCCGGCCAGAGATAATCTTTCCAGTAGGGAAGTGGGGTGGGATGCATCTTGGCCAGTGTCTTTTCACTATACCTTTCCATACGGGGAACACCGCTCAGGTTGACCTCTGCCAGGCCACTTCCTCCGGACCGATAAGTAAGAACCAGCCTGAATTCTCTGGATGTGGTGGCCGGTAAGGCAATTGTTACGGGTGCGTATGGATCAAACCCTACGTTTAAAGCAGGATTGGATCGGTTAATAACGAATTGCGAAACGGTGTTATAATTGTTGTTACCCTCCTTGATCTGTAGAACCGCATCGGCCATGAACGGTGCCCGAGTTGTCTGGACAGTGAGGCTTCTGGCTGTAAACGGTTTTTCCGATTTGAAACTGATGGACACACTATTTCCCTCCGGCAGGTTTATCCCTGTCTGCGGATCATTGTCTGTCAGTCGTCCAAGGTTGGCAAGGAGAGGGGTACTCTCAATTACTGCATTTTTATGGGTCAACATCAACTCTTCACGCATCACGTTCGGGATAGCGATCACCTTCACGTCCTGAAACTGTTCGTTTGGTTTCTGGAGAAGTTGCGTGATGGTTTGTGGACCTTTCACCACGAGTTCCGATGAGGCCAGGTAGCGCATCGATTGTTCCGGTTCGATCCATGGGCCTCCCGATTGACTCCAACCCGGAGAGTTGAAGATACCGATTTCTATATCCAGTTCCGTAGCTGTTTTCAAAGCAGTATGCAGTATCTCCCACCACGCTTCACTGAACATTTTTATTTTGCCGTAGGGAAGGTCATCAATCCCGATGTTGCCAATGAAGGCGCGGTTGATTCCTGCTTTTTTCATAGCATGAAGGTCTCTTATTGCACCTTCTTTGGAGATATTATCCGAAATCCAGTACCAATATACACTGGTCTGGATGGAATCGGGAGGTGTGATAAATCCTCTCTCCAATTCCTGAGACAATTGTGTAAGGTTAGTGTGTGGATTTTGCTTACACCCAATCAGGTGTATCATGCTGATCACAGCCAGTAACATTGTCATTTTTAGTTTCATACTGTGTGAATATTTAAAAGCTGCCCGTTCCACCGCTTTGTGAAGGGAGTTGCCTCAAAGTAAAGGTGTCATCCTGAACCGAATAAGCGGGTTGCTGGTTTAAGTAACCCATTTTCCGCCACCGATGTTCGGTATTTTTCACACGGTTGCGGAACTCATCGTAGTTTTTGTTTTCGGCTTTTGTCCATCCGCATTCTGCATAGGCTGCAATGCGCGGAAACGTTTGATAGTACAACCGCGTCAGGTCCGGGGTATATTCACCCCACATCTGGCAACCGAGTCCGGTAATCTTTGAGGCTTTCTCTTTTGCCAACTCCTCGGGTAGCGGATGAAACGAATAGGCTTTTTCAAGAGGGGTTACTTCGTAGGAGTAATCCAGGTAGGTGTAATGCCGGTTTGAATTTACCACATCATAGCCTTCGTCGATGGCTTTGTTGATCAGGATGATGTCCCCATCCCAAAAATGAACCAATGTCCCTTCGGCCAGTTTTTCCGATTGGCTTGCTTTGAGATGGGCCTCACCGCGGATGTTGTCGCCAGTGATTTCGTTCCATCCCATCATGCGTACTCCTTTCGACTCCAGGTATTTAGAGAAACGGTTGATTGACCATACCTGCAGATCTGCAAAGGTCGGGATTCCCGTATCCTCCATAAACTGTATGATCTGCGGATTATTCTCCCAATGGGTGTAGTTGGCTTCATCGCCACCGATATGTATGATTTTTGATGGAAATAGTGTTATGACTTCATCTAAAACATCGCGAATAAATGCCTCTACCTTCGGATCGGTGACATCATAAAGATCGCCCCAGATACCGCTTCCCTGCAGTTTGCTGCTTGCCCCGAGCCAGGGATATGCAGCGATTGAGGCAGACGCATGACCGGGTACCTCAATTTCAGGTACGACCTGAATACCCCTTTCGCCGGCGTATCGCACGATCTCGCGAATCTCATCCTGGGAGTAATGCATCTTTCTCTCCGGAAATTGTTTGTTCCACTGTTCGAGCGTTAAATCGCGGTGTGAAAAATCGCGTTTGGATCCGATTGCTGTTAACTCCGGATATTTTTTTATCTCAATTCTCCACCCCGGATCATCCACCAGGTGCCAGTGAAAGATGTTCATTTTCAGGTAACTCATCTCGTCGAGAAGTTTTTTCACCGTTTCCATCCCTTGAAAGTGCCGACTTTCATCGAGCATAAATGCACGCCATGGAAAAGCGGGTTCGTCCATTATCCGGCAGACGGGGAGAGTAATCCCGTTTCCCGAACGGGAGATGATTTGTCGCAGGGACTGAAGGGCATAGAGTAATCCGTTACGGGAGGCAGCCAATACCCGGATCTTCCTGTTTTTGTAAACAGATAGATGATATGCTTCCCGATTTTTTGATATTTTCTGTTGGATATCGAGAATTAAATCGGCGCTATTTTTCCTCGCTGTAAAACGAGCCTGCACGCCACACTCTTTCAGTACAGATGTTACATAATCGGAGGCCTCCTTTGCTTCAGGATCAATGTAAACTTCCCATTCATTATCGAAAGTGATATACGTTTCTGCAATGGTTCCCTGCTGGGGTTTGGGTACAATCGGCAAACCGTCCCGGTCGTTTGCAAACAAACCAGTTGCGGAAAAAAGAAATAGATAGACCAAAAAATTCAATCGCGTACTCATAAAGGTATTTTTATAATGTTAGTTGAAATCAGCAGAAATGTGAACGAAAAACTACGATAGCATACGCTATTCCACTTTATAGACAAAATTGAATCTTCCTCCCGGAGCAGTGTCCCCGTTCACGTAGAAATCCATGATGTTCCCATTTTCCTGCATATTGTCGTTCCACTTGAATTCAAAATCGAGTGCTTTTCCCTTCATTCCGAGGGTCTCTCGGTCGATCTTGATCTCGAGTCGGTTACCGTTTACCACATAAGGCTTCCTGTTGACCTCTTTCCATTCCCATCGATTACCGATATTTTTTTCCACAATCACCTTTTTTGGCGTTGGACTCTGGCGGTTGATTATGTAATCGTAACCATTCCATCCGGTAGATTTATCCCTGTCGATATCGATAAACAGCATCATCCAGTTGGGATCTTTTCGTGAAGAAAGTTTCCCGGCGGTTTCCACATAGAAATAAATAAACTGCCAGTCTCTGGCAACTTTGGCTTTAGTAATGTCGTTTCTTCCTGTACGGTTGGTGTAGTAGGTGTTGTTCCTGCCCACGTGGTCACGATAAAAGGTATTTCCTTTGTAATGGTCGTAGACCGGTGTTACATCGTCCCACTGATTGGGTTTCCCAATCTTTATGGTTTTTGGGACGGAGGTTTTTTCCGGAGGTGTCATTCCCTTGAACTTTCTCACATTGTCAACCAGTTGCAGGTAACAGACATCTCCCTTATCACCCCATCCCTTGTTGGGCTCGATGTCCCTGCTTCTTTTCCAGTCAAACTGATCCACGAAAGAGAAGGGATCGCCGGTCCAGTTATGTTCGGGAAGCCACTGACTTGCGATAAACTCGTTCCATCCCGTGACAAATACCAGTTCGGGGTCTATTTCAAAAGCACGCTCCCACTGTTCCTGGAAGTTCCATCCATAAAGATAACCGTCAACCCGGGGATCGAATCCGTTCCGGAAGGAGAAGTCTCTTCCCTGTGAGCCGGGAAGGTTGAAGGCACTGCAATGACCCTTGGTCTCGGGTGCGGCATTCTGTGCCACTCCCACAGCCACCTGCTCGAAGGTCCCGTCCTGTTGCGGAACATACCCTTTTTGGGGATAATTTTCCAGCCACGCCCACTGATCTTTTCGTTTTGGTCCGTCTACATAGTCAGGCTGACCGGGCCTGAAGGTGAAGAAATCTGCAATCGCCCTGTCCTCTTCGGAGCTGGTGAGATTGTCGGGATAAGCCATGATTATCGGTTTCCCTTTCCAGTTAAACCAGAGGTTCTTGTACCTTCCGGGTTTGTATAGATCCCGATACAATTGTCTGAGGGAGACCAGCGAGTGCGGAACGGGACCGAAGGGTAGCATAAATGCGATCTTAGGCACGTTGACTCCATCCTTTTGGGCCTGATCCCAGGTTTTCATCAGTGCTTCGTATGATTCCACCCAGGTAAGGCTTCCGTTTGTACAGTCAAAGAAGACCGCATCAACCTTGGCATCCGCCAACATTTCGGCATGTTTTCTCAATACCCAGGGATCGGTAGTCCTGTAATAACCCAGCAATGGCTGTTCCCAGTAAAAGAATCCAGGTTTTGTTTTTCCCCATGCAGGATGGTTGTAATCCTTCATGGCTTCGGGGTGCATACGGATAATCTCGGTGATGTTTTTAACCGTAATGGTAGTATCATCCTTTCCCTGATGCCAGGTCCAATAAAATATGGCCACAAACTTCTCCCTCTTATCGCCCGCATCAGGGTATTCCCTGACTTTTC
The DNA here is from genome assembly GCF_022267555.1 of Proteiniphilum propionicum. Lineage (NCBI taxonomy): Bacteria > Pseudomonadati > Bacteroidota > Bacteroidia > Bacteroidales > Dysgonomonadaceae > Proteiniphilum > Proteiniphilum propionicum. The sequence goes on from NZ_CP073586.1 coordinate 2,106,958, forward strand.
TGTTCAGTGCATCGGTAACGGACCATTTGTCGCTGTCAACTTTTTGGGCTGCAATGAATTGATTTGTGATAAGCAGCATGAAGAGGATGAGTAAATTGCGTCGTAAGGTGCGTGCCCTAGTATAGGAATTCATTTTTTGTTTTTGTAAATGATATTGTTGGAAAAATTTATTTTTAACATATTGTGATTCCTTTTAGAAGATATCAAGCCTTCGATACTTTTGTAAGTAATTTAGAATACTCTTTTAATTGTGTCTTTTTTGAAGATTATTATTGATTAACTAAGATGTGTCCAACGTCTTTAATTTTTAGTCATATTAGCATTAATCGGGTAAATCAGAGATGACAAGTGAATACTTCATATGAGGATTTTAGAAAAATGTATAGAATGACCTTTGATTTTGTAAAGTTTATGCAAATGTAAAGCATCAAGGTTAACAATAACTGATAGAATTGATAAATAAGTTAAGAAAAATGGCCGATAAAGTTTAAACAGTTGGTACTTATTCATCGTTCCCATGGTTTGAGAAATCATATAAAGTGAGGGTCCTTCGATGTGCATATTTTTCTTGGCCAATGCTAAAAGCAAGAACACACATACGGCTATCCATATCTGGGTATAGACGGCATTTTCAGAAGTGCCATAAAATGATTTGATATGCAGATGTTGTTTTATTCATTTGAAGGAAAGCACAACTTCCCACCTCTCCCTATGAAGTTCAGCAATGGTGAGAACCTTTCAGGTAACGACCTGGTGCCGGATCAGTTGTCCTGTAATCCAGTTCATTTTTTTAATCGTTCGACATGTTCGTTACTTCAAGTACCGTTTCACATTATACATTGTCTTTACTGACCGAGAAGACCACAAGTTTGGGCTCTATTCCATGGTCATACTGCCGTTGACTGACCAAGAATCCCCTAATGATTGGTCTCATCTTCTTCATGTCATCCACAAACACTGGGGCATGCCGTTGATCGCTGAGTTGAAGGGATCGCTGAGCCAACTGTTTCCTTTTTCAAACCGATCATCGGTCAGGTTATAAACACCGTGTTGTGAGGAATATGTTGACGACGCAGTTACTGTCGTCCCCCATGAGGGATGGGCAATGTTGACAATCTTTTGGGAAGAACTGTTCGCTGAGAGCTGGATCCAGCAAAGCCACAAAAAGAGAAACGAGAGTTGCTTGTACATATGATGATGGGGCTAAAAACTTTTAAGTTTGTTACCGGATGATTTTTATCTCATCCGGAGCTTCAATCTCACTGGTCACTTTCCCGTTTGCCTGTTTCACATGTTTCACTTTTATAATGCCATACGGAGTTGGGTAAGTTCCTTCTGCATATTGAAGATTACCGAGGTTGGGACGGATTTGTATCACTTTGGATCCCGACTCCATTACTTTGATTCCCAATACATGAGCCGTGAGCCAAGACGTGGGTCCGGAAGCCCATCCGTGACAAAGACTGCCCCGTAAACCGATGTAGCAATGGGCGCCTCCATCGGCGTGGATATCGAACTTGTCAGAGATGGATAACTGATCGATTCTTGTTGCATTCACCCTTTCCGCATATACAAAGTTTTCCCAGAAGGTGGTGGCACCAAGGTCAAGCATTGCTCCCCAGTAGTCAGAAATGATGTCCATGGCCTCCTGATACTTCCCTGCTTTGGCCAGGGCTTCCAGCATGTAATACCCGTAGAAGGTGGCAAAATCGTTTGCTCCATCTTTAAGAATCACATCTGCCGCTTTTTTCGAAGGTATGAGATTCACCAGCGATAGTAGCGCTGCCGCCTGTTTGTTTCCCTGGTCGGATGGGGAGTGTTTCTTAAGTGCTTTGGCTGTAGTTGTGCATAGGTTTTTCAATTCCTGATCACCTAACCAGGTGGCAATATCGGCTCCAGCCTCCATGGTCAGCAAAGTAAGGGCCTGCAAGCCTGAATGGATTACCGCTTCGTTTTCTGCTGTTGGCCAGTCCAGAAAACGGCCCCCATCCAGGTTTTCCTTTCCTCCTGAAACCCTGGATGTAATCTGGGGAATGAGTTTTTTGAGGTAGCTTTGTTGTGCTTTCAGATAAGCCATGTCACCCTGGTGTAAATAGTAGTCTCTGTGGAGAATGATCCACCAGAGCGAATAAGAGGAGATTCCGTTCATCCATCCTGGCAGAGGAGTGGTATCCCGGGCGAAGTCGAGACTCTTCCTCACTACTTCATTGTCTCCAAAAACGCTGTTGATGGTCATCACCTCAGGATGCATATCTCCTACCCAGACCAGCCGGTCACGTTTTATCCCGTCCCACAGGTAATCCTGCATGTTGAGGTGTACGGTATAGGCTCCCGTTTCCCAGATTTTATTCAACCGTTCATCACTGGATTTGAATGATCCTAAGTAGGGGATATCCCGGTATCGCGCAATTGCCCTTACAGCTCGGAGAGGAAATTCTACCTCCTTATCCAGCAGGTCGATGCGTACAAAGCGAAAGCCCGAATTACCGATTTCAACGGTTCCCAACCAAGGTATTTCCAACGTGAAATCCCTCAGTGAGTGTTCGTTGGTGGCCGACTGCATCCCGGGGCGGCTGTTGTCGATGGCATCACTCATGGCTTCCGACACCGACTCCCCCAGGCGAACCCTGACCTTGATCGGTTTCTTTTCCCCCCTGATTGCTGCCGCGATCTCAATGCCTCCGTACAGTTCAGTACCGAAATCCAGCAAGACGGAAGCCTGTTTATCATCATCCGACCTGAGCATACACATTCCTGCACCGCTGGTTGAAAGTTGACCGTCAAAGCGGGTCAGGAGTGCTTCCGGTTTGATAACCTGCTTCCCTTCCGTATCTGATTGCCAGATGATTTTTACGGGTGTTACATAACTTCTGATAATTTCATCCTGTCGCAGGTTCTGTTTAAATTGATTCTTCAGAATATTCAGCTGAGCAGTTGTATTGGTTGCAAGAGCAACGATTAGCGATAAAGTAATTAAGATTTTTTTCATAAAAAAGTTTCAAATGTACTGTTATAATTAATGAATTGTTTGTTTATTGTATTTGAATGATGCTTCAAGCAAATCTTGCAAAGATCTAAAAAAGGATCCTCGATGGGAATGAATGTCCCATTTGTTGTTTTCAGCGGGTTTGTGAGATATTGATCCGGCTGTGAACACTGCATCCAGGTGAATCATGCGATCGAATAAAAAACGAATTCGTACCGTTGTATTGCGGATAATGATATGGGAGGTATTGTGCGATACGCCATAAGGCTGATCTTCCCGGTAATCGCGCCAATCGGACAACACGTGCGAAACGATGTGGTCTTTTGCTGTTGTGGTCAGGTAGTCGACCTACCTTTGCATTACATCGAAATATTCCACGATCAGCGAGTTGTCGCCGTAAAACTCGTAGTAGATAAACGGAAAAATAACGCTGGCGCTTCCCCATTCGGGGGAGTCCAGAAATCCGCCGTTAAAAACTACGTCTTCGGGAGCAATACTCGTCACCAGGCCGTTCGGCAACTGTGCATCGCGAATGTCCTGCATCAGAAAATCTGCTTCCTTTGCTGCCGCATTCAGGGCTTTTGTATCTTTTGTCAGGTTATAATAGGAGAGTAATCCCAGCATGCAGTATTTTCGGTCCCAAATATCCCAAGCGTTGAGATGACTATCAGGTGCATAGTTTCCTATATAACCGTCGGATGTTTGGGTGTCGATCAATCCGGCAGCAGCCCTTTTTAGGATTTCAGACAGTGTTTGAGCCGGTTTGTATTTATATGCGAGAACATCAGAGGTGAACCATTTTCCAAAAAATTCGCCTTGCCAACAACTGTGTCCGTCTCTTAAAGTAAATGGGTGAATGAGTTTTTCGATATCCTGAGCAAGTATCCTGTTGTTATACGATAAGGTAAATTTATTCCCCATATACCCCATAATTTCTGTAGAATGGGAAGCATGTAACTTGTCGGAGACAACCGGTCTGACAGGATTCTCTGCAACCATTACCTGGCTTAATAATGCTGTTATCAAAAAGAAGTATTTTATTTGCATTTTTTAGTTAAAACCATGACTTAATAACTTGGTAAGATTATCGACGGTGATGGCGTCTGATAAGCGCTGTAGATTATCTCTTTACCATAAAAATCCAATTCCCCGAACCAATATTATCTATGACAGAGAAATCCCCCTGCTTTCGATAGGAAATGGGGTTGTTGTCTTTACTTATGACCTGTTTTACCGAATAGAAGGGGAGATAGATATCCGCGGTGGTGTTGGCCGGAATGCTTACCTCGAGCCGGAATGATTGGTCCGGGTTGTTTGTAAAACTAACCTGGACATTGCCCCGGATTGTCGGGAGTTTGATTTCGGCATGTTCGAGCTTTGAGGGTTGGGGTTTGATTCTGATCTTTTTGAATCCCGGCTCAAGAGGTTCTATCCCCATCAGCTTGCGCGGAATCAGGTTTGCAGGAGCTGCTCCCCATGCATGGCTCCAGTCCTGGTTGGGTTTATATTTATTGTCCCATGCTTCCATTGTAATGGTGGAGCCGGCACGGATCATATTGTACCAGCTTCGTTCACCTGTGGAAGTAAGTAGCTGCAGCCCATATCCGGCATCATGAGCGTTATATATGCCATCGAGAAGGAACTGGGATCCATATACACTGCAAGCCATCCCTCGTGAGCGGATAAATTCCAACACACTATTGATATGTTTTTCGGAAATCAATCCGAACGCAAGAGGAAACATGTTCGCGTGAAGTGACACGTGATCAGTGCCGATGCCGTCGATATACACACCTCTCTTTTTATCAAAAAGACGTTCATTGAATGATTGTTTAAGTTGTTTAGCCCGTTCGCTGTAAAACTTTTGATCACTTGCTTTTCCCAACACTTCGGCAATACGTGCCATTAGTGTTAATGCCTTGTAGTGGAATGAATTAACCACTGTGTTGATATCGGTAAAGACAAATCCGTCGGTTTCTCCTCCTTCTTCCTTTTCCAGACCTAAAATACCGGTATGCGGCCAGTCAACAATATCACGCAATTGTCCTTTGAAGTGTATTGATTCCAATACTTCAGGTGTTACCTTTCCGGTACGAGTACTTATGAAGCCCTCTTCGTCTGCAAGCATGGTTAATGTTTTGGCTTTTAGATCTTCATAATAATACTCTATGGATTGTCTGTTTCCGGTAAACATAAAATCTTCCCATGCCATAAGAACGGATTGAAGTATCCATTCCGTTGGCCAGGTTGGCTTTCTAATCAGATATTCGTGTGTATATCTTGCCATGCTGTATTCGCGGGCCACACAGTAATGCGACAATTGGTTTATCAGAGCATCAGCCTCATAGGGGATTCTTTCCCGATCCCCATCAATATATACACCCAGAAATGATGTGGCTTTTATGGAATATTTACTAATATCCCATATCTTATTCAATATACTATCTGAACTGTGAAAGTATGAGTCGTGCTCGTTAAAGGGATAGAAAGCTGTTTCCCTTATCACGTCTTTTTCCTCCATGGCGTGGTTATAGTTCTCAATCTCACAGTAACGAAAGGGAGTAACCTCACCAATATATTCGGGAATCAGCACTGCTTGAGATCCGGTATTTCGTTTGTCGGGACCAATAGCAATCACATAGGTATTCCACCCTTGTTGAGGCTTCACCTTATAATTTGAATAACGTAGAGAACCTCCTGGAGATCGGTCTATCCTGCCGTTTTTCATCGACTCTCCTAAATGAATATGTACACTGTCGGTGCCGGTTTTGGAGAATAGGTTGACTCGCAATCTCCCGAAAGATGCTTTCCCGAAGTCTGCAAAATAGCAGTTTTCATCCACCATTACAAGTCGGGTAGGATAATCATCCTTTTTTTGGATGGGATATCTGTCTGTGAAATAATTTGTGAGAGATTCGGCTGTCTTGAAACATGCAATGTAGGAAAAAGCAGACTCCCGATCGTGATTATCCCACGTCTTTGCCTTCCAGTAATAGATTGTGCCTGGACTAAGTTGTTTCCCCTTGTAAGGAATATTAATTGACTGTGCGCTGTTTATTTTACCTGTATCCCACAGATCTGCGGAATCACGCGCCAATAACTCTTTGTCGGATGCAACAAGTATCCGGTAGGAATTTTGTTTCGTGTTGTTTGTCCCGGAGGAGACTATCCACCCGAAGACAGGGTGAGAGGTCCTTATTTCGGTAAATTGGTAATTTTCTTTTTGTGTTATGGCATCACCAAGTATTGTTGATACGGGGTATCCGTTTAAATATACTTGTTCCGGATGTGCCAGCAAATTAACTGTTAAGCCGTATGGAGATGATTCCTCTTGGCCGCTGACTTGCAAACAAACCGATAAAAATACAATGAATAATAAAATATTTTTTCTGATGTACATGAAATTTCTATTTTACTCTTCCTGAATTTCTGTATTCCAGAGGAGTGGAGCCGACTCTTTTCTTGAAGAAAGATAAAAAATATTCATAAGAACTGAAGTTCAACTCATAAGAGATCTCTTTTATTGAAAAGTCGGTTTCTGTCAATAACTCCTTGGCCTTTTTTAATTTTAACTCCTGAAAGTATTGCGCCGGAGCATATCCGGTGTATTCTTTAAAAGCTTTTCTGAACAGAGAGTAGCTTATTCCCAGATTATTGGCGATGCCTTTGATATCTATATTTTTATGAATATTTTCGAGCATTATTACCTTTGCCCGTTCTATCTTTTGGGCTTTATCCTTTGTTTCGAAGTTTTTGTTTTGAGCTAACGACAGTATAGTCCCTAAAATATTGAAAGCAATACCAGCCAAATTTTGCTGAGCTGCCGTTTTATCTTCTTTTGCCACTTTTATGGCAGTCGAGAACAGGTTTACAAGATCTTCATTAACACCAACATCGAGAACTTGATTTGAGGGTGATATGAACCCATTCTCAACTATATTATCGATAATTCTGCCTTCAAAGCCGATATAATACTCATTCCATCCGGTATCTTTCAAAGGACAATAGGTATGCCATTGCCCAGGAAACAGAATAATAGCCTGTCCTTTGGTTATATTGACTTTTTTTGTGGCCTCTGAATTAAATGTGCCTTTGCCTTTGCTGATGTAAACAATCTGATATTCAGATAAAATGCGCCCTTTGTCGGGACTGAAATAGTAGCTTTTGGGGTGATCTGTGGATGGATACTGTGTGTGTGGAGCTATCGGTTGAAAACCAACGGTATTGATCGTAAGCCCGAATTTTTTGTCCCTTTCGCTGACCAACAGGTATTTAAAGTCGATACCGAAATCATTATATCTCATGGACTTTCTGTTTAAGTTTGCATAAATTATTGTTTAAGTGAGTAAATATACTAAAATTATTAAAACAAACCATAATGCAGCAGACTTCACTTATGATATTTTCAGTCAAAGCCGCATTATGTACATTCTATAAACCCAAGGAGGATAAAAAACACTTCAAATGAATAACATTTAAAATAAATTTGGTATCACCAGAGAAAGGATCAATATCGCCATGCCCAAAGCTAAAAAAGTGATGGCTTTTTTTCCTGCTCCTTTCCACTCCTTCAGGATAATGCCCCAGACATTGCTGAAAACCACGTTCAACGACATAAGGATACTCCATGAAAAGGCCATCATTACACCATTGGGTTCGAAGAAACTTTGTCCCATCCCCAAACCGAAAAATTGGGAGTACCAAAGTAACCCCGCCAATGCACAAAACAGAAAATTGTTTACCAAAACATTTGTTGATGAACGTTTTATTTCTCCTCCGGTTTTGTTTTTCCGGTTCATATAGAGGCAATAGATGAGATTGGTTATAAATCCACCGAGAGTGACCAATAAAGTAACCGGGTTCTGTGCAAACAGCTGCCTTGCTCCCGCAGCAATGGATGCCTCTTTTACGGGTATTCCGGCGCTTAAACCCAAGCTGAAACAGGCACTCATTATACCAGATAGCAATGCTATGAGAAGTCCTTTCTTCAGTGCAAAATCTTTGATCGCTTTCTTTCGTTCTTCTTCCGGCATATTTTTAGAACGTAAACTTCCTGCATAGCCTACCAACGCAATACCTGCCAATGTAACGGCAACAGCCAGCAGCAAGATCAATCCCTTTGGAGAGAGTAGGTCGGTTCCTGTCAATAATGCCGGTATTAGGGTTCCGAAAGCGGCACAAGTGCCCAGTGCAACCGATTGTCCGAGTGCGATTCCCAGATAGCGCATGCTCAACCCGAAAGTCAATCCTCCGATTCCCCATAGCATGCCATATCCGATTGTCTGCCACGATGCAGCCGGATTGGAGGTGTATATTTCAATCAATTCGGGCAGAGAGTTGGCAATGATTGCTCCCAAAAAAGGAAAAATCAACCATGCAAAAACTCCCTGTGTTAACCAGAAGTTTTCCCAGGACCACTCCTTGATCTTATTGATGGGGACGTATGAGCTTGATTGGCCCATACTTCCCACAGCAATAATCAGTAAACCCAAAATTATATTCATTGTTTAATTTCTTTTAGATGTTACCTGATTTTCATACTCTTGAATCTCTTTGATGTATGCATCACTTACCGGAACATCCTGTTGCAGGCAATAATAGTTATATACTGCACTCCATGGCATCGACTTCAGTTCTTCAAACCAGGCCAAACGTTCAAAATTCTTATTCCGGGTTTCCAGTTCGACTAATTTTGGGGTCGGTTCAAGAAGCGCTTGCAACATGGCTTTCTGTGTAGAGCGGATCCCTGCTACGTATGCACCTATACGATTGATAGATGCATCGAAATAGTCGAGTCCAACGTGAACACGGTTGATATGCCCTGAACGAACAATCTCTTGAGATAAAGCCAGCAGCTCATCGCTTAGAATAACCACGTGATCGCTGTCCCACCGTTCAGGACGACTTACATGCAGATTTAGTTCGGGAACAAAGAGCAGCATGGAAGATATTTTATCTGAGATCACCTCGGTCGGGTGGAAGTGTCCGGCATCCAGAGTCAGCATCATGTTGTTTTTAACAGCATAGCCCATATAGAATTCGTGTGAACCCACTACATAACTCTCGCTTCCAATGCCAAAGAGCTTGCACTCGATACAATCTTTCAGATAATCGGTGCTGATTTTTTCTGCTAAAACTTCATCAAGCGACTCCTGTAAAAGTCTTCTGTGTTCGTAGCGGGAAACAGTTTTATCTTTTTCTCCGTCCGGAATCCATATATTATGAATACAGGGATCACCCTGCTGACGTCCTATCTCCGCTGCAATTTTTCTACACCGGCGTAAATGTTCTTTCCAGAATCCCCTGATCTCAGGATCAAAATCTGAAAGAGTATAACCGCTATTTGATTTCTTGTGTGAAAAAAAAGTTGAGTTAAAGTCCAGCTTTACTCCTTTTTCTTTTGCCCAATCTATCCAGCTCTGAAAATGCTTTGGTTCAATCTTATCGCGATCAACAAATTCGTTGCCAAAATCACCATATGTAGCGTGTAGGCTTATTCTGTGTTTTCCCGGGATAAGTGAAAGCACTTTTTCGAGGTCACTCCTTAACTCACTTATAGTGCGCGCTTTTCCCGGATAGTTGCCGGTAGTCTGGATACCCCCGGTCAATTCCCCGTCTGGATTTTCAAACCCCGATACATCATCAGCCTGCCAGCAATGTATCGAAATTGATTGATTGTTTAACTTTTCGATGGCATTATCAATATCCACTCCCAATGATGCATATTGTGCCTTGGCATCCTCATATGCTTTTCTGATCTGTTCTCCTTGCATGATTATTTGACATTAAATAAAATCGTTCATATCTCCTTATGAACTTTCGTATGTGTAATTATGACAACTATAATGCACAAGCAATGTGTTATACTTACTTGTATATATTGGTAACTAATACTGGTGAAACTTAAATCTCTTTATATACATTCAGATAGCTTTGATAGCTTTCATTCCATAATTCTGCCTCTGAGGGTTCAAATACTTCAAGATCTGAAGAGTTGCTGACTATGCGCCGTATCTCAGTTTTATTTTTAACCAGTCCCGCTGCCTTAGCCTGCATAAGAATGTTCCCGATAGCTGTTGCCTCCGATGGGCCAGCAACTACCGGCTTATTTATGGCATTGGCAGTAAATGAATTAAGCATGTTGTTTTTTGAGCCACCGCCAATAATATGTAGCTTCTCTATAGGGAAATTGGCCAACTCCTGAAGATTCTGTAACACCTGTTTATACCTGAATGCCAGGCTTTCGTATATGCAGCGTGCAATCTCCCCCATGGATGCCGGTACATATTGACCGGTTTGCCTGCAATACTCCTGAATAGATTCCACCATAGATGATGGGCTTGTGAAACAAGGTGAATCTGGATTGATAAAGCATTTGAAAGGTGTAGACTGTTTTGCTGCATTAACAATTTCTGGATAGGTAACAGGATCTTCTTTTTCCCATTCCTTTTTACACTGTTCAATCAACCACATGCCACAAATATTCTTTAGTAGGCGGATTGAACCGTCGGCACCTCCTTCGTTCGTGAAATTAAGTGCATAGGTCTCTTTGTTGATAACCGGTTTTTCAGATTCAATACCCATTAACGACCAGGTGCCTGAACTTAAATAGGCAAAGTGCTTATTATCTGCCGGGACAGCCAGTACTGCTGAAGCGGTATCGTGACCGGCAACAGCAATGACCGAGATATTCTGCAGCCCGGTTAAACGCTGTACAGATGATGATATCTTTCCAATCTCTGTTCCTGAGAAAACGACAGGAGCAAACCGATCTTTGGATAGTTTTACTGCTTCAAGCAGTGAAGTGTCGAATTCTTTGGAGTAGGGGTTTACCATTTGCGAAGTGGAAGCAATTGTGTATTCCGTCACCATTTCTCCTGTTAACAGATAGGACAATGCATCAGGCATAAATAGTATCTTGTCAATAACAGGGTAAATTGAAGAATTTTGTCTCAGTTGGGTGTCTAATTGAAAGAGAGTATTAAAGTCCATAATTTGTATCCCCGTCTTTCTGTACACCTCTTCTTTTGGTATTTTTGAGAAAAAATGTTCCGGTGCTCCAAAAGTATGATTGTCGCGGTAGCTGTAAGGCATCCGTAACGGCTCTCCATCCTTTCCGAAACAAACGAAATCTACTCCCCAAGTGTCGATACCAAGAGACATAATTGGTAAATGCTCAGATTCAACCTCTTGCAGCGATGTTATAATTTGTTGATACTGATGGAGAAGATCCCAATGCAAACGGCCATTCATTTCGATTATAGGATTGGGAAAACGCCTGATCTCCTTCAATTGCAGACTTTCATCCTGAATAGTTCCCAATATGGCTCTTCCGCTGCTGGCGCCAATGTCTATGGCTAAAAAAGATGTTAACTTTCCTCTGTTCATTTCGAGGTTAAATATGAAATTATTTAAATTTATTTTCACAAAAATACAGTTAACACATAATTTTCACAATAAAAAAATGATTTATTAACTGCGTTTTTTGATATTGTTTTAAAAACAAATCTGGCCAACACTATCAATAACTGTTTTAATAAGTATTACAGAAATAATATCAAAATTTATAGTATAAAAATCAATTATTAGAACGGTATCAAAGACAATTTAGATACATTTGTAAATCGTAATCAATAATAATTATTGAAAAACTGTTATATAATATATTGTCGCGAAAAACAAGCAAATTGCTATTTTTTGTAATTTTTATAGATTATAACTATCTTTGCGTCAGCATATCCCAGCATAGTATTTTTTGTAAAAGATAATCATTTATAAATGGCAACATTGATAATCATGCCCAGGCAGGGTCAATCTGTAGAAAGCTGTATCATAACAGAAATAAAAAAGAAAAAGGGTGATTCCGTTGAAAAGGGAGACATTTTGTTTTCCTACGAAACTGATAAAGCCAGCTTTGAAGAGTCGTCACCTGTCGATGGATTTGTGTTGGCCTGTTTTTACGGCGAGGGCGACGAGGTGCCCGTATTGGATAATATGATGGTTATCGGCGATTCAGGAGAAGATATATCCTCATTGCTTGCCGAAAGCCCGGCAGCGAGTTTAGATAATGAAACAGCTTCTCCCTATGGAGATATCGTTTCATCCGGATCAGCATCAGCCGGCCTTGCCATAGAGGCAGGTGATACCTTTCATTCCGCTCCTGGTTTAACCATGGAATCACCGTTGCAAGAGCCCCTTGTAAGTCCGGCAGGTGCTCATCGGGTAGAGCGGCATTACGTCACACCGCGAGCAGGAAAGCTCGCAGAACGTCATTCACTTGATGCATCCGTTCTTCAGGGTAGCGGTCCCGGTGGCCGTGTGATGGAACGTGATGTGGAGTCAGCACTGGAGAAACGCCCGAAGATGACCGCCCTTGCCAGGGAGGTGTCCTGGGAGCAGCAGGTACTTACCCCACTTTCTCCGGGTAGCGGCCTTGGCGGCAGAGTGCGAGCCTCCGATCTAAGTGCGCCGGTTGATACCCCCTACGGGGTAGATTACGAAGATAGGAAGATCTCTAATATGCGCAAGCTTATTGCCCGCTCGATGCATTCTTCGCTGCAGAACTCGGCACAGCTGACACACCATCTTGGAGCCGATGCAAGGCGTATCCTGTCTCTGCGCAAAAGAGCCAAGGCCGCCCATGAAGAAGGTCTTCTGGAAGAAAACATAACCCTGAACGACATGGTCTGCTTCGCGGTTATCAAAGCCCTGAAAAAATTCCCCAATGTGAACAGTCATTTTCTGGGAGAAAAGATTCGTTATTTCAATAAGGTTCACCTCGGCCTTGCCGTTGATACCGACCGTGGTTTGATGGTGCCTGTCGTGCGCAATGCTGATGACCTGTCCCTCCCCGGCCTCTCTTTACAGCTTAAAGAGGTTGCTTCGGCCTGTCGTGGAGGTAGTGTGAATCCCGATATTCTCGCTTCCGAGTCGGGCACCTTCACCGTGTCCAACCTGGGTAACTACGGGGTAGAGATGTTTACACCGGTTATCAACCTGCCTCAGTCCGCCATTCTTGGAGTCAATACCATCGTCCCCCGTCCTAAAGATATGGGTGACGGCGTTTATGCCTTTGTCCCCTATATTGGCCTGAGCCTTACCTACGACCATCGCTCGCTTGATGGCGGTGAAGCCACCCGCTTCCTTAAGCAGATAGCTACGGAGATTGAGAATCTTGAAATTGATGTGCTGGCTTGAGAATTCGGTGATTAGCTGATTCGCTGATTTGAAGATTTGAGAATTCGATGTTAACATGTTTATATTTTAGTCGGTTTGATGCTCAATGTTTGAGGTTGATTTATTCTGAACTAGTGACCAGGGGCCAACGGCTCAATGAAATAGGCCGCTGAAAACTTGAAACCAAACAACTGAAGAGAAAAATATTTTCATCTATGATAGATTTACTGATTATTGGGGGAGGCCCGGCCGGTTATGTAGCGGCCGAAAGAGCCGGTGAAAAGGGACTAAAGGTAGTACTTTTCGAGAAAAAAGCTATAGGCGGGGTGTGCTTAAACGAGGGATGTATCCCTACCAAGACATTACTCTACAGTGCAAAGCTATACGAGAATGCATTGCATGGGGACAAGTATGGAGTCTTCGGAGATAACATCCGTTTCGACTATCAGAAGATGGTCTCCCGTAAAAAGAAGGTGGTTCGCAAATTAGTTCTAGGCGTTGAGAACAAGATGAAATTGAACCATGTTGCCGTGGTAAAGGGTGAAGCCTTTATCAAAGGGCGTTCATCATCCGGTATTGAAGTAACCTGTAACGGAGAAAGTTACATGGGTAGAAACCTTCTTGTCTGCACCGGTTCAGAGTCAGCCGTTCCTCCCATCCCCGGGTTAAGGGAGGCGGGAGATACCGTGTTGACCAACCGGGAGATACTGGAGTTGACCGAGCGCCCCGAATCGCTTGTGGTCATCGGTGGCGGGGTTATCGGTATGGAGTTCGCCAGTTTCTACAACAGCCTGGGTACAAAAGTTACCGTTATAGAGATGCTTCCTGAGATCCTGGGAGGCCTCGATTTCGAGATTTCTGCGATGCTGCGTAGCATCTACGCGAAAAAAGGAATTGACTTCCATCTCAATGCCAAAGTGGTTCAGGTTGAAGGCAACAGTGTTGTTTTCGATAAAGATGGCGAAACCCATCATGTGGAAGGGGAAAGAATACTCCTAAGCGTTGGGCGACGCCCGGTAACTCAAGGTTTTGGTCTGGAAAACCTGGGATTAGAGTTATTGCGTGGTGGTATCAAGGTAGATGAGAAGATGCGTACCAATGTACCCGGCGTGTATGCCGCGGGCGATGTTACGGGCTTTTCGTTACTTGCCCATACTGCAAGCCGCGAAGGAGAGGTTGTTGTCAACAACCTTACCGGCAGGAACGATATCATGCGCTACAATGCCATCCCCGGTGTGGTCTATACAAATCCTGAAGTAGCTGGAGTGGGGGAGACAGAGGAGTCCGCCCGGTCCAGAAATATTGCTTATAGGGTTGCAAAACTCCAGATGACATATTCCGGTCGTTTTGTAGCTGAGAACGAGGGTGGCAACGGAATTTGCAAAGTGCTTGTGGGAGAGAAGCATGGCGAGGTTATCGGGGTTCACATGTTGGGAAACCCCAGCAGTGAGATCATCTACGGCGCCTGCCTTGCAATAGAACAGGAGATGACCCTTAAAGAGATGCAGGAGGTCGTTTTCCCACATCCCACGGTCAGCGAGATCTTCAAAGAGGTCGTTTTTTCGTTTTAAATTGATACTATTTTCTGAAAAGTCTTTTTCATTACAGGCGAACCAAAATAGACTGTCCCTTCTTGCGGTCTTGACCCCTCTGGTGAAACAACAGTTATCTGATATGTTGTTTGAGTAAGTTGATCACTTATCATTTAGCTTCCGGATCGATAACGGGCCAGCCAGATGATTCGGTCCTGGGGAAACAATCAGAAATGAGCAAACAGGGTAACTGCTGAAATCAATCAGTCAAACAAACAAATAACGAGTCCACTTTAATAAGCCGTTTTGTAAAAAATAGTATTTTATTTTCAAGTGATTATGATGTGAAATCTTCTAATTTGAGACTTCTTCTAGCAGACTCAACAACTAAAAAATAAGAATATAATGCCAAAAGTACAACCCATTGATCCTTCTGAAGTCCGCAAGGCCGGCTTCGTGGAGTTTCAACCTATTGCGGTTAATCAGTATCAAAAAACCGTTAAGGATGAGTTAGCCAATTTCACACCAGGCGAGTTCATGTCAATTTACCATGACATGGTTTTGATTCGTGAGTTCGAGACCATGTTGAACCTGATAAAAACCAAGGGAGAATACAACGGTACTCAGTACAACCATCCTGGTCCGGCTCATCTGTCCGTGGGGCAGGAGTCCGCAGCCGTGGGTATGGCATGGACACTGGGAGTGGATGATTTTATTTTCGGCAGCCACCGCTCTCATGGCGAAATCCTTGCCAAGGGTATGTCAGCAATTCATAAGCTTACTGACTCGGAACTGATGAAAATCATGAAGGAGTTTTTCGGCGGTTCCGTTCTGAAAATCGTTGAGAAGGATTTCAACGGGACAACCAGGGAACTTGCGCGCCGCTTTCTGGTCTATGGTACCCTTGCCGAGATCTTTGCGCGGGAAACTGGTTTCAACAAGGGCCTTGGCGGCTCTATGCATGCCTTCTTCACACCATTCGGTGTCTATCCTAACAATGCTATCGTGGGTGGCTCCGGAGATATTGCCGTTGGTGCGGCACTCTACAAGAAGGTGAACCGCAAGCCGGGACTTGTTGTAGCCAATATCGGCGATGCATCTCTTGCGTGCGGCCCTGTCTGGGAAGGCATCACCTTTGCCGCAATGGACCAGTTCCGTGAGCTTTGGGAAGGAGATATGAATGGTGGCCTGCCGGTGATCATCAACATCATGAACAACCAGTATGGTATGGGAGGGCAGACCGATGGTGAGACTATGGGTTACGGCATTGCTGCCCGCGTGGGCGCCGGGGTGAATCCCGATCAGATGCACGCCGAACGTGTTGATGGTTACAACCCGTTGGCGGTAATCGACGCCTATAAGCGTAAACGTAAGGTAATAGAGGATAAGAGAGGGCCCGTACTGCTTGACGTGCTGACCTACCGCTTCAGTGGCCACTCCCCGTCCGATGCTTCCTCATACCGTACCAAAGAAGAGGTTGAAGCGTGGGAGTCCCATGATTGCATCCTCAGCTACGGTCGCCAGCTTATTGATGCAGGTTTGGCCTCTCAATCTGATCTTGATTCAATCCGTGTTGATATAGAAGGGCTGATGAACGGCATGTTCCTTAAAGCGATTGATGATGAAATCTCTCCAAGGATGGAGAATGCTGAAATTATTGGCGATATGATGTTCTCGAACGGTTCTGTTGATTCTTTCTCGGATGCAAAGCCAGAAGTGTTGCTGCCGATGGAGGAGAACCCGAGGGTGAAGAAGATCTCTAATAAAGAGCGTTTTGCCTTCGACTCAGAGGGGAAGCCATTCAGCAAGATGAAGCAGTTCCAGCTTCGTGACGGGATCTTCGAAGCGATAATCGACCGTTTCTATAAAGATGCATCGCTTATTGCTTACGGAGAGGAGAACCGCGACTGGGGAGGTGCTTTTGGTGTTTACGGTGGGCTCACCGAGTCTCTTCCCTATCACCGTCTTTTCAACTCGCCCATCTCCGAGGCATCTATCGCAGGTACCGCCATCGGCTATGCGATGTGCGGTGGTCGTGTAATCCCGGAGATTATGTATTGCGATTTCATTGGGCGTGCGGGTGATGAGATCTTCAACCAGCTTCCCAAGTGGCAGGCAATGAGCGGCAACGTTTTAAAGATGCCTGTTGTGGTACGTGTCTCGGTCGGTTCTAAATACGGTGCTCAGCACTCACAGGACTGGACCTCGCTTGTAGCGCATATTCCGGGCATCAAGGTTTGTTTCCCCGTGACGCCTTACGATGCCAAGGGACTTATGAACGCTGCGCTTCAGGGAACCGACCCGGTGATCTTCTTCGAGAGCCAGCGTATTTATGATATCGGAGAACAGTTTCATGAAGGGGGTGTTCCTGAGGGATATTACGAACTGCCTATCGGTGAGCCGGATGTAAAGAAAGAAGGCAAAGACATTACTTTCCTTACTGTCGGCCATACGCTTTACCCCGCTTTGAAGGCGGCAGAGATACTGGAAGAGAAGTACGGGATGAGTGCCGAAGTGATTGATGCCCGCTCGCTGGTTCCTTTCAATTACGAGCACGTGATAGCATCGGTTAAGAAGACAGGTAAGATCATCGTAGCCGGTGATGCTACCACCCGAGGTTCGTTCCTGAACGATCTGGCAAGCAATATCGGGCAGCTGGCTTTCGACTGGCTGGATGCCCCTGTCTGTGTGCTGGGTTCGCGTAACTGGATAACCCCGGCACATGAACTTGAAAGTGCTTTTTTCCCCCAGCCGGGATGGTTTATCGATATTATTCATGAGCGGATACAGCCTTTCGCAGGTTATGTTGCAGGGCAAAACTTCACCAACGGGGAGATTATCAGAAGGGCGAAAAAAGGTGTTTAAGCTGAGAAATTAAAATTAATGCAATAGACTATTTATGGCCGCTTATAATGATTTATCCGCTATGAACTTTGTAAATGTAAACGTACATCTGCACACTCCTTACTCGTTTAGTGCCTTCAGCGATATAGACGATGCGCTGGATAGAGCAGTCGCAGAGAATGTGAAGGTGGTAGGTATCAACGATTTTTACACTACCGAAGGTTACGAAGAGTGGGCGGATGGTTGCCGCAAACGCGGACTTTATCCCCTATTCGGCATTGAGTTTATTAGCCTGAACGAAGAAGATCAAAAAGCAGGTTTGCGGGTGAATGATCCCGGGAATCCTGGGCGGACGTATGTCAGCGGGAAAGGCTTGGCGTGTCCGTTTCGTTTGACTGAGCCATTTGCATCGCAGTTGGCTGATGTTCGCACTAAAGCCAACAAGCAGGTGGAAGCGATGTGTGAAAAATTGAACGGAATTCTTACCGGTAAAAATGCCGGATTTATACTCGATATAGATTGGATTAAAGATAATCTTACTAAGGGTTCTGTTCGTGAACGTCATCTGGCGAAGGCCTTGCGTTTGAAAGTTTACGAAAACTGCAGTGGTAACCCAACGAGTATAAAGAACCTGCTAAAAGAGATTTTCGATGGGAAAGAGCTGAAATCGACAACCGAAAATCTTGCAGGTGTAGAGAATGAGATCCGTGCTAATCTTTTGAAATCTGGCGGCTTGGCTTTTGTTCCCGAGACTGCTGAAGCTTTTCTTCCGATGCAGACGGTTTGCAAAATCATTCTTGAGGCAGGGGGAATACCTACATATCCTTTTTTAGCGGATGATGCTCAGGGAAATTATACAGATTTTGAGCGCGACTTGGAACATGTAGCAGAACAACTGACCGAGCGTGGGTTTCATTCCGTGGAATTTATTACCACCCGAAACGATATGAACTTGCTGGAGAACTATGCTTCGTACCTTCACGACCAGGGTTTTATCGTAACCCTGGGCAGTGAACACAATTCTCCGTCAATGGAACCCATTGAACTTTTTGCCCGCAACCAGACTCCATTATCGGATAAATTGATACGGATAAACTACGAAGGGGCGTGTGTTATTGCAGCTCATCAGCATTTGGTTACCCAGGGGCTGAGTGGTTATGTGGATGAACAGGGAAACGCTGACCGCTCGAAAAGAGGTGAATTCGTGAAATTGGGAGATGAGTTAATAAGAAACAGAGTCGGAAAACAATAAAGATGAAAGAAATTCAGGATTTAATATCTATTTCGCAGTTCTATGGCAAAGATAGCCGTTTTGTGATCGCCGGAGGTGGAAATACCTCGTTCAAGAACGAAGAGAAAATATGGGTGAAAGCCAGCGGTTCATCACTTGCAACCATCACAGAAGACGGTTTTGCCGTATTGGAACGCTCGCTGCTTGATAAGATATCTGAAAAGCAATACAGCAACAATGCCGCTGAGCGTGAAGAGCAAGTAAAAAATGATCTTGCCGCTGCTACCATAACAAAAGGTAAACGCCCGTCGGTAGAGACCTCTATGCACAATGTGATCGACTATGCATTTGTCGTTCACTTGCATCCCACTGTCGTTAATGGATTAATGTGTGCTGTAAATGCGGGGGCAGGGCTGAAAAATCTTTTCGGAAAAAAAGTGCTTTATGTGGAGTATACCGATCCGGGATATGTCCTGTTCAAAAAAGTGGACGAGAAAATAAGGGAATATCGCCGGAAATTCAGCGAAGAACCGCAAGTGATATGGTTGCAAAACCATGGAATTTTTGTAGCTGCAGATAGTATTGAAGAGATAAAATCAATATATTGTTCAATTATTGCGACACTTGAAAGGGCGGTGAGCAACCCCTTGCCAGTAGGTGAAAGGGAGATATGCAACTACACTGTAGAAGTGCTGCCGGCCATCCGTATGTTGGTTTCTGTGGATGGCCTAAAGACCTTGAAAATACGCATGAACGGATTGGTAGAATACTTTTGTGACACTCCCGTTAACCAGGCAGCCGTTGCCAAGCCTTTTACTCCCGATGCTATTGTTTACTGCAAATCAAACTATCTGTTTTTAAACGATGATACACCCGAACAAGTTGTTGCAAACGCAAAGGAATCGATTCCAGGTTTTGTAAGCAAGTTCGGTTATCTGCCTAAAGTCTTGTTGATAAAAGGTATCGGGCTTGTAGCCGTGGGTGACAATGCCAGGCAATGCGATATCATACTTGATGTATTTGAGGATGCAATGAGGGTCGCCTTTCTCTCACAATCGTTTGGCGGACCTCACCCGCTAATACAGCCCCAGATCGATTTTATCGATAACTGGGAAGTGGAAAATTATCGCCGAAGTATTGCTGTTGGGGCCTCTAAAGGACGTGTTGATAATAAGACCATTGTGATCACAGGAGCAGCCCAGGGCTTTGGAAAAGGAATAGGACGTTATTTGCTGCAGGAGGGTGCAAATATTGTGATTGCCGATCTGAATGAAGAGGCAGGCAGAGTGACAGCAGAAAATTTCAATAGTCTCGCCAATAACAACAGAGCTGTTTTTATAAAGACAAATGTGGTTGAAATTGAGAGCCTGGAGAATCTTATCCATGAAACCATTTGCCTGTTCGGGGGGATAGACTGTTTTATCAGTAATGCCGGTGTTTTGCGTGCAGGCGGCCTGGAGGATATGACGCCTGAAAATTTCGATTTCGTGACCAGCATTAATTATAATGCCTATTTTTATTGCACGAAGGTGGTTAGCAGAATTATGAAATTACAGACTCTGTATGCTTCAGGTGATTATTACGCCGACATAATCCAGATAAACTCTAAATCGGGTCTTCAGGGGAGTAAAGCCAATTTTGCATATGCTGGAGGAAAATTCGGTGGTATCGGACTGACACAATCGTTCGCGCTTGAGCTGGCGCCTTATCGCATAAAAGTGAACTCCGTTTGTCCGGGGAACTTCTATGAAGGCCCTCTCTGGAGCGATCCCGATAATGGGTTGTTTGTACAGTATCTGAGAGCGGGAAAAGTACCAAACGCAAAAACCATCGATGATGTGAAAACGTTTTATCTGTCGAAGGTGCCAATGAAAAAGGGATGTACGCCGGAAGATGTTACCAAAGCAGTGCTCTACCTGATGGATCAGTGTGGTGAGACAGGACAGGCATTGCCTGTTACCGGCGGACAGGTAATGTTGAATTAATAAATAGTAGCAAAATGAAAACAAGAGCAGTACGGCTATATGGAAAGAAAGACCTCCGGCTAGAAGAGTTTGAGTTGCCTCCTGTAAGAGAAGATGAAATTTTAGCCAAAGTGGTTTGCGATTCTCTGTGCATGTCGTCTTACAAGGCATCCTTGCAAGGTGCAGAACACAAACGTATCCCCGATAATGTATCAGAAAACCCAATCATTATCGGACACGAGTTTGCCGGCCAACTGGTGAAGGTGGGTGCTAAATGGACTCACAAGTTCAGGGCAGGAGATAAATTTTCTATTCAGCCGGCCTTGTATTACGAAAACGGGCCTGTTGGTATTCTGAGCGCTCCAGGTTACAGTTACCCATATATTGGAGGTGATGCCACCTACGTGATCATTCCTAATGAGGTGATGGAGAAAAAATGCCTGTTGACGTATCATGGTGAAGGATATTATCCCGCATCGCTTGCTGAGCCGTTATCTTGTGTTATAGGGGCTATGCACGCCAACTATCATACCACACCGGGCAGTTACCAGCACAAGATGGAAATTGTGGATGGTGGAAAGATGGCTATACTGGCGGGTGTGGGGCCAATGGGGCTTGCTGCTATCAATTTCGTGCTACGCCGCGAAGAATTAAAGCCGTCCCTGTTGGTGGTTACTGATATCGACCAGTCACGGCTCAATCGTGCAGCATCTATTTATACCGTTGAGCTTGCTGCTTCACGCGGCATCGATTTGAAATACATCAACACAGGTAAAATCGAGAATCCCGTGGAGGAGTTGAAAGCAATCAGTGGCGGTACAGGTTTCGATGATGTTTTTGTATTTGCTCCTGTAAGGGCGGTTGTTGAGCAAGGCGATGCAATTCTCGGATTTGACGGATGCTTGAATTTTTTTGCCGGTCCCGACAATCCTAATTTCAGTGCAATGTTGAATTTCTACAATGTTCATTATGCCTATACACACATTGCCGGCACAAGCGGTGGAAACAACGATGATATGATTGAAGCGTTGGACATTATGAGCAAAGGGCTTGATCCTGCCGGGCTGGTTACCCATATAGGAGGGTTGAACGCCGTAGCTAATGCCACAAACAACTTGCCTAATGTTGCAGGAGGCAAAAAGCTGATTTATACCCATATAGATATGCCGCTTACTCCTATTTCGGATTTTGCAAAATTAGGCGAAACGGATGATCTTTTTAAAGGATTAGCTGAAATTTGTGAACGGAACAATGGATTGTGGTGTGTGGAAGCAGAAAATTTTTTACTGGCAAAGGCTGGTATATTATTATAAAAAATTAATTATAGCTGAAAGTCCATTTTTGAGACATCATAAAATGTTTTGTCTCGGCTTTCAACTAATAAAATTATGTAAATGAGACAGTTGGATATTAATTTAATGCATCCGGTGGAACAGATTAACGTGATCATCGGAAGAATCTACAGTAGCGGGATGACAACCACTTCGGGTGGCAATATCTCTATCAGGGATAAAAACGGGGACATATGGATAACCCCTTCGGGTGTGGATAAAGGTTCACTTACTGTGAATGATATTATGCAAGTGAAAAAGGACGGGACCGTCATAGGCCTGCACAAACCATCATCGGAGCTCCCTTTTCATAAGGCCATCTATGAGGCAAGACCTGAGATAACGGCGATCATTCACGCTCATCCACCTGCACTTGTAGCCTTCAGTATTGCCGGTATTGTTCCGGACACCAAAATTGTACCGCAAGCACATAATATTTGCGGAGATATCGGTTTTGCTCCCTATGGTACTCCCGGCAGTGAAGATCTGGGTGAAAAGATTGCCTGCGAATTCAGGGATACCCGATATAAGGCGGTGATCATGGAGAATCATGGCGTGGTGTTGGGCGGGACCGATTTGATGGATGCATATCAGCGGTTTGAAACACTTGAGTTCTGTTGTCGCACTATCATTAATGCCAAAAGGCTGGGGCATGCGAATTATCTTACAGATGAACAGGTATTGAAATACGTAAATCATTTACCTTCCAATGTTCCACATTTTATGGATATTGAATACCCTTCCGACGAAAGGGCGTTGAGAACCGAAATGGTGAATATTATCAGGAGAGCTTGTAATCAGGGGCTGATGATATCGACTTATGGAACGGTTTCCGTACGCTGGAGAAATAATGATTTTCTTATCACCCCAAGGAATGTGGCACGGTGGGATATTGTACCAAGTGATATTGTGCAGATAAAAAGTGGTATGGCCGAAGCGGGGAAAACGCCAAGCAGATCGGTTGCATTGCACCAACGTATTTACCAGTTGAATCCGCACATCAACTCCATTATCTGCACACAGCCGGTGAATCTGATGGCACATGCGGTAAGCGGAACAAAATTCGATGTGAGAACTATCCCCGAAAGCTGGATCTTTCTACAGGATGTTCCTTCCATAGCTTTCGGGTTAATTTTTAATGATGTGGACAGCGTGGCAAGAATGTTCAATGAAAACCGTGTAATCCTGGTAGAAAACGACAGTGTATTTGTAACTGGAGACAAACTGCTTAATACCTTCGATTACCTTGAGGTAGCTGAATTCTCTGCTAACTCACTTGTGATGGCCTCTTCGATTGGTTCGTTACAACCGATTGGAGACAAAGAGATAGATGAGTTACGAATCGCGTTCAATGTGAAATAGATTTAAAGTCACTATGTTGTCTTTTTAACAAGGCCTGTTTTTTATATATGCAAATAATCTTTTCCCACAGTAGGGTGCCGGCGTTTAATCTGTCGGCAGAAGAGTATCTTTTCCCGAAACTGGGAGAAGATTTTTTGCTACTGTATATAAACAATCCGAGCATTATTATCGGATCCAATCAGGCGGTGCTCAATGAGGTGGACCAGAATTTCTGTATTGAGCATGGAATACGGGTTGTTCGGCGGTTGTCGGGAGGGGGGGCAGTATATCATGATACCGGGAATCTGAACTACAGTTTTATTATCGATAAAACAGAAGCTCCGCTAAGCCATCGTTTTCTCGATCCTGTGGTGGAGGTATTGCACAGAATGGGCATACCGGCTGAAATCAGAAAGAGAAAAGACCTCTGGCTGGATGGATATAAAGTATCGGGTACGGCGTCTCATGTTTCCAGGGGAAGGGAGCTTCATCATGGCACATTGCTTTATGATACGGATTTGCAGATGCTCAGGAGGTCTCTTGATGCACAAAACAGAAGTCTGATCAAAAAAGCTACAGCATCTGTACCCAGCCCCGTTAAAAATATCAGATCTTTTCTAAATGATAAAACCGGAGTAACAGTGGAACCCGAACAGTTTTTTCAACAATTTGCCCGACAGATGGCTCAACAGTTAGGAGTAAAGGAAATAGGGGCTTTTCAGGAGGAGGAGATAGCAGAGATTGAGGAACTGCAAAAGAACAAGTATACACAGCGTGACTGGAACTACAGGATGTAGTCATTCCGATTTTGAAATTTCTGAAAAGTCAGTACGGCTAATTACTTGACGGTAGCTGGATGTAGCCATTTCGTTTTGAGAGCTTCCTGAGAAAATAATGGTATAAAAAGATTAGAACAGGACCTTTTAGTAGCGTTTAGAACCAATTGGCACACAATGTTACAGTTAAGTCAATATTTTAGAGCCAATTAAATAACCTTCCCTGCCAGGTTTCCCTTTCCAGGAACCGTTTAATAATCTTCTCCCGCACCTCGTAGTTCTTCAGGCCCCAGTCCGGTGCAATTAGCAGCTTCGCGGGCGACTGAGAGGTGAACCGCTCAATGTAGATTTCCGGATTTAACCTTTCAGCGAAATCGACACACATATCTATATACTCCTCCAGCGAAAACAGGTTAAATGATTCAGGGAGTAATCTGAATTCTTTGGCCATAGCTGTCCCTTTTATTATCTGCAGCTGATGCAGTTTCAATGTTGTTAAAGGCAATTTGGAGAGTTCTTCGGCATGGTGCAGGATATCTTCTTCTGTTTCTCCGGGCAGGCCCAGGATCATGTGTGCGCCTGTCGGGATCATTCTTTCTGCCGTTTTACGGATCATTACGGCAGATTCTTCATAGGTATGTTGACGGTTTACCCGTTCCAGTGTTTTATTTAATGTTGACTCCACACCATACTCCAGCATTACAAATATTCTCTTGCGCAGATCCTCAAAATAATCCAACAGCCAGTCAGACATGCAGTCAGGACGTGTACCAACGATTAATCCCACCACATTGGGTGTGGCGAGTGCCTCTTCATATTTCCGAATGAGGCTATCTTTGCTTTCGTAAGTGTTTGTATAGGATTGAAAATAGGCAAGATATTTCATCTCCGGATATTTGTGCGAGAAGAAATCAATGCCATCGGCCATCTGTTCGGTAACGGATTTGTCCGGTTTGCCGTAACCGGGACTAAAACTCTGGTTGTTGCAGTAGGTACATCCGCCGCGTCCCTTGCTGCCATCGCGGTTGGGACATGTGAAGCCGGCATTGATGGATATCTTCTGCACTTTGAATGGGAATCTTGCCGAAAGGAATTCGCCAAAATCTCTATATGGTTTGTCGTTTGAAAACATTTCAGAAAGTTTATTAGCAAAGATACGGAAAAATATATTTGTAGATATAGTCCAGGGAAATGATTAAAAAATCTATTCAACACTCATATATGTTACAATAGCAGCTTAATAATTCAGCTTTTGCTTGTCTCAAAAGTATGAACTAATGAGATAAAAAAACTGTCCGGAATCAGTTCCGGACAGTTTTAAAAAATATATTTATTGAAGATGTATTATGCTCCTTTTTCTGCGTCAGCCTTTGGCTCTTCTTTCACCTCGGTATCAGGTGCTTCAGCTTTTGGTCCTTCTTTTTCAGCCTTTGCAGCATCGGCATTAGAGTCCTCATTTTCAGAAACGTTAGCTTCATTGGTTTTGGACTTTCCTTCCGCTTTTACATCATCAGTAGCTGTTTTGTCATCTTTCTTCTCTTCAGCTGCGGGCTTTTCAGTCTTTTCAGCTGCGGGCTTTTCAGTCTTTTCAGCTGCGGGCTTTTCAGTCTTTTCAGCTGCGGGCTTTTCAGTCTTTTCAGCTACGGGCTTTTCAGTCTTTTCAGCTACGGGCTTTTCAGTCTCTTCAGCGGAAGTTTCCGCTTCTGCTTCAGCTTTGGCTTTAGCTTCAGCTTTGGCTTTAGCTTCAGCTTTGGCTTTAGCTTCAGCCTCTTTTTTTGCTTTCTTGTTGAGAGCTTCAAGTTTCTGATTATCCAGCTTCTCTTTCAAGGCAGCCAGCTCTTCGATATCACCTAACGTGGTTTTTTCCATTACAGGTATAGAAGCTGTAACATCACTTCCTCCATCTTTTTTGCCACCACGTTTGCCTCTTTTCCTGGAGTCGTCTCCTGCGATATCTTCGTGAATACGGCTGTGAGAGACAATAATGCGTTTAGCATCCTTGTTGAATTCAATAACTTTGAATTCAAGCTTCTCTTCTACCTGTGCCTGAGAATTGTCCTCCTTTACCAGATGTTTGGGAGTTGCAAACCCTTCAACACCGTACGGTAGAGAGATAACCGCACCTTTATCCAGCAATTCAATAATTGTCCCTTCGTGTATAGAACCGACTGTGAAGATAGTTTCAAATACATCCCATGGATTTTCTTCAAGCTGCTTGTGCCCGAGGCTCAAACGGCGGTTTTCCTTGTCTATATCAAGCACCTGAACCTCAATGGGAGCTCCTATCTCTGTAACTTCACTTGGATGCTTGATCTTCTTGGTCCATGAGAGGTCGGATATGTGAATTAATCCTTCCACACCCTCTTCTATTTCAACAAATGCACCGAAGTTGGTGAAGTTGCGTACAGTAGCAGTGTGAGTACTTCCAACGGGATATTTCACCTCGATGCTCTCCCATGGATCGGGTTTGAGCTGTTTCACACCAAGCGACATTTTACGCTCGTCGCGGTCGAGTGTGAGAATAACGGCTTCCACCTCTTCTCCTACAGTCATAAAGTCTTGTGCACTGTGAAGGTGTTGTGTCCAGCTCATTTCCGATACGTGAATCAATCCTTCCACGCCGGGAGCTATTTCTACGAATGCACCGTAATCGGCCATAACAACAACTTTACCTTTGACTATATCGCCTACTTTCAACGATTCGCTCAAGGCATCCCATGGATGTGGAGTCAACTGTTTTAGGCCAAGGGCTATACGTTTTTTCTCATTATCGAAATCGAGAATTACCACGTTTATCTTGTCGTCCAGTTTAACCACCTCCTCTGGGTGTTGAATACGTCCCCAAGAGAGGTCAGTGATGTGAACAAGGCCGTCAACACCGCCAAGGTCGACAAACACACCGTAGGAGGTGATGTTTTTAACCACACCTTCAAGTACCTGTCCTTTTTCGAGCTTGGAAATAATCTCTTTCTTCTGCTGTTCCAGCTCTTCTTCGATGAGGGCTTTGTGTGAAACCACCACGTTCTTGTATTCAGGGTTGATTTTCACAACCTTGAATTCCATGGTTTTATCTACAAACATATCGTAATCGCGGATAGGCTTCACGTCTATCTGTGATCCCGGGAGGAATGCTTCAATACCGAATACATCCACAATCATACCACCTTTAGTGCGGCATTTGATGTATCCCTTGATGATCTCATTATTTTCGAGCGCAGCATTTACACGGTCCCAAGAGCGTGATGCACGTGCTTTTTTGTGAGAAAGGAGCAATTGTCCTTTTTTATCTTCCTGGCTTTCGATGTACACTTCTACTTCGTCGCCAATTTTCAGTTCGGGGTTGTAGCGGAATTCATTCATTGATACAACGCCATCGGATTTATAGCCGATGTTTACAACCACTTCGCGTTTGTTCATGGAGGTTACAATACCTGTTACCACCTCTTTGTCACTGATTTTACTCAGTGTACTATCGTAGCTTTCGGTAAGTTTTTCCCTGTTCTCCTTACTATAAGGATCTCCTTCGGCATAGGCATCCCAGTCGAATTCTTCTATGGGGGCCACATTTTTTAGGTTTTCAGTCATTTGTTGTGAATAATAATTTTAAATTAAAAAGTGAGACATTATATTGTTCAATAAATTTATACTATTTATTTCAGACTTTTATTTCAGCATTCGCACCCAATCAAAACCCGGACAAGTTCTTTTGGGTTTTGCTTGCCATATAGAGGCTTCAGATGATTCAGCTTAACGAGAAGTTCAAAAAAAGTGGTGCAAAGGTAATTGGTTTTTTATTAATAACCAACTCTTTGCACCATAATTTTTTTAGTGAATAAAGAGAAATATTCTCTTGGTCTTATTGAGGCAGGCTGTTTTTTATTGTCTCGGAATTTGAGTAGTGCCTGCGATGTTGTTTTTGAGGATATTATAGAAGCAATCCTTTCTGAACATCCTGACGTGTGCCTTTTCCGGCAATCTGTTCCACCAGGCTCAAAGCGAAATCGAAAACGAGTCCCGGCCCCTTGGCTGTAGTTATGTTCCCGTCTGTCACTACCTTCTCACCTGTAACATGCGCACCCTTTAACTCAGTTTCAAAACCCGGATAACAGGTAGCGCGTTTGCCATTAAGCAAACCCAGCCCACCCAAAACCATTGGAGCGGCGCATATGGCTGCAATAGGTTTTCCCTGCGAATTGAATTCAACCAGCAGTTTTTTTAAACCATCGTGTTCGTTTAGATGTTTTGCCCCGGGCATTCCACCGGGCAGCAACAACATCTGCACATCTGAAAAGTCCGATTTACTGAATGTTATGTCGGCGGTAACAGTAATGTTGTGTGCTCCGGTTACTTCTCTATCATCCGAAATGGAGACTGTCTCAACCGGTATCCATGCTCTTCGCAAAATATCAGCGGTAGCAAGCGCTTCAATTTCTTCAAATCCGTTAGCTAAAAACAGGGCTACTTTCTTCATACTATCAGTTTTTTTACTTTAGTT
Organism: Proteiniphilum propionicum; assembly: GCF_022267555.1. Lineage (NCBI taxonomy): Bacteria > Pseudomonadati > Bacteroidota > Bacteroidia > Bacteroidales > Dysgonomonadaceae > Proteiniphilum > Proteiniphilum propionicum. The sequence continues at coordinate 2,135,634 of NZ_CP073586.1, forward strand.
TAAATTGATATGTTATAGTTCCCTTCTGGTTGTTGGCAGAATTAATCGCGTTGAATTTGGTACTTTTTGCCGCGCGTAAAGCTTCGTTTCGGAGTGTGGCGTTATCGGCTGTGGTACCGCGCCCAATCACAGCATCAATCACATTACCGGAAGGGTCCACAATTATATTAACAACTACCGTGCCATAATCGTTCACATTATATCGAGGTTGTGCGAGTCCCCCGCTTCCCAGGCTGCGCCCACCCAGATTATAAGAACCTATTCCCCCGGTACCGGTGGGTGATCCCTGTGAAGCATTCCCGGTAGAGACACCTTGTGTGCCGCTGCCTTCAGTGTTTCCGCGACTTCCGGAGCCCTCTCCAAAAAGGCCTGAGATCTGTTGATTGATCTCTCTTTTCCTGGCCTCCTCTTCACGTTGCCTGCGCTCAGCTTCTTCACGGACTCTGCGTTCTTCTGCCAGTTGTGCCTGGCGACGTTCTTCTTCGCGTTTGGCCTCCACATCTATAGTGGGCTCAGTCGTTTGTGTTATAAGCTGCTCCCTGGGAGAATATTCAGGGACAACAGGAGTTTGTACTGGTGTTGGTACCACTTCGGACATTAGTGGTTCTACAGAACCAAAAGCATTCTCTGCAGTACCGAACATCACGGGTATCCCTTCCAGTTCATCTGGTGGTGATGCAAGTGTGAAGTATGAATACAAAAGGATTAACAGAAGCAATATGGCAAAGATTATTGCTCCTGCTATCCCTGCTGTTTTTTCTTTTGTAAACTGCATCATTATTATTATGTTGTGATATGATTTGAGCCAATAGAGCCTGAAAGGTTTAATTTGGCCTGGTCATCAGCACCATTTTAAACTGGTTACGATTGGCGATATCAAGAATTCTTACAATCTCACGATAGGGAACACTCTCATCGGCATAAAGAGCCACAAAAATATTTGGATCGGCCGTGTAAACCGATTGCAGAAAAGGCGTGATCGCTTCGAAAGGCACTTGTCGCTCCTTTTCATTTGCATTGGCTACATAGTAATTCATATCCTTGTCTATGGTAACCCTTGTTATGGGTTTTGCCTGAGCCTGTTGCTGCGATCTTGGCAATAATACCTGTATAGCGTTTGGCACTACAATGGTAGATGTGATCATGAAAAAAATAAGGAGCAGAAATATCACATCTGTCATAGATGCCAGACTGAAGTTAGATTCTATTTTAAAACGCTGTTTTAATGCCATTTTTTTGTGTTTTTTGAAGTCTGTAATCAAAAAAATCAGAGTTTTGTCATCAGAAGTCAGTTACCGTAATCCTGAAGCAAAAGATCAGAAATCAGTGGCCGTAAGTCAGTATTAATTAGCCAGTCTGTAATTCATCAGATGGTAAATTCAGCCTCCTGATACTGCTAAATAACCGGTTCGTTTAAGATATCCATAAACTCCATAATTCTCATTTCAAGCCTGTTCACTATCCCTTTTATACGTGTTGCCAGGTAGTTGTAAGCAAACAGTGCAATAATGCCGACTATCAAACCACCCACCGTTGTCACCAGAGCTTCATAAATACCTGTTGAGAGGATAGTCACATCAACGTTGGCGCCTGCACTTGCCATACTCATAAAGGCTTTTACCATACCGGTAACTGTCCCAAGAAAACCTATCATAGGCGCACCCGAAGCGGAAGTAGCCAGTACGGGAAGCCCTTTTTCCAGTTTCGATATTTCTATGTTTCCCTGGTTTTCTATGGTGGTCATCACATCTGCAGTAGGCCTCCCCAACCTTGTGATACCTTTCTCTACCATACGGGCCGAAGGTGTGTCTGTATTGCGGCAAAGAGTAATAGCAGCATCTATTTTCCCGTCGTGAATATAATCTTTAATGCGGTTCATAAAAGAGTTATCCTCTTTACTAGCCTTATTTATGACCAGTGTCCTTTCAATAAGCACGTAAATTGTCATCAATAGCAGTATAAACAATACAATCATCAACCATCCGCCCTTCATTGTTAAATCGAACGCGTTCATTGTTATCGCTTCTGTTTCAGCTGTTATTGCCGGTTGTAGGTTGTTGAACAATGTCTCTGCAGTATCTGCAGGAGAGGGTATTTGCAAAAGAATCATGACAATAATATTCTAAATGATAGTTTTCCTGTTAGTTTATTTTGATAAAGGTAGTTATTTTGGAAATTCAAACATCACTCTGAGGTTCTTTTAAACAATTTTTATACGCTTTTATTGTTTCTTTTAATCCCAGGTAGAGAGCATCACTGATAAGTGAATGTCCTATAGATACTTCTTTTAACCATGGAATGTTTATGTATAGATATTGGAGATTATTCAAATTAAGATCGTGCCCTGCGTTCACTCCAAGGCCCAGGTTCTTTGCCAGCGTGGCAGCTTCAACAAAGGGCGCTACGGCCTTTTCCCTGTCAGCATGATACTTTTCGGCGTAAGGGCCTGTGTACAGTTCTATACGGTCAGTTCCTATTTGCGATGCCATACGAACCATTTCTGGGTTTGCGTCTACGAATATTGAGGTACGTACACCTATTGATTGAAACTCAGCTACAATATCGGTCAGAAATGCCTTATGCGTAATAGTGTCCCATCCGGAGTCGGAAGTGATGGCATCATGGGCATCAGGAACAAGGGTTACCTGTGTGGGCCTGATTTTTCTGATGAGGGAGATAAATTCAGGTGTGGGGTTTCCCTCAATATTGAACTCTGTGGTTACTTTAGCCTGCAGATCAAATACATCGGAGTAACGGATATGACGTTGATCGGGGCGGGGATGAACGGTAATTCCATCCGCACCAAAAAGCTGACAGTCTATAGCCACTTGTACCACGTCAGGAATATTTCCTCCGCGGGCATTCCTTAGAGTGGCTATTTTATTTACATTTACACTAAGTTTTGTCATAAAATTATATTACAAACAATTTGTTATAAAGTGGTGAGGTCTTGCCTAAATTAGATAAAGAAATAATAAAAACTAAACAATGGAGTTCATTTAGACAAAAAATCACCATCTTTGTAAATCAGATACAAAAGTAATACGAAATAACCGTTTTGCGCAATGTCAGTCAAAGAATTTATCAAAAAACAGCTTGAACAGTTCATTTTTCCCCCTACTCCCGAGCAGTTCACCGAACTTTCTGAAACGGAAAATTCGCTTATCATTCTAGAGATTCCGCTGAAAGATTATACTCTCACCGAGATAGCCAGGATTGTGGAGAGCAATAATGCGCATGTGATGGCACTATATGTAATGCCGGTCTCCGGCGGTGCAGTCCTGTTAGTATCGTTAAAGCTTGATGTGGACGATGTTACAATCCTGTTAAGAAGCTTCGAACGATTCAACTACAATGTGGTTTACTATTTCATGCGTGAAGGCGAGGTGACCGATACCCAAAAACAGCGGCTGGCTGAGTTATTGTATTATCTTGAGATGTAAATACTGAGTAACGAAATTGGATTGAGACAGATGAGGTTTGCTTTATTTGGAAGTATGTTCCCCGATAGAACCGCGAAGGCGGAAGAGCAGATATACGGGGTTTGTGATGCTATTAAAAGGCATGGAGGTGAGTTGTATCTGCCAGGAAATTTTTTTCAATCACTACCAGGAAATATTCGTCAGAAAATTGAGCCAATATGTGAACTGGCTGAAAAACTGCCTCAAGTAGATATTGTTGTAAGTGTTGGCGGCGATGGCACGTTTTTGCGAACTGCCGCTACTGTTGGCAATTCAGGAATTCCGGTATTGGGTATTAACACCGGCCGTCTCGGTTTTCTGGCAGCCATAAACTATGCAGATGTAGAGGAGACTTTACAGGAGGTGATGAATGGTACATACAGGGTGGAAGAACGCACACTTTTGAAGTTGACTACTGATGAAACATTTCCACCTGAATTTTTTAACACCCACGCGCTTAACGAGGTTGCTATTCTGAAACAAGACACCGCATCCATGCTCTCTATTCATGCATATATCAATAACGATTACCTGACTTCGTACCAGGCCGATGGCCTTGTGATATCCACTCCTACTGGATCTACTGCCTATTCATTGAGTATTGGCGGCTCAATTTTATCGCCCACAACGCCAAGCATAATTCTATCTGCTATAGCCCCCCACAATCTTACATCTCGTTCACTGGTTGTGGACGACAGCAGCATTATCTCTCTAAAAGTAGAAAGCCGCAGTCATATGTTTCTTGTGTCGGTGGACGGGCAGTCAAGGGTGCTGGACGAGAACATCGCGTTGCAGGTAAGAAAGGGTGACTACACTCTTCGCGTGGTAAAAAGAATAGGACATACCTTCTATGAAACCCTGCGCGACAAATTGATGTGGGGAGCGGATGTCAGAAAGCAGTATTAATCATCATTTGAATCTTCAGTAACCTCTTCCTCAGGTTTTTCCTCCTGGTAAGGCAGATACTTATCGAGCGCCAGGATGAGCAGGTAAAAGAGAGACATAAAGATAAAAATCCCCACAATACCTATTAAGGCAATAAGCAGTGCTGTTTGTACTGTTGGCGTCATAATATTTCTTTTTTAAGCAAGCAATGGAACAAGAGTCAATATAATACCTCCAGCCACAACCGAACCTATCTGCCCTCCCACATTAGCGCTGATTGCCGGCATTAGCAGATAATTGTAGGGGTCTTCTTTTTGCCCCATCTGGTGAATTACACGGGCCGACATGGGAAATGCAGAAATACCGCATGCACCTATCATGGGATTTATCTTGTTGCCTTCCTTACGGAACAGGTTAAGAAACTTAGCGAAGATTACACCCCCGAAGGTATCGAAGACAAACGCGAATAGTCCAAGTGCAATAATAATTAGAGTATCTGTCCTGACAAACCGTTCAGCCGTCATTGTACTGGCAATGGTTATACCAAGCAACAGGGTGACTAGACTCGACAATTCGTTCTGAGCAGAAAGTGATAGTTTGTTCAGTACGCCGCACTCGCGAATCAGATTGCCAAACATCAGGAATCCTATTAGTGCCAGCGACGAAGGAGCAATAATGCCTGCCGTTATGGTTATTACAATAGGGAAAGCTATCAGCGCTTTTTTGGATATCTTCTTATTGCTATGGCTAGCGGTCGACATTCTGATTAGCCGTTCGTTACGTGAAGTAAGCATCCGTATAACAGGCGGCTGAATTATAGGCACAAGCGCCATATATGAGTAAGCAGCTACAGAGATTGGCCCCAGCAGGTTTGGGGCAAATCGTGATGCCACTACTATGGAAGTAGGGCCGTCGGCCGCCCCAATAATCCCGATGGATGCTGCCTCCTTGATGTCGTATCCCAGCAGGGAGGCAAGCAGCATCGTGAGGAAAATGCCAAACTGAGCTGCCGCACCGAACAGCAGCAGTGAAGGGTTCCGGAACAACGGTGAGAAATCGATCATAGCCCCGATAGCAATAAAAATGAGCAACGGAAAAATCTCCGTGGCAATACCTGCATCGAAGAAGACGTTTAGAACGCCCTCAACAGCTTGACCCGTGGCAGGGTCAATCTGAGAGATTGCCGATGACAGGGGGATATTCACCAGTATGGCGCCAAATCCCATCGGAAGCAGTAGCGTCGGTTCATAGTTCTTAACAATGGCAAGCCAGATAAGGATAAGGCCAATAGCTATCATCACCAAATGCTGCCAGGTCATGCCCGCAATAGCAGGTAACAGTTGTTCTAAACCCATAAATTTTTCAATTAAACTTTATTAATACAAGAAACCAAGCAAGATACCTGCAGCTACCGCTGAACCAATCACACCTGCCACATTCGGCCCCATTGCATGCATCAGCAGATAGTTGCTTTGATCGTATTGCAATCCGATAACTTGAGAAATCCTTGCAGAATCGGGCACGGCCGATACTCCGGAATTTCCGATAAGTGGATTGATCTTCTTCTCTTTCGACAAGAAGAGATTCAGGATTTTAACGAATATGATTCCTGCACAGGTGGCAATAATAAATGAAAGTGCACCGATAGCAAACACCTTCAATGACTCAAGGCGCAGGAACGTGGTAGCCTGTGTGGAAGCACCTACAGTCAGTCCCAGCAGAATGGTCACCGTGTCTATCACAGGCCCACGGGCTGTTTCGGCCAGACGGCGGGTTACCCCCGACTCTTTCAGCAGGTTACCGAAAAAAAGCATACCCAGCAAAGGTAAACCCGAGGGAACCAGGAAAGTTGTCAACAGCAGGCCCATGATAGGAAACATTATCTTTTCTGTTTGTGAGACCACTCGAGGAGTTTTCATCTTTATCAGCCGTTCTTTCTTTGTTGTCAGCATCTTCATGAAAGGAGGCTGGATAACCGGGACCAGAGCCATATATGAGTAGGCCGAAATAGCAACTGCTCCCAGGAGGTGCGGGGCAAGCTTTGATGTTGTAAAGATTGCCGTAGGCCCGTCAGCACCGCCTATGATGCCAATAGAAGCTGCTTCGTTGGGTGCAAATCCCCATTTTAAAGCGATTATATATGCACCGAAGATCCCGAACTGGCAGGCAGCTCCGATTAGAATTAGTTTCGGGTTTGATATTAATGACGAGAAGTCTGTCATAGCTCCAATACCCAGGAAGATAAGGGGCGGATACCAGCCTTTTACCACACCCTGGTAGAGAATATTAAATACTGAACCCTCTTCATATATACCCACTTGCAGGTTTGCTGCTTCGTTGAAAGGAATATTTCCGATTAGGATGCCAAATCCTATTGGGATCAGCAGCAGTGGTTCATACTCCTTTTTTACTGCCAGGTAGATAAAAAACAGACCTACAAGGAGCATTATTATATGTCCCCTCTCTGCATTTGCAAAACCCGTATAATTCCAGAATGCTTGTAAATTGTCTGTTAATGATAGTAATGTATTCATCTTTTGCCGCCTCTTTTATTCTATTATTACAAGTTCAGCTCCCTCTAAAACCGAATCCCCTTTCTGGACAAGAATTTCAGTCACTTTTCCATTACTGTTTGCCAAGATGTTGTTCTCCATCTTCATCGCTTCAAGTATCATCAGAGTTTGTCCTTTTTTCACGCTATCTCCCACTTTGCAACGTATATCCAAAATAATTCCCGGCAGAGGTGATTGGAGTGTATTTTTTCCAACGGGGGCAGAAGGCCTAGTTACCAGAGGAGTGGTTGTAGATTGTGGAGTGGGGGCAGGGGCCGCTGCAGTGCTGGGGCGCTTAATGCCAGAGAGCGATTTCATTTTGGAAGGGACCATTTCAACGGTGTATGGTGTGCCGTTTACTTCAAGTTCCACAGAGTCGCTATCTGATTTTGTTACCACAACTCTGTAAGGTGTGCCGTTAATTTTATATTTAAATTCTTTCATACGACGTACAATGTTTTTAATTTCTTCTTGACTATCGACTTATCAATATCCTTTATTCTGCTTTTGCTGTTTTACATCTTAAGCCTGCAAGTCTTGATTTATTATTACTGGTTTTGTATTATCTAGGTAATTCTCTCAGCGATTGCCTTTTAGCATTCCATGGTGAGTAGTTCCGTTTCACCCGGTCTATAGTTAGAATTGTAGACTCTATATCGTGCTGATTCTCTTTCAAATCGTAAATAGCAGCAGAAATTGCAGCCAGTACTTCGCCCGACATATGAGACTGACTTCTGGCAGCGGAGAGAGTGCCACTTTTTGCCACATTCTTTTCAGATACTCTTTTGGCTAGATTCCCTGAAAATTTAAAGAAAAAGTAAAGCGCAACCAGTCCGGAAAACACAACAAGCATTGAGGTTATTGTAATCATAATTCCCCATGTGTCGTTTTCCTTAAGGTTAGCAACCTTTGGGTTTTCTTCCAGAATGGCATTGTTGCTGTTAGGCGTTACCCTATTTAAATGTGTAGCAGCAATGTTACCCTTTTCATCATATTTAACTCCGTCCTGTACGTATCCGTAAGTCTGATCGGCAAGCATTCCTGCGGGAATAACAATCTCGTCAAGCAACGTTTTTCCATCGTTATCATACAGCGCGATGTAGTTCTCTTCCGTGGGGTCGAGTGTGAAATTCAAATGGAAGGTTCCGTTGAAAGGTTCATTGTCTGCCCAGAAAAGTCCATGTTGATGTGGAGAAATGCTTGTTCTTATATCTCCCCTTGGGATAGGATATTTTTTCGGATTATTGCGGTCGTTTGTGAGATATCGTCCACCCAGATTTTGCGTCTTTGCCGTATTGTTGTATATCTCGATCCATCCGTTCCTTTGTCCAAAATTATCCATGTAATTGGTCTCGTTCACCACCATCACCTCGTTGATTACCCAGTCAGGATTTTTCTTTTGTTTGGCACATCCCGTGAATAATACAATTGCGATGAAAAGAGCCGAAAATCTTATTGTATTTCTCATATTAATCTTTATTTAAAGTGGCAGGTTGTCGTGCTTCTTAGGCGGATTCTGCAATTTCTTTGTCTGCAGCTGCTGAAGAGCACGGATTACCCGGAAACGGGTGTTGCGCGGTTCTATCACATCGTCGATATATCCATATCGTGCTGCCACATATGGATTGGTAAAGAGGTCGTTATACTCTTTTTTCTTTTCTGCCAGTATAGTTGCCAATTTTTCCGGATCTTTTTCGGCTGCAATCTCTTTACTGTAGAGCACTTCCACAGCACCATCGGCACCCATCACTGCAATTTCAGCGGTAGGCCATGCGTAATTGATGTCGCCACGGAGTTGTTTGCAGCTCATCACTATATGTGCGCCACCGTATGATTTACGTAGTGTTACGGTCACTTTGGGCACGGTAGCTTCTCCGTAGGCATACAACAGTTTGGCACCGTGTGTTATTACGCCGCCGTATTCCTGTCCTGTTCCTGGAAGGAAGCCGGGAACATCCACAAGGGTTACAAGTGGTATATTGAAAGCATCGCAGAAACGAACAAAACGGGCTGCCTTGCGTGAAGCGTTAATATCGAGCACACCCGCAAGGTACTTGGGCTGATTGGCAACAATGCCAACCGATATTCCGTTGAATCGAGCAAAACCTACAATAATGTTTTTGGCATAATCGGCGTGTACCTCAAGGAACTCACCATTGTCGATGATGGCGCCAATTACCTCATACATATCGTATGGTTTATTTGGGCTGTCAGGTATAATATCGTTCAGCCCGTCTTCAAGCCGGTCAATAGGGTCGTCGTTTTGGAGGAGGGGCGCCTCTTCCAGATTGTTTTGAGGAATAAAGCTTAAAAGCTTGCGAATAAGCTTCATTCCGTCTTCTTCCGTTTGTACCTGGAACTGCGATACGCCAGACTTTGCGGAATGCACTGATGCACCTCCAAGCTCCTCCTGTGTAACATCTTCTCCGGTTACAGTCTTTACCACTTTAGGGCCGGTAAGAAACATATATGATGTTCCCTGTGTCATGATAATAAAATCGGTCAACGCGGGAGAATAGACTGCTCCGCCTGCACAGGGACCGAAAATTCCGGATATCTGCGGTATCACTCCCGATGCCAATATGTTGCGCTGGAATATTTCGGAATAGCCAGCCAGAGCATTAATACCTTCCTGAATACGAGCACCGCCCGAGTCGTTGATACCGATTAGAGGTGCCCCCATCTTCATTGCTTGGTCCATCACCTTGCAGATCTTTTGTGCATGCATCTCCGACAATGATCCGCCGGAAACTGTGAAATCCTGTGCAAATACATAAACGAGTCGCCCGTCGATGGACCCGTAACCGGTTACCACTCCGTCACCCAGGAACTTGTTTTTTTCCATTCCGAAGTTGTGTGAACGATGTTCCACGAACATATCGAACTCTTCGAAGCTGCCCTCATCAAGGAGCATTGCGATTCTTTCACGTGCCGTGTATTTTCCTTTAAGGTGTTGCGATTCAATTCTCTTTTCGCCACCTCCTAATCGAGCTTTCTCACGCAGTTGGATAAGCTCCTTTACTTTTTCGAGTTGGTTGCTCATATAAAATGTTCATTAAATTAATTGTTCTGTTCAGTCGCTATGTAATATTCAAGTAAACTTATTTTTTTTGAATCCTGATCTGTATTTGATTTGCCCGCCACGGTAAAGGAGAGGCTTGCTGATACTTTGCCGGCACGGTTTATTGTAAGTTCACGAAACATTATAATCCTGGAGAACTTGACTTCTGCTCATTGCATGCCGTAAATATTTCTGACAAGCTTGCCTCTTGCTATTCAGCTTTATATCCTTGCCCCCCCGGGAAATCTTTTCCATTGCAAGTGAACCGAAACAAATGTTGATATCCAATGTATTATAAATAATAATTTTTGATATTCAGGGTTTTCGGTTCAGGCTTTTATTTGAATTTGAAAGGTTTCGATAGTAAAGTTGGCAGTGTAATCCCGTTTGTGAATTGTTTAACTTCACCTTACGGTTAATTATTCAGGATGCTCACAAAGTTCGGTCAGAACGCTGCCTGTTGACTTGGGATGTAGGAAAGCAATGCTTAGTCCTTCAGCACCTCCGCGTGCCTGCCGGTCTATGAGCCGTACCCCTTTATTCTCCAACTCTTTCAGTGCTTCATTTACATTTTTTGTTGCATAGGCGATATGATGAACCCCTTCACCCCTCTTCTCTATGAATTTAGCAATGGTGCTCTCTTCATCGGTTGGCTCCAGCAGCTCAATCTTGGTCTGTCCCACTTTGAAAAATGCTGTTCTAACTTTTTGATCTTCAACTGTTTCGATATTGTAGCATTTTAATCCCAAAACGTCTTCGTAATAAGGGAGATGCTCTTCAATATTCTTTACTGCTATTCCAATGTGTTCAATGTGTGTAATTTCCATATAATACGAGTATAATTTTTTAGTTTAACTGCAAAAGTACCTCTTTCAATCCTAAAAATAAAAAAAAAGAATATTTCTTTTTTTGATATCAATATGATGAATTATCATCACATGGAGGAGATACGTAACACCTCCAGCATCTCTTCATTTATCTCCCTCTCTTTTTTTATGGCTCGTTTAAACGGAACATATACAATTTCGTTTTCACGTATTCCCATCATCACGTTCCTTTGATTCTCTATTAAAGCCTGTATAGCTGCAATACCCATGCGACTGGCCAGGATTCGATCCTGTGCGGAGGGTGATCCGCCTCGCTGCAGATGCCCGAGAATGGAAACACGTACATCGTATTGTGGATATTCTTTTTTTACTCTTTCTGCCAGCCTGATGGCTCCACCAGTAACTTCGCTCTCGGTAACAAGTACCATACTACTGCTCTTCGATTTACGGAAGCCTTGCTCAATAAGCTCTCCAAGCTGGTCTTTCTCAATACTAATTTCGGGAATGATAGCCGCTTCGGCACCCGATGCTATAGCACTGTTAAGTGCCAGAAAACCGCAGTTTCTTCCCATAACCTCCACAAAAAACAGTCGTTCATGAGAAGTGGCTGTATCCCTGATCTTGTCCATCGACTGCATAATGGTGTTAAGTGCTGTATCGTATCCTATTGTCGTATCCGTACCGTTGAGGTCGTTATCAATTGTCCCGGGAAGTCCTACAATAGGGATATTGTATTCATTGGCAAAAACCCCGGCGCCAGTAAGCGAACCATCGCCACCAATCACTACCAACGCATCAATCCCATGTTTCTGCATGTTTTCATAAGCAACCTTACGTCCTTCAACTGTCAAAAACTCCTGAGACCGGGCTGTTTTCAGCATTGTTCCGCCTTGCTGAATAATGTTACTTACGCTATTGGTCTTGAATTCAACTATTTCATCGGAGATCAGTCCTTTGTATCCCCTGTAGATTCCGTAAACCTTCATGTCGTTGAAAATACCTGCACGCGTCACCGCGCGAATTGCTGCATTCATACCCGGCGCATCTCCACCAGAAGTGAGGACGCCCACGCTTTTTATATTTGAGTCCATAATTGAAATGTTAGTCTTTGAATCTTTGTTGGTTATTTACTAAGATTCCCTTTAAAACAATGAATCGCAAAGATAGATTTTTTTAACGATGCAACAAAAAAAAGCTGCTTAAAAAGCAGCTTTTTCAATGTACATCCGGGGTTTTAGTTTCTTAATGTTTTCAGCGACGGTTTTCATTTGCCACATTGGCGTTGAGGTGGCACCGCAAATGCCTATGCTCATATTGTCTTTTAGTAACGCCGGGTCTATTTCATCTGGTGAATGGATAAGGTAGGAGTTTGGGTTTTTCTTTTTGCACTCAGCGAATAAAACTTTGCCGTTTGAACTTTTCTCTCCGGCAATGAAAAAAATCAGATCGTGGGTTTGTGCAAATTCCTGTATGTTGGGGACACGGTTCGATACCTGTCGGCATATTGTATCATAGAACTCAAAGGTGGCTCCATTCAGCATACGTGATTTGATAATTTCCCCCACCTCCCGATATCCGTCGAGCGGTTTTGTCGTTTGGGAAAACAGGCTGATATCGCGCGAAAAATCTAGTTTGTCAATCTCATCCTTGCTCTCTATAACTATGGCGGAATCGTCTGTCTGCCCCAGTAGGCCATTAACCTCGGCATGCCCTCTCTTGCCATAGATCACTATCTGCGCATTGTTGTTACTGCGCCTGGTGAATTTCTTATTTATTCTTTTCTGTAACCCAAGTACAACCGGGCACGATGCATCAATGATCTCTATATTGTTCTGCTTTGCAATCTCATAGGTGCTGGGTGGCTCTCCATGAGCACGAAGTAGCACACGAACATTTTTCAGCTGTTTAAACTGCTCGTGGTTGATTGTAATCAATCCCATTTTTTCCAGGCGTTCCACCTCAATATTGTTATGAACAATATCTCCCAGGCAATAGAGGGTACCTCCTTTTTGCAATTCCTCTTCTGCTCTGCTGATAGCCTTGGCCACACCAAAGCAACATCCTGAATGGCTGTCAATTTCTATTCTGTTCATTTTCTGTTGTGATTTTGTTAAACATATCCAGAGCCCATTGCAACTGCTCCTCAATGCCGATGTGGGAGTTATCCAGTTCCAGGGCATCACTGGCTTTGCGTAACGGGCTCTCGGCACGTGTGGTGTCACGCTGGTCGCGCTCTTTCACATTTGCCAGCACATCTTCAAACAGAGGCTGGTCACCCCTGGCTTTCATCTCATCATAGCGTCGCTTAGCACGTACTTCCGGCGATGCGGTGAGAAATATTTTGAGTTCTGCATCGGGGAAAACGACCGTTCCTATATCACGTCCATCCATCACTACCCCTTTTTTGTATCCCAGCTCCTGTTGCTGCCGGACCAGCTCCTTCCTCACAAAACCGATTGTACTCACACGGCTTGCGCCGTTGGCCGCTTCCAGCGTTCGAATCTCCTGCTCCACGTTCTCTCCGTTCAGGAAAGTATCCTGTGTTCCCTGATCATTGGGTTTGAAAGATATTTTTATCCCTGATATATGTTCAAGCAAGGCTTCCTCGTTTATCCCCGTCTCTGTAATCCATCCGTTGCGGATAGCATACAGGGCAACAGCGCGATACATGGCGCCGCTGTCGATATATGTGTAACCCAGCTCTTTGGCCAACCCTTTAGCAATCGTACTCTTGCCGCATGACGAGTAACCGTCAACGGCAATATTTATCTTTTTTGCATGCATATTTAATCTGATAGTCCGGCAAATATTCACTTAATATCTAAATAATCAGGCAATTATGCCGTTCACTTTAAAATCCTGTTAAATTTTGATAATCAATTAATTATGATTAGCCCCTTAAAAAACACCGGACCGTTGCAACCGGCAGTCTTCTTTTATTGTTCTTCGCTACAACCTGCAACTGCAATCTTTCCGGACAGACTAAACAATCAGCAAAGGTAGAATGTTTTTTCGAGAAAAATATTTAACATCTACCTGCATAGCCACATAATTGGCATAAAAAGATGAATACCCCTGTTGTTCCCATTGTGATTATTTTGCATTTTTAAAACCACTTAATTGGCATTAAAGTCTGGATACCTGCCCAGGCCTGTACAGAAAGCTTGATCAACAATCCTTTTTTTGCAATATCACCTTATCCAATACGAGTACAAGCTTGTACAAAAAGCTTGATCAACAACCCTGTAAGTTGTATCAACGGGCTTACTGTACAGCTGATGCAGTTTTAATACGGTTATCTCAATACCTGCAGATATTTATCAATGTATAATTGTTTCTCTTTCGACTTGTATTGCTGGATATAGCGCGGATGATCAAGGACGGTTATCCTGTCAAAAAGTTTCTCCTCTCTGTTTAACCTTTCAATGAAGTTGCCGTTTTTCTTCCCCAGAATATATACTTCGGAGGTGTCCAGCCCCATGTTGATATGCTTTCTCATAGATGTGACCATAAAATTTTTTACCATCTTGAAAAGATTTTCATCATCATAGTAGTTGGCGTTTATCCACCTGCCATCTTTGGTTTTGCGGATAATTGCCAACGGAAATGGCGAGTTGATATAGTAATGACTGTAGAAATCAACTGCACCGCCGTATGCATCAATCATATCGTAAAAAAACACTGAAGAGACCTCATGAGTGTGGGCTGAATGCATCGTTATCCCGCAAACACTCTCCAGTCGCTTCGTATCAGTGAACGGAACTCCTGTCACACCTGCACCGTGGCGGCTTGGATTGATACCGACAATAAATTTTCTGGAGTTCATGTCGTTATAATATTTGCGATAAAATCTCTCCATGACCGGTAATGTTTCGGTATTTTCTAGAAAAGGGTTCAATACCTGAAACTCCTCGGGCAAACCATCGGAATAGTGTAACTCCCTGTTGAAAGTAATAATTTTATCGGCTAGGTTTTCTGTCATGTTGTAACAATACTTTTCTAAACAGCATGTTGTAATAGATAAGTGGCTATTAGTATCCTCAAATTTTTTATTTTCGTGATATTCTTCGGCATCCCGTCCTGATATTGGAATATCTGTCTTTGCCAACAGTAAGGATATGCTGCTTAATAAGTTTTCGTCAATTACTCTTCAAGAAAGTTGGGATACATATATTCCTTTGCCGGTACAAATGTCTCTTTGATGCATTGTGGGGAAACCCATCGCAGGAGGTTGAAAACCGACCCGGCTTTGTCGTTGGTGCCCGATCCACGGCCGCCACCGAACGGTTGCTGATCAACCACGGCACCGGTTGGCTTATCGTTGATATAGAAATTTCCGGCTGTGTGAGTCAGGCGGGTAGTCATCTTTTCAATATTGGCCCTGTCTGCAGAGAATATTGCACCCGTAAGAGCATAGTCTGTAGTTGTATCAAGAATATCTAAAGTCTTATCAAGGTCTGCCGGATCATACAGATATACTGAAAGTATGGGGCCGAAAAGCTCCTCTCTCATCGTGATATAGTCGGGGTTTTTAGCCAGAATCACAGTCGGACAGATGAAATAACCTTTCGATTTGTCATAGCTGCCACCGCATATTATCTCGGCATCTGGAGAAGATTTGGCATCATCGATAACTTTCGCAAGCTTATCGAACGACTCTTCATCAATTACCGCATTCACAAAATTACTGAAATCTTCCACCACTCCGGTTTTCATTCCGGCAAGATTGCTGCAGATGTATTTCTTAACATCTTCCCATAATGTAGTGGGAATATATGCGCGAGATGCGGCAGAACATTTCTGTCCCTGGTACTCGAATGCACCACGGGTAAGGGCCGTAGCGACCTGTATGGCATCGGCGGTCTCGTCGGCAAAAACATAGTCCTTTCCGCCTGTTTCACCCACTATGCGCGGGTAGGATCTGTATTTATCCATATTCCCTGCAATGGTTTTCCACATACTGTTGAATATAGCAGTAGATCCTGTAAAGTGCAATCCGGCAAAGTCGCGATGGTTAAATATCACATCTGCTGCATCTCTTCCGTCTGCATATACCAGGTTTATTACACCACCGGGTAATCCTGCTTCCTGCAAGACCTTCATAATTAGATGTGCAGAGAAGACAGCTGTCTTTGATGGTTTCCAGACTACAGTGTTGCCCATCAGTGCGGGAGCACCAGGCAGGTTGCCTGCAATGGAGGTGAAATTGAAAGGGGTAAGTGCGAAAATAAACCCTTCCAGTGGCCGCCATACCATCCGGTTCCATATACCCGGTGAAGAACTGGGCTGCATGGAGTATATCTCATACATGTTTTTCACGTTAAAACGGTAGAAGTCTACCAGTTCACAAACAGCATCTATCTCAGATTGAAACGCGTTCTTAGATTGCCCGATCATGGTGACGGCATTGAACTCGGCACGATATGGACCTGCGATCAATTCGGCGGCCTTCAGGAAAATAGCTGCGCGGCTCTCCCACTGCATTGCTTCCCACGCCGGCTTGGCTTTCAATGCCTCATCGATAGCTATCTGTACATGTTTCTTGTCGCCCTGGTGGTAGTGCCCCAGCAGGTGCCGGTGGTTGTGCGGAGGGCGAATATCTTTCAGCTTGCCGGTGCGGACCTCTTTTCCGCCGATGATCATGGGAAGGTCGAGTCCCCCCTTGTTGAGTTCGACCAATTTCTGTTTAAGTATAATTCTTTCTGGCGTTCCCGGGGCATAGCTCCTCACAGGTTCATTTTTTACTTCCGGTAATTGATAGACTCCTTTAGGCATAAATAATTAGTTTAGTTAGGTTATTACTTTATTGGGATAGTACAAACATACCAAAAAAAGTTATATTATGGCACTTTGAGGAGTAGTTTTATGATGAAAATTTTCAATCATACTACATCTGATTCATTTTTTTTATATATTTGTAACACCTTAATACTTTTATAAAAACGCATGTATTCAGAAAACATTACTTTTACCAATTTCGAAAATTCAGAGATCGCTTTTCGTGGCCAATCCAACAACAGCCTGAGGCAGTCATGCCTGCTGTTTAAAGTTATGAACAACCGCACACTGGTAAAAACCGGCAAATATCTTGTGAATTTTGCATTTGCTATTCATTTCCCTGTAGAAGGTATTCTTCGCAAAACTATTTACAAACATTTTGTTGGAGGAACATCAATCGATGATTGCGTGAAGACCATTGAGAAACTCGCATCCCGGAATGTGGGTACTATTCTGGATTTCGCTGTTGAAGGAGAGGAGCGTGAAGATCTGTTTGATGCCACCTGTGATGAAATCATCCGTACAGTTGAGATTGCGCACAAGAACAGTAATGTGCCGTTTAGTGCTTTCAAGATTACCGGGATAGCTCGCTTCGATTTACTAGCGAAGGTCAGTGAGAATCATTCCATAACAGATGAAGAGAGAGATGAATTCAGACGTGTAGAAGAGAGGGTGGATTCAATTTTCAGACGTGGTTGCGAACTGGGAGTCCCCATTCTTATCGATGCCGAAGAGACGTGGATACAACCCGTGCTTGATGATATTGTAATGAAGATGATGGTGAAATATAACAAAGATAAAGCCATTGTTCAGAATACCTATCAGATGTACCGCCACGATAGTATGGAGCGAATTAAACAGCACCACCGTCAAGCTCTGGAAAAGGGTTTTAAGTTCGGACTTAAAATTGTACGTGGGGCATATATGGAAAAAGAGAGGGAGAGAGCTTTGGTGAAGGGTTACCCATCGCCTATTCAGCCCGATAAGCCGGCAACAGATCACGACTTTGATGCCATCATCCGTTACTTTATGGATCATCTTGATACAATCGATTTTATGGTTGCAACCCACAATGAAGAGAGCTCGCTTCTGCTGGCGCGGTTGATTGATGAATACAAGTTGCCAAGAAATCATCAGGGAATCTATTTTTCACAATTGTATGGTATGAGTGACCATATAACATTTAATCTTGCCGAACAGGGGTACAATGTTGTGAAATATGTACCTTACGGAGAGGTTAAAACCATGATGCCCTATCTGTTTCGCCGTGCTGAGGAGAATTCTTCGGTTAAAGGACAGTCGAGCCGCGAACTGAAGCTCATTCAGAGAGAAGTAAGAAGAAGAAAGAAGAAGTAAGTGGGGTTTTCGCCAAGGCCGATCCTGGGTTTCAGCGAGGCTCGGCAACATGTTTGGCATCAGGCTTGCCGAAAGAGATGCAATTAAGTCAAACCTTTGGCAAAATGATTATCCCCTGCTGATTCATTCGTTTATCCCGATTAGATACTGCTGCAGTTAAATTGAGGGTGATATCATATTTCGATACCACCCTCAAAAAATTCATTGAAACAAGTTTTTATTCAACCTTGTCTATTTTACCTCCCACACATTGGGAGTATTGAGAAGAAACTCTGTGAAAGTTTTTTTCGGCATTTTCTTCTGCACCTCTGCTATCTGTTTTTCGTAATCATTTTCGTATGAAGGCTCGTCCACATTGCGTATTACTCCCAGCGCAACAGGCAGCCCGTTTGCAGTGTCCATAAGTGCCAACTTCATATGCAAGGAATTATCCACAGTTGTTGAATCGTGCACCAGCACATCATCAATTGTGTATCCATCTTCGCCAATAGTCACTGCCTTAAGGTCCCAGCCATCCAATACTATTCCCCTGTTCTCATCCTTGCCGAAGATCATCTTTTCACCATGTTTCAGTAAAACCGTATTATCGGCTTTCCAGCTACGGTCGCTAATTTTATTGTGTATGCCGTTGTTAAAGATAACACAGTTCTGTAGTATTTCAATTACCGATGTACCTTTGTGGCGGGCGGCATCTACCATAGCATCTACCTGGTTCTTCATATCCACGTCTAACGCTCTGGCAAAGAATGTTCCTCTTGCACCAAAAGTTAGTTCTGCCGGGCGGAAAGGATCCTCCACTGTTCCGTAAGGTGACGATTTTGAGACGAATCCCCTGTCCGATGTGGGTGAGTACTGCCCCTTGGTAAGTCCGTAAATTTTATTGTTGAACAGTAGGATATTGATGTCCACATTGCGGCGAACAGCATGTATGAAATGGTTACCTCCGATAGCAAGTGAGTCTCCATCGCCTGTGGCAACCCACACACTCAGTTTTGGGTTTGCCACCTTTACTCCCGTGGCTATGGCAGTTGCCCGGCCGTGGATACTGTGGAATCCGTATGTGTTCATATAATAGGGCAGGCGCGAAGAGCATCCTATACCTGAGATGACAGCTGTCTCGTGCGGTTCAATATTCAACTCTGCCATTGCTTTGTGAAGGCAATTCAGGATGGCATAGTCACCACAACCTGGACACCATCGTACGGCGTTTTCACTTTTATAGTCTTTTGGAAGATGTTTCTGATATTTTATTTCCGTAGCTTCCATACTTATTTTTCCTCCATTATTTTTGTAAATTCTTTCACCAGTTCACTCACTTTAAAAGGCTGGCCTTCCACACGGTTGAACCTGTGAATGTTTTTAAGATCCTGAAACTTACCACTCAGGTAAGCGGCAAACTGTCCGTTGTTTTGTTCTGCCACAATCACCTTCTTGTATTTTTTCAATAAATCGTATGTGTTTCGTGGAAGCGGAGAGATATGTTTGAATTGGGTGAATGCAATTTTTTTCCCATTATCTCTGATGCGTAAAGAGGCTTCCAGCAGATGACCATATGTCCCTCCCCATCCCACTATCAAAGTGTCGGCATTTTCATCCCCCATAACCTTCTGGTCGGGTATAAAATCAGCTATCTTTTCTATTTTGTTCCTGCGTATATTTACCATAATCTGGTGATTGTCAGGATTAGTTGAAATGACGCCTGTAAACTGATCTTTTTCCAAGCCACCTATGCGATGCATATACTTTGGGGTACCTGGTACGCCCCAGTATCTTACGAGCGTCTTTTCGTTTCTTAGAAATGGCCTCCATTCCCCCGGATCTCCATTGAAATGGTTTTGCACATAGGGTGGCTTTATATCAGGATATTCATTTAAATCGGGGATTTTCCATGCCGAAGCACCGTTTGCAATATAACCGTCAGTAAGCAAGATGACCGGTGTCATGTGCTCAAGTGCTATTTTTGAAGCCTCAAAGGCAGAGTCGAAGCAGTCCGTCGGTGATTTAGCCGCCATAACAACAAGCGGGCTCTCGCCATTGCGCCCATACAAAGCCTGATTGAGGTCGGTCTGTTCACTTTTGGTAGGCAATCCAGTAGAAGGGCCGCCTCGCTGTACATCTATTAACACCAGTGGAAGTTCAGCCATCACCGCCAGCCCCAGTCCCTCACTCTTCAGCGATAATCCCGGTCCCGAGGTAGATGTAGCTGCCAGGCACCCCGCAAAACTGGCACCAATAGCTGATGTTATTCCGGCGATCTCATCTTCCATCTGCAGTGCTTTTACTCCGAAGTCTTTTCTTTTTGAGAGCTCATGCAAAATATCGGTAGCAGGTGTAATAGGGTAGGAACCGAGAAAGAGCTGGACACCCGCTTTTTCGGCAGCAGCTATCAATCCGTATGCGGTAGCTGTATTCCCGTTTATATCGGTATATAAACCCTTGTTCCCTTCAACAGGTTCTATTCTGTAAGTCGATGCTGTCAGATGTATGTTGTGCCCATAGTTGTACCCGTCGGTAAGCGCTTTAATGTTTGCCTCCACCAGTTTCGGTTTCTTTGAAAATTTCTGCTCCAGCAGCCTGTCTGCAATCTCCAGAGGCCGGTTAAAGAGCCAGCATACCACTCCCAGGGCAAACATGTTTTTGCTGCGAAGCATATCTTTGTTGTCCAGCCCTGAATCTTCCAGCGATGCTTTTGTAAGAGATGTGATTCCTACTCCAATAGGTTGCACATGGCTCAGATTAAGTTCTGCAAAAGGATCTGAAGTTTTGAACAGAGCTTTGTCGAGATCTTTTTTCTGAAATGAATCTGTGTCATAAAGTACAATAGATCCTTTTTTCAGAAACTGTGAGTTTACTTTCAGCGCCGCTGGGTTCATTGCAACTAAAACATCTGTTTTGTCCCCTGAATTATACACGTCTTTGGCCCCGATACGCACCTGAAATCCGGATACACCGTGCAGTGATCCTTGCGGCGCACGGATTTCAGCCGGATAATCTGGGAATGTTGCTATTTCATTTCCAAAGATAGCTGATAGCGTAGAGAATAACGTCCCCGAAAGCTGCATTCCGTCACCGGAATCGCCTGAGAAACGTATGGTTACCTGTTTAATGTCGGTTACGACCGAATTTTTTGGCATAATTCTTATTATGTGGTTATTTGAAAAGTTTATAATATTGCAATCAACTCTTGGTTCAGCAAAGCAGCCTATGACTGTTGTAGTTATTTTATTGAGTGATTATCAAGAGTATGTGCTAAAAAACGCTATTGTCCACCTCAAATGAGGCGGTTGAAAAATTTAAATTTAATAATCTGAGAATAATCATTTAAAAACAGATGCAAAGTAATAAAAGAGTTGTTTAAAAAGCAAATTTAATTTATTTTCTTTCAATACTTGCACCCAGCGCATTCAGTCGTGTATCGATATGCTGATAGCCGCGGTCGATCTGGTCAATATTGTGTATTGTGCTTGTTCCTTTGGCGCTCATGGCTGCGATAAGCAGTGAGATTCCCGCGCGTATGTCTGGCGATGTCATTGTCATGCCCCGTAGCCTGAAACGGCTGCCCAGCCCTATAACCGTTGCCCGGTGCGGGTCACACAGAATAATCTGTGCTCCCATATCTATCAGTTTATCTACAAAGAAGAGCCTGCTTTCAAACATTTTCTGATGAATAAGCACACACCCCTCAGCTTTGGTCGCAACCACAAGTATTATGCTTAGCAGGTCGGGTGTGAGTCCTGGCCATGGTGCATCGGCAATGGTGAGAATGGATCCGTCGATAAACGACTCAATAGTGTATCCTTCTTGTTGTGGTATATAAAGATCGTTTCCCCTCTGTTCAACGGTAATGCCAAGACGGCGAAAGCTTTCTGGTATAATGCCCAGGTTTGCTTCTGATGTATCTTTGATTGTGATTTCGGAGGCGGTCATGGCAGCCATGCCGATGAAGCTTCCAATTTCTATCATGTCGGGAAGCAGACGGTGGCGGCAACCCGAAAGTCCCGTTACCCCCTTAACCGTTAACCTGTTTGAACCGATACCTTCAATTTTTGCACCCATACGTACAAGCATATGGCTCAGCTGCTCCACATATGGCTCGCAGGCGGCGTTGTAGATGATAGTTTCTCCCTCGGCAAAAACGGCAGCCATCAACAGATTTGCTGTTCCTGTGACTGATGCCTCGTCGAGCAGAATGTATTGTCCCGTAAGTTTTTCGGCGGTTAGGCTGAAAAGCTGTTCTTTTTCATCTATAACAAGCTCCGCGCCCAGCTTCATGATGCCGTTGAGATGGGTATCAAGCCTTCGCCTGCCTATCTTGTCGCCCCCGGGCTTTGGTATGACAGCGCGTCCAAACCTCGCCAACAGCGGGCCAATTAACATGATGGAGCCGCGGAGGGCAGCCGATTTAAGCATAAAGTCCTTTGTTCGTGTATATGCCAGATTAATATTGCAGGCTTGGAAGGAAAAAGTATCCAGGCTAATTTTTTTAACCTCCACTCCCATATCTTCAAGCAGTGAGATAAGGTTCTTTACATCCAGTATATCCGGAATATTTTCAATAATTA
The DNA here is from genome assembly GCF_022267555.1 of Proteiniphilum propionicum. Classification (NCBI taxonomy): domain Bacteria; kingdom Pseudomonadati; phylum Bacteroidota; class Bacteroidia; order Bacteroidales; family Dysgonomonadaceae; genus Proteiniphilum; species Proteiniphilum propionicum. Next base: position 2,158,116 of record NZ_CP073586.1, read on the forward strand.
CCTCTTCCCGTGTCAGCAATGTGGCACATATTACCTGCAGGGCCTCATTCTTGGCTCCTTGTGGTATAATCTCTCCTTTCAGGCTTCGTCCGCCTTCAATAACAAATGATGACATATATCTTTTTTACTGTTTTAAATCAGAATATTAAAAAATCCACACTTCCGGCTCCAGATTCACGCCAAACTGTTTCAAAACTTCCTCCCGGACTTCATTCATAAAATTCACAATATCCTGCCCATTATCGGTACCGTAATTAACTATTACAAGTGGATGATGTTCATATGTGCCCACCATCCCTTGTCGTTTGCCTTTGTAACCGGCCTTATCGATCAGAAAAGCCGCCGATGTCTTAAACTCTGTATCTCCTGCTTTATAAACAGGGGCATCAGCCAGTTTGTGTTGCAGGTGCTCTTTTTCTTCCTTGGTAAGGATTGGGTTTTTGAAGAAGCTGCCTGCGTTGGGGAGAACATTGTGATCCGGTAGTTTTCGTGTTCTGATACGGATTATTGCTTCACGTACCTGCAAGAGTGTTGGAGTGGCCACATTTTCAAGTTCGCGCCCCAGGTCAATATATTTCTCTTTATATGAAAACGATTTACTCAGCCTGAAAATTACAGAAGTTATTGCGAAGCGATGCTCCCGCTTAAATATGCTGTCGCGGTAAGCAAATTCACACTCTTCGTTTGTGAAAACTCTATACTCACCGGAACATAGGTCAACAGCCTTCACCTGAATGATTGTTTCACCTATTTCAGTTCCGTAGGCTCCGATATTCTGCACAGGCCCTGCACCTACTGTGCCAGGGATCATCGAGAGGTTTTCCAGGCCCGCATATCCGGCTGTGACACAATATTCCACGAATTTGTCCCATTCTATGGCGGCGCCGGCCTCAATTTCAATATTATCATCCGATTCCGACAGCATACGAATATACTGCATGCCCGGCCTAATGATGAGGCCATCGAAATCCTTCGTGAAAAACATATTAAAGCCTGCTCCCATAACCAGCTTCTGTTGGTCTCGACAGCTTTTTATTATCTCAGACAGCTCCTCTGTTGTTTGAGGTTCGCAATACAATTTAGCAACTGCTTTCGTACGGAATGAGTTGTATGGTTGAAGTTGTACGTTATGTTGAATAAGCATTTTCAAATATTAATTTTCTTCCCGGGGTTTATCGTTTGAATTTACTTTCCGGGTATTATATAATTCATAGGTCTTTAACTGCAATTAATTTTTGCAAGCCGCAACTTAAATGCCATGTGCCTGATCATATTTTATCCTCTGTAAATAAGGAAAACAGCCGGCTTTTTATGCATATCAGGCAGCTTTCCCTTCCATGCTTTCACATTTCTTGTAACTATAAACTCATCTTCACACGAAATATTTATTGCGATGCAGAGTCTGGTCTTTGGTTTGCAATGCTGCAGAATATCCTCAGCCATTTTTTGATTCCGGTATGGTGTCTCTATAAAAAGTTGTGTCTGATCTTCCGAGTAAGCTCTTGCCTCTAATTGTTTCAGCTGTTTTATACGTTCTGATGCATCGATAGGCAAGTAGCCGTGAAATGCAAAACTCTGTCCGTTGAATCCTGACGCCATTATCGCCATAAGAATAGATGAGGGGCCTACTAAGGGAATCACCCGGTATCCTTCCTGCTGGGCAATAGCCACAACATCGGCACCCGGATCTGCCACGGCGGGACATCCTGCTTCGGAAATTACACCTATGCTCTCTCCCGATTTCATTGGCGACAGATATCCTGACAGCAGCCTTTTGTCGGTATGCTTGTTGAGTTCATAAAAGGCCAGAGAATCCACATCGATACCGGGATCGCATTTTTTCAAAAAACGCCTTGCAGAGCGAACATTCTCCACTATAAAGTATTTCAGTTGCGATACCACATAAATGTTATACTCGGGTATCACCTTTTCAACAGCGGTGTCGCCAAGTAAAACAGGAATTAAATAAAGGGCTGGATTTCTCATCTCAATTTCGAAGCTTTTGAATACAAAAATAGTCAAAATAGGGCAAAGCAAGCCTTTTTTTCAGAGATATCGGAAATGATCACCTGAATGTTAAGCTCAAGTGGGTTAAATTGGTTACTTTTGTTGTTTTATAACACTTACTTTTATGACAGCAAATTCTGCAAAACACCCCAAAGGACTTTATTTTGTATTCTCCATCTCCATTGCCGAACGTTTCGGATACTACGGCATGCGCGCACTTTTTGTTCTCTACATGATTAAAGCCCTCATGATAGATAAGGAACTCTCTTCTCTTATATACGGGAATTATACCGGGCTAGTATATCTTACTCCGCTGATAGGTGGGTATGTTGCTGATAAGTACTGGGGGATGAGGCGATCGGTTTTACTGGGTACGGTGCTGATGGTTATCGGTCAGCTATTTATGTTTTTCAGTGCGCTTTATTTTCAACATCCGGAAGCTGCAAAATTGCTGATGTATACAGGCCTTGGTGCGTTGATATTTGGCAACGGCTTTTTCAAACCAAATGTTTCAACATTTGTAGGGCAGCTATATGAGCCCGGTGACAGGCGCCTCGATTCAGCCTATACCATTTTTTACATGGGAGTTAATCTGGGTGCGTTTGCAGCTCCTCTCATTTGTGGATTTTTGGGTGACACGGGTAATCCAGCCGATTTTAAATGGGGCTTTCTTGTTGCAGCCCTTGTCTCTGTCATATGTCTAATCCTGTTTGTTGCCCGAAAAGATAAATATTTGGTTGATCCCCATGGAAATTCCATAGGTGTTGAACCTGCTGCAATGAAGAAATCGGAAAAAACAGGTGCAGCTACTATTGTAAAATACACCTTCAAAGAGATCGCATTATGGTTTTTGGGTACGATTGCTCTGTTTGCAGGTTTTATGTATCTGTTCAATAATGATTTTATAGGTGCTTTGATATACACTGCCACTATAATTGTGCCGGCTTTTGTTATCTCTGACAAGTCGCTGACCAAGATTGAGCGTCACCGTATCTGGGTAATATATATCATCGCTTTTTTCGTGATTTTCTTCTGGTCTGCATTTGAGCAGGCAGGGATCTCATTAACCTATTTCGCTGCTGAACAGACTAATCGTGAAATTCTTGGATGGACAATGCCCACAAGTTGGTTTCAATCGTTTAATGCTGTCTTCGTTATTCTGCTGGCGCCTATCTTCGCACGCTTGTGGCTCTCACTTGGAGCAAAAAACATAGAGCCGTCCTCGCCGGTGAAACAGGCTGTGGGACTGTTGCTTCTCTCTCTGGGATATCTCCTTATTGCCTTTGGCGTGCAGGGTGTGGAGCCGGGTGTGAAGGTGAGTATTCTTTGGCTTACCGGGTTATATTTCATTCACACAATGGGAGAGCTCTGCCTCTCTCCCATTGGTCTTTCCATGGTAAACAAGCTGTCCCCAGTACGTTTTGCATCACTTTTGATGGGGGTCTGGTATCTCTCAATGGCGACAGCCAATAAGCTGGCAGGCGCATTAAGTTCACTTTATCCCGAGGAGGGAAAGGTGAAATCGCTTCTCGGGATTGAGATTTCCACCCTCTTCGATTTTTTTATGGTGTTTGTAGTGATGGCCGCAGTTGCTTCTTTTATCCTGCTCCTTTTGTCCAGGCAATTAAATAAACTGATGCATGGCGTACGGTAGTTTAAATATGCTCATTTGCCTGCGGTAGACGCAATAATGCCTCTGAAATAGCCGATTGATTCTGCAATACCCAGAAAAGGATCTTTCATATTACGTTCATGCTCAAGGCTGCATACTCCTGTGTATCCCACTTTGCGTAGCATCTTCACAAAAGCCGGGAAGTCGATGATGCCTCGTCCTACCTCAACTGAATAACCGGCTTTGGAAGCTCCTGTAACATCTTTGATATGGATATCGAACACACGTGAGTGGTATTTCTTCAGGTCTTTTACAGGATCTTTTCCATTTCGTGTGTCATGCCCCACATCCAAGCACATGCCGATACGCTGATCCAGATTCTTTACATTTTCCCAAACATCATCGGCATCAGGATACAAAGGCATGTCCGGGCCATGCAGATGAATAGCATAGCGCATATCATACTCTTTCACTTTCTTGTCGACATAAGGCAGCAGCTCATAGTTGGGAACACCAACAATCAATTTCACGCCTACACGTTTTGCATACTCGAATGCATCATCGATCTCTTTTTCTGACCTCATGTAGATAGGGCCTACGGCATAACCTGTTATTCCTTTGGAGGCAAGCTTGTTGTGAAAAGCGGCAATCTCGGGGCCCGTACTTTTGAAAGGAAGGTGGAAGTCTTTTATACATAGATATTTAACATCGCACTTTTCCATTATCTCCAGTGTCTTGTCAAGATCAAAGTTTGCAAATGTATAGCCTGCCATGCCAATATTGAACTTTTCGAATGTTTCCGGTGCCGGTTGAGGGTCAGGCCGTTCTTGTGCTGAAATCACGAGTGATACCATTAATCCCGTTATTAAAAAAGTTTTTCTCATGTTTTTTACATTTTTATTGTGTACGTACACAAAGATAGTTGAAATTTTATAAATATTTGCAGCTGCACCTGTTTTTTTAATCTGCATTTATTTATTCTCTTTTTTCCCAGCAAATAACATCTCATATTTATCTTTATGAATATGAACGGGATTATTACTTCAAAAAACCTTTTATCTTTGTAGCTTAAACGTGTTTGTGATGAAATTACCCAACGATTTTACCAAATCTGTCAGGCCTTTATTGGAAGATGAAACGGAATCATTCCTTACAGCGCTAACTGGCGATGCGCCGATAAGCATCCGCCTGAACCCGGTTAAAACGGAACGCAATCCTATGGCATTTGCAGAGCCGGTGCAACGTGTTCCATGGTCCCGATGGGGATTTTATCTGGAAGAACGTCCGGCTTTCACATTCGATCCTCTATTCCACAGCGGGTATTACTATGTGCAGGAAGCCTCTTCAATGTTTATAGAGCATATTGTGCGGCAATTATTTACACATCCGGTAACCTGCCTCGATTTGTGTGCTGCTCCCGGGGGGAAATCGCTCTCCATTCTTTCCTCACTTTCCGAAGGAAGCCTGCTGGTTAGCAATGAAGTGGTCCGTCAGCGTGCCAATGTATTATCCGAGACAATTGCAAAATCAGGATATTCCAACGTAATGGTCACAAATAACGCTCCAAACGAATTTAACAGTTTCCCTCAACTTTTCGATTTTATACTTGTTGATGCACCCTGCTCCGGTGAAGGGATGTTTCGTAAAGATAAGGAGGCGATAAGTGAGTGGTCCGTAAACAGTGTGCGACTATGTGCAGCACGGCAAAAAGATATTTTGAACGATGTGTGGCCGGCTCTCAAACCCGGAGGAGTGCTTGTTTACAGCACCTGTACATATAATGTTGCAGAGAATGAAGAAAATGTTCTCAAAACAGCAGGGAAGTGGAATGCCGAATTTGTGCAGGTTGATATTGATCAAGGGTGGGGAATCTCCTCCTCGTTCGACAATCGGGTGCCCGGCTATCGTTTTTTTCCGCATAAAACAAGAGGCGAGGGGTTATTTGTAACCATTTTAAAAAAATCTGAGGAACAGGGATTTAAAAAGGTGCTTGCAACTGTAAAGAATAAAAAGAAAACATCACTGTTATTGAAGGAACGATCTTATTACTCGAATTTTTTGGTAACCCCCGACTCTTTCTGTTTTTTAGAGTCAGGTCATTCTGTACATGCTCTGCCTGCAGAACAGCTGGAATTGTTAATTTCTTTAAACGAACGTTTAAATGTTGTCTCCATGGGAATAGAAATAGGTGAATACAAAGGTAAGGATTTCATTCCTTCGCATATTCTTGCCATGAACAGAAAACTCAACGCCAGAGTATTCCCTCGTTACAGTGTGAATTATGAAAAGGCTATCGCATATCTCCGGAGAGAAAGCATTGTTTGTCCCGATGCACCAAAAGGTTTTTTGCTGCTTACATATAATGATGAACCTATTGGCTTTGTAAAGAACCTCGGAAGCCGGGCTAATAATCTGTATCCTCACGAGTGGCGTATCCGCAGCGGCCATTTCCCTGATAATTCACCTGAGATCTTTCATCCGAATACTTATATTAAAACGGTTCATCCCTAATTATAAGACTAAAGCCCTATGTTCCATATTCAATTCCGGCAACCACTCATATACCTGTTTGTAACACTGGCAATCGCCGGTGCATTACTGTCGCTGCTGTTATCAAACAGGCTGGTCAATGAGCTGGCCAATGAAGAGCGGCGCAAAATGGAGATATGGGCGCTTGCTACCGAGTCGATGGCTTCAAATGATGAAGTTGATATGTCTTTGGTTTTGACAATTCTGGAGAGTAACAACACTATTCCTGTTATTCTTTATGATAAAGGAACGGGTAGGCTAATACCTCGCAATATAAAGCTTCCGGAAGAGGATATGGAGGTATTTCTGCAAAATAAAACTGAAGAGTTTGGCCGGAGGCATAATCCTATTGTGTTGGACGAAATGAACCAGTTGCTTTATTACGATGACTCGCATACTCTTAAACAGCTGCAGATCTATCCCTATGTGGAACTGTTGGTGATAGCCCTCTTTATTGGTTTGGCTTTTTTTGCACTGAACCGTACGCAAAGGGCAGAACAGAACAAGGTGTGGGCTGGCTTATCTAAAGAGACAGCGCATCAGTTGGGGACACCGGTATCATCGCTTATGGGCTGGGTGGAATATCTAAGGATGAAGGGAGTGGATTCCTGCCTGCTGTCTGAGATTGATAAAGATATTACACGTCTCCAGGTGATTGCAGAGCGCTTCTCGAAAATCGGTTCAACACCAGATCTCACAAATGCCGACTTGCGTGAGGTTATTACCGGCTCGTTGTCATATCTTGAGAAGCGCGTTTCAGGAGAAGTGATATTTCGTACGCTTTTACCAGAACAACCGGTAATTACATTGCTGAATGAATCGCTGTTCGGCTGGGTGATCGAGAATATGGCCAAAAACGGGGTGGATGCCATGCAGGGGAAGGGAACCATGATGTTTGCAATCACCGAGAAGGGAAACAGGGTTATACTGGATGTTTCCGACACGGGCAGGGGTATCCATAAATCGAAATTCAAAACAATATTTACACCCGGGTACACCACCAAAGAGAGAGGGTGGGGATTGGGGCTCTCACTTGTGAAAAGAATAGTTGAAGTGAGCCATGGCGGGAAAATCTTTGTAAAGAGATCTGAACTGGGCAAAGGCACCACTTTTCGCATTGAATTAAGTAAAAACCTTAAAACTTGATCAATAATTTTTTATCCTGAAATAAGCTAGTTAGGCGAATACTATTATTTGAGTGCAAACATTTTTTTCCATACAAAACCAAAAGAAAATCTGTTAAGCGAATATCTTTCTTAGAGTGTAACTGTTACTTCTGATGCCCCGGCATAATTTTTCAATAAATCCACCGAATAATCAACTGCCTCCTGCAGCCCCTCTTTACCTGAATATCCGTTGATTAGCATTAACAGGCGTGTAGTACCGGCTGTGATCTTTGTGCGCTCTTCATCACTTGTTGGGGTACCGATTCCACTAAGCTTATCACGGTAAACGGGTAATCCTTCAATATTCATTAGCCCTCTGCCAATAGCATTGAACTTCTCGCCTGCTTCACCTACACCCAGAACCAGGCCTCCCTGAATCTTATCATCATCGAACCCGCCAATTGAATAGCCGGTTTTAAGTGAAACCAGGTTGACCAGATCTACCAGTGTGCCGATCTGATAAAGTTTCTGGTCTTTCAGAATCCTTCGGCATAAAGCCTCAGCTGAAGGCCGGTAACGGTTTGGGTCTTTCCCCAGCTTTTTGTACACTTGCCGCGTGGCGAGTATTGCCGGCCTTTTTTTGATATCTTCAATATTGTGCTTTGAGGCAAACCGACTTGAAAAATACTGGATCTCCTGCCATAAACTGGCATTAAACGGGCTATTAATTACTTCACAAGTAATCGCTGCCATGCTAAATTCAGGACATACCTCTAAAATTTCTTCGCTTATTGTAATATTCCTCACCTCCATTATTAACCTTTATCAATTTCTATAAATCTCATCTAATCTCCATTAATCCGCTTCAAACTTTACACAAAGATAAAAAATATAACACAAAAAGTTCGACAGGTGATGTTTCGCTGCCCTCTCTCGAATCTGGCCTAATGCTGCCCTTGCCCGAATCTGGCCTAATAAAGTGCAGAAAACACTTAGCGTGCTTCCATGCAACGCAAAACATCATCACACCTTATATTTAGCTATATTCACACATTATGAATGTATGAGAAAGTCTGGAAGCAAATTTAAATATCCAACCTTAGTAAAAATCAGTAGTATTAATTATTTATATATTCTAAAAAATAAGAACCGATTAATTTGTGTAAGTCTGTAGCAATAACTATATTTGCGTGAATTTTTGTTTTCATATGGCTGAGAAACATGATAAACTGCTTATCGATCTGGAGGTGCGAATAAAACAGGTGATGTTTTTATGTGACTCATTGAAAGACGAAAACGCTCGATTAAAGACAGAGATACAGTCGAAGTATAATCAGTTGAGCGCTACGGTTGAAGAACTTGAGCAGTTGAAAACAAAATATGACAGTTTAAAAATAGCCCGGACCATTACTGCTTCATCGGTAGATGTGGATATCGCGAAGGCCAGGCTGTCGAAATTGGTGCGAGAAGTTGATAAGTGCATAAATTTGTTGAAATAACCTTTAAGAAATTTATGTGATGGGCGACGAGAAATTATTATTAACATTAGAGATTGCCGGCAGGAGGTATCCGCTGAAAATTGAGCTATCGGAAGAACAGGCATTCCGTGAAGCCGCTAAAAAGATAAACAGTAAAATAAACCAATACCGTGTTGCTTACGGTGGGGGCAACTCTAACCTTACAACACAGGATTTTATGGCTATGACGGCCATTCAGGCATTGGCAGAGAATTTTTCACTCGGTGATAAGAATAATACGAAACCCTTTGAAGATAAAATAGATTCGTTAATTAACGAGTTGGATAATTATCTGAGAAAATAATTCATACCTCTTATATAAAGGGGTATGTATAAACGCACCTTTTAGGCACATTAGTTGTGATAGGCTTAATTGTGTGCTTTTTTTATTTATTTAAGAGATAGGACAAAGAACTTCTTTCCGGAGTATTAATTATGAATCCGGCAAGAGAATATAAATAAATTAATAATACGAAATATGGGAATAGTTATAGGAATTATCGGATTGGTAATAGGGGCGGCTGTTGCCTGGTTTATCACCGGTAAGATGGCCAATTCGCGTGCTCAGAACATTTTGAGCGACGCAGAAAAGGATGCTGAGGTAATAAAGAAGAAATTATTGCTTGAAGCCAAAGAGGAGATCCTCGCAATGAAAACGGAAGCAGAGAAGCAGGCAAATGCACGTACGTCTAAAATTCAAATTACTGAAAACAGGCTGAAACAACGTGAAATGACGATAAACCAGAAGCAGGATGAACTGAACAAGAAATTTATTGAGCTTGATGAATCTAAAATGAATCTGGTTAATCAGCAGGAATTTCTTGATAAGAAAAGTTCAGAGCTGGATCGTTTGCACAGACAATCGGTTGAGAAGCTGGAAACCATTTCAGGGCTTTCGGCAGAGGAGGCCAAGGAGCGCTTGGTAGAGTCCTTGAAAGAAGAAGCCAAGACCGATGCGCAGTCATATGTAAACGACATTATGGAAGAGGCCAAAATGACTGCAACCAAAGAGGCTAAACGTATTGTAATACAGACTATTCAGCGAGTGGCAACAGAGACGTCAATTGAGAATGCCATTACAGTGTTCCATATAGACTCCGATGAGGTAAAAGGGCGGATCATAGGCCGTGAAGGAAGAAATATTCGCGCCTTGGAAGCAGCTACAGGAGTTGAGATTGTGGTTGATGATACCCCCGAAGCAATTGTTTTGTCGGGCTTCGATCCGGTACGACGTGAAATTGCACGCCTTTCACTGCATCAACTTGTAGCCGATGGGCGCATTCATCCTGCCCGCATAGAAGAGGTTGTTTCAAAAGTGAGGAAGCAAATAGAGGAGGAGATTGTGGAGACAGGTAAGCGTACCATTATAGATTTGGGAATTCATGGACTTCATCCCGAGCTGATCCGTATGGTGGGGAAAATGAAATATCGTTCATCTTACGGGCAAAATCTGTTGCAGCACTCGCGTGAGACAGCCAATCTTTGTGCGATAATGGCTTCTGAGCTTGGATTGAATCCCAAAAAAGCAAAGCGTGCCGGGTTATTGCATGATATAGGTAAGGTTCCCGATGATGAGCCCGAACTTCCACACGCTGTGCTTGGTATGAAACTTGCTGAAAAATTCAAGGAAAAACCTGATATTTGTAATGCAATAGGCTCACATCACGATGAGGTAGAGATGACTACTCTGCTGGCGCCCATTGTTCAGGTGTGTGATGCTATTTCCGGAGCACGTCCCGGAGCTCGGCGTGAGATAGTGGAGGCATATATTAAACGGTTGAACGACCTTGAAAATATGGCTCTCTCTTATCCCGGTGTTTTAAAAACATATGCCATTCAGGCGGGACGTGAACTCCGTGTTATTGTTGGAGCCGATAAGATAGATGATCAGGATACAGAAAAGCTTTCAGCCGATATCGCTCGAAAGATACAGACCGAGATGACCTATCCGGGACAGGTGAAGATTACTGTTATTCGCGAGACACGTGCAGTGAGCTACGCTAAATAGGCTATATAAAACAAACCGGCGTTTCCGACATATAAAATAAAAGGAGCATTAAATGCTCCTTTTTCTATATCATACATGATGTCTGGTGTTCACATGCCGATAGTGTTTAAACGTTGTCGGGAGTTTACATGCTACGGGTTTTTACTTTACAATTTTTTGTGCTTTCTTACTTTTTCCCACCAGTAATTCCTCATTTGTTCCGATCACCTTTTTCAACTCCATCTGAAGGCGCTTTATCTCCATCTCCTGATTATGAATGGTAGTGAGTAGCGCATTCAGTTCCTCGTTATCCACTGTGTCGGGGTACTGCGCTTTCACACGCCCGATGAAGTCGCTCAAAACGTTCATATAGTTATTGAAAGCATCATATGGTGACATGTAAGGGCTAAAGTGGCTTTCCCCGCTGCCATGATGTTTGGTGGACATATAGTAAAAGTGGTCGCTTGTCTGCAAATAAACCCAATCCTGCTTAAGCCTGCGATCTGTGCAGAGGCGTACACGTTCCCCTATCTTGTAAAGCGACTCCAATGCGCTCCGTTGAAGCTTATTGCCAGTCCATGAGCTAAGGTCACGCTCTTCATCTGCCCACGATATGGGATTTGGAACATCTATGGCTCCAATAGATTTGTTGTTGTCAATTGCTTCGCTGGGGGTGGCGAATCCAATTCCTCTTTCAAATGCAAACCTGGGCAGTGCTTTCATAAATTCAAAAATTCCTGTGTGCGATGGTTGCAAGTTGCCCAGTGTCTCGTAGTTCATAAACAGGTTAATCACCTTTTCTTCTGCTGGCGTAGAAGCAATCCAGGAGATGAATTTCTCGGCAGTCAGCGGATATTCATTCCAGCTGTAATTGGAAAATCTGTAAGCTATATCGTCACTGAAACGGCTGTTTTTGAGCAAGAGTTTCAGTTTGGGTTGAGAGGCTGAATGATATACATAGTTAGGGCTCTTCCAGCCGATAATATGCTTGGCTCCCTCAGTAATCATCTTGTGATACCCCATCTTGTATACCATTTCGGCTATTTCATCGGAGTATATAAGTTCCGTGTTACGGATAACGGTAGGTTTTTGATCAAAAAGCAGTTCTATTCGTTCCGAATGATTTTTCACCTGCAGCCGGAACTCCTCCGGATCGAAGAGGCTGGCGAGCGAATGGGCATATGTCTCAGTAAGGAATTCAACGTTCCCTGTCTTGCTGAGTTCACGAAATCCGTCAATTACTTCGGGAGCATACACCTCCAGCTGCTCAAGAGCTACTCCTGAAATAGAAAAAGCAATTTTAAATTTTCCTTTATATTGGTTCACCAGATCCAGCAGCATACGGTTTGCAGGAATGAATGAACGGGCGGCTATCTGCTGCAGAATATCTTCGTTTGCGTAGTCATCAAAATAGTAGTGATCTCTGCCGATATTGAAAAAACGATATCTTTTCAATCGGAACGGTTGGTGAACCTGGAAATAAAAGCAAATTGTCTTCATCGTTTCTTATTTGATTGTTTTTGATTCTCTCATGCTGGTTCTCAGATAAGGCTGTTGTATATTTCACGAACTTTTAAGCCGGCGTCTTCCCATTTGATATTGTCCACTTCAATTTTCCCCTCTACCTTCAGATGCTCTGCCATTGCAGGGTAGGTGCAGATAGAGTATATGGCGTCGGCCATTGCGTCAACATCCCAGTAATCGGTCTTGATAACGTTATTCAGTATTTCCGAACAACCCGACTGGTAAGAAATGATGCTAGGAACGTTGCACTGCATGGCTTCGAGCGGTGAAATACCGAACGGCTCCGATACTGAAGGCATCACATATACATCACTTGATTTAAGCATTTCATATACCTGTTTGCCGCGAAGGAATCCAGTGAAATGAAATTTATGGGCAATACCCCGGTCGGCAACCAGGCGAATCATCTGATCCATCATGTCGCCGCTGCCCGCCATCACAAAACGTATATGATCGGTTTTGCGAATGACCTGAGTGGCAGCATCAACGAAAAATTCAGGCCCCTTCTGCATTGTGATTCTCCCTAAGAATGTAACCACTTTTTCCGAGACGCCAGAGATTCTCTTAATTGCCTCTATCTCCGGGCTAAGCGGTTCTACGGCGTTATGCACGGTAGTCACCTTCCAGTGTGGCTGATGGTAATTTTCAATTACCGTACGCCTGGTCAGATTGCTCACGCAAATAATGTGATCGCAGTTATCCATACCATCCTTTTCAATGCCATAGACAATTGGATTGGGTTTGCCACGACTGCGGTCGAATTCGGTTGCATGTACGTGAATTACCAATGGTTTACCGGTAATGCTTTTAGAATGAAGTCCAGCGGGGTAGGTAAGCCAGTCGTGCGCATGAATAACATCGAAATCATATGAACGGGCTATGACACCTGCCACAATAGAGTAATTGTTGGTCTCTTCCAGAATATTGTTGGGATACCTGCCCGAGAACTCAATGCATCCTAAGTCGTTTGTGTTCAAATAGCTGAAATCGGCATAGATGTGATCCCTCATCCTGTAATATTCGGCAGGATCCATAAATTTCTCCAGTTTTGCCTGTGCCGTTTCCCACGATACATCACGCCATACGATGGGAGTATTGTTGGCACCTATTATCTTAATAAAGCTTTGATCTTCATCGCCCCATGGTTTGGGAATAACGAAAATGGTTTCCAGATCCTCCTGCCTGGCCATCCCTTTTGTGAGCCCGTAACTTGCAGTACCAAGTCCCCCCAGTATATGTGGCGGAAATTCCCAGCCAAACATTAATGCTTTCATTTCTCCAATATTTGTTATTTCCTGTTCCGGTTTATCCGTTAATAACTACACACCTTCTTTTTCTTTGTTGCAATAGACACTCATTATTGGTATGAATTCATAATTCGCTGTGCTCTGAGAAGCTCCGCAACACTCATCGCGAAAGAGTATCCACCATGGGCAATGAAAGGAGGGTTGGAATCGTAGAATTCAGATATGGAACCTATACAATCATTTTGCATCTCGTTTTCCATACCCACCATAATCCTGTCTGCAAGAAACAACCCGCTTTGCCGGAAGGTTTTCAAATATGCTTCAATATACGGGCCCAGCAGCCAGGGGAAAGCCATTCCGTTGAAATATGCTAATTTTTTCTCGTTCTCCGAACCTGTGTAATGAGGGCGGAACTTATCGCTTTTGGGTGTCAGTGAGCGTATTCCACATGTGGTCAACAACTCTTTGGTGACAAAATCTACTACCGATTTTTTTTGACTCCTTATCAGGGGGGAATATGGTAATGATACGGCAAAGATCATGTTGGGACGAACATCCGGATCTTTATAGGTGCCGTCAACAAAATCATAGAGGTAACCTGCCTTGTTGAAAAATATCCCAGTAAAGGAGTTGCCCGACAATCGGGCTGTTTCTTCCAAAGAGGCTGCAAGTTTATCTTTGCCAGTTTCGAGTGCCACCTCTTCTCCAAACTTAAGTGTGTTGTACCAAAGTGCATTAAATTCAACAAGATACCCCGATCTGGGTACGGCAGGATGCCCGTCAATTAAAGCATTCATCCAGCTTACGGCAACTTTTCGGCCATTTGTTGAGATTAGTCCCTCGTCGTTATGAAAAAACAGGTTTGGGTGTTTCCCGGAGATTATATAATCAATTATCTCAAACAGAAAATCACTGTATTTAGAAATAAACACCTCTTTATTTTCCAGCCAGAATTGCTGCAATGCCCAGGTTGCCCAAAGCAGCACATCAGGGTCCTCTATCTGTTTGAGAAAGCTTTTCGAAGGCTTATCCTCCATAAAATCTCTCAGATGAGGGATGGCAGAATCCATTATCTTTTCAAAATCCTTTGGCTTTTCTGTAGCAAGTGTGCAGCCAGGGAGTGCAATGAATTGGTCGCGTGCCCGCACTTTGAACCACGGATATCCGGCTAAAAGAAAGTATTCGTCGCTGTCGGGGATGTAATAAAATTGATGACTTGAGTTTTTAAGGCAGTTGAAAAAATTGGAACGCGGCGTACGTTTATAAATCTCGAAATCGAACTCTTTTATCAGGCTGGATGTGTCAACAAGAATATCTCCCGCAGAGAAGATTATTGTTTCACCTTTCGAAATTGACATCTCGAAGTACCCCGGTACGTACAGGTCTTCCTGAAAGGTATCGCCGCTTTGCAGGTCTTGCAAATATTCAATGTCACGGTACCAGTCGGGATGATAAATAAATTCAGGTTTTTTGTTAAACTGCATAAACAGTTCGGGGTATCCGGGATACATGCAAGTGCTGATGCCGTTTTCCACCTCGCGATACGACTTGTCCACACGGTCGTTTTCTCTCGTTAGCTGCGATGCGCGCCTGAATCCCAGGAACGGCCTGAAACGGATATTAGTCGGAGAGTGTGCATCAAGCAGTGTATATCTTATCATCAGCCGGTTCTCTTTTGATGAGAACATGATCTCTTTTGAAAGGACCACACCACCTACACGGTAAATGGTTTTCGGGACACTGTCGCTGTTGAACTCACGGATATATTTATGCCCTTTAGGACTGTAGTTGTCACCTGCATAACGATGAATTCCAAGGTTAAACTCGGCTCCGTGCTGAATTACGGTCTCATCGAAAGACGACAAGATTAGGTGGTTTTCATCGTCCAGATATGGTACTGGCATCACAAGCAAGCCCTGGTACTTGGTTGTGTTACACCCTGATATCGATGTATTGTGATAAGCTCCTTTTCTGTTTGTCCTTAATACGTTTCGGTATAAAGAGTACTCCAGGTTAATCATCAGGTCTTTGTCGAATTTCAGATAACTCATCGCCATGTTAAAAAGTAATGTATGTAAATGTTTTTCCCGTTAATTCCTGCGAAAGATAATGAAATTGGAATTATTACCCAAACAAAAAAAGAATAATTTCATCACATTTCACCGTTTTAAATAAGGTTCGACTCAGCAGCAGTGGCTGACTTATATGTGATATCACTGCAATGCAGTTATTTGGACTGATAACAACTGAATATGCTTTAAAAGGATTTGTTTGTATATTTGCGGCAAGAGAGTAATATAAACAACCTCATTGGCGGGTATCGAATGCAAATGAATATGAATAATCCCGACCGGTATTCTTTTGAAAGAAAGCGGATGCGTATCGCTTTTATACCTGCAGTTGTAGTAACTGCTATGTTGTGGCTGGCTTTTCTTATTGAACATACCGGAGCTTTGGGAGATAACATTTACAGATTTGCGATGTTGCCCAGGGAGATTAGCGGACTGAAAGGAATATTGTTTATGCCTCTCCTGCATTCATCTTTTTCTCATCTGCTCTCAAACACCCTTCCTCTTCTTATATTGATATGGTTTCTGTTCTATTTTTACAGTAATATTGCATTCGCAGCATTCGCCGTTCTATGGGTCTTAAGCGGGTCAATAACATGGGTAATCGGGCGGGAGTCATATCATGCGGGGGCTAGCGGATTGATATTCGGACTCCTTTTTTTTCTCTTTTTCAGCGGTATATTCAGAAAATATATTCCTCTTGTATCGGTCTCTCTTATTGTCGCTTTTATTTATGGTGGCATGGTATGGAGCATTTTCCCAATCACGGAAATTTTGGATGCCTCCATCTCGTGGGAAGGCCATCTTTCGGGTGCCATTAGCGGCCTCATTCTTTCAATAGTACTTCGCGGTGAGGGGCCGCAGAAGCCTGAGGTAATTTGGGAAGAAGATGATGAAGAGCCGCCTGGCGAAGATGGTTTGTCAAATTATCCTGGCGAAACGCAATGAATTCTATTCATTTTATATATTTTTGTAACCACAAATATTTATTTTAAACAGAATCTACACAAAAAAATTACCTCAAATGCCAAATAAGATCAGAGCTGCAGTCGTCGGTTATGGAAACATAGGGAAATATGTAGTGGAAGCACTTGAGTGCGCTCCAGATTTTGAAATAGCAGGCATCGTGCGTCGCGATGCCACTAATATACCTTCGGAACTGAGAGATTATAACGTTGTCTCTTCTATTGCGGAGCTGACTGATGTTAATGTTGCCATACTCTGTACCCCTACCCGGAGTGTGGTGAAATTCGCCAAAACATGTCTTGCGTTGGGAATTAATACAGTGGATAGTTTTGATATACATAGTGAGATATTGCATCTTCGTGATTCATTGCAGGAAACGGCAAAGAGCAACAACGCTGTTGCAGTTGTTTCGGCAGGATGGGACCCGGGGAGCGACTCCGTTGTGCGCACACTACTTGAAGCTCTTGCGCCAAGAGGTATCACATACACTAACTTTGGCCCGGGAATGAGCATGGGGCATACCGTAGCCGTGAAGGCTATTGATGGTGTAAAAGCTGCAATCTCTATGACGATACCTGCGGGGACAGGTGTACATCGCAGAATGGTATATATTGAACTGCAGGAAGGGTACGATTTCAAAACAGTTGCTCAGAAAATAAAAACAGACGATTATTTTGCTCATGATGAGACCCATGTTTTTCAGGTACAGGATGTGGAAGCACTTAAGGATATGGGCCATGGCGTATTGATGGAACGTAAAGGTGTTTCCGGAAATACACAAAACCAGCTTTTTAAGTTCGACATGCGCATTAACAATCCCGCCCTCACAGCTCAGGTACTTGTGGGGGCGGCGCGCGCCTCGCTGAGGAAACAGCCGGGAGCATATACTATGATAGAGATTCCTGTGGTTGATTTTTTACCTGGAGAAAAAGAGGCATGGATCAGTAAACTGGTTTAGAAAATAGCTTCCCCTGATTTATAGCTTCTAAAACAGTCTTTGTTCTCCCGGTAAACCGGAGAATCTGCTTTTTTTATTATCTTTGTCACAAATTCAATTCTGATGGACACATTACTCTCTGTAACCTGGAATGCAGATCCCACACTTTTCACCTTTTTAGGACGAGAAATAAGGTGGTACGGCCTTTTGTGGGTAATCGGCCTTATTGTAGCCGTTTATATCGTACAAAGAATATTCAAGCGAGAAGACCTTCCCGAAAAGTGGTTCGACTCGCTGTTTGTTTACATGATAGTTGGTATAATCGTTGGAGCACGACTCGGTCACTGTCTTTTCTACGAACCGAAATACTATCTTGCCAACCCCGTTGAGATGTTAAAGGTTTGGGAAGGGGGCCTGGCAAGCCACGGCGGAGTAATAGGCATTATCATTGCCGTGTGGCTCTACTCACGGAAAGTAACAAAGCTCAGTATGTTGTGGACATTCGACAGGGTGATGGTCCCCACTGGGTTTACCGCTGCGATGATTCGCATTGGAAACCTGATGAATCACGAGATTTATGGCGGACCTACCGATCAACCTTGGGGCTTTCGCTTCATTACCAACATCTATTATTGGATGCGGGGAGCTGAACCCGTTTATTCCGATCCTTCGCATCCCACACAGATTTACGAAGCATTGGCTTATCTTGTTGTATTCGGCATTACCATGTATTTATATTGGAATACAAGTGCCAAAGACAGGAAAGGGCTCATCACGGGTGTTGGGATCCTGTTCATTTTTCTTTTCCGCTTTTTTGTGGAATTTCTCAAGAATGTACAGGTCGATTCCGAAAATGCCATGCGTGAAAGTACAGGCCTGATCCTTGGGCAATGGTTGAGTATCCCCTTTATCATATGGGGCATATGGCTTATTTTTAGAGCCGTGAGGCGCCCGGCACAAGCGGCGGTTACTCCCAGACAGTCGGATATGGATAAACACAAACAGAAATACAAACCAAGAAAGAAATAAAAAAGTAGAAAACATAAATAATAGATCCAACCCAAAAAATCAAATTAAGAACAAACATTTATGTACAAACCGCTCGAAATAACGGAAGATATTTTTTATGTAGGTGTAAACGACCGTACCAAGCATCTTTTTGAAAACCTGTGGCCACTGCCTCACGGCGTGTCTTACAACTCTTATATTATTAACGATGATAAAACTGCTCTGATCGATACCGTAGATATCTGCTACTCCGATCAGTTCTTTCGTAAGATAGTATCGGTATTGGGAGATAAACCTGTCGACTATCTTATTGTAAACCATATGGAGCCCGACCATTCAGGATCTATTGTATGGCTTTTAACAAAATATCCCGGCATGAAGATCGTGGGAAACAAACGAACAGTAGAGATGCTCAAAGGATATTATGGAATCACCGCCAATGTTGTTACTGTGCAGGATCAGGAGAAGCTTAGCCTGGGAAAGAACACCCTACAGTTTCATCTTACACCCATGGTACACTGGCCTGAGACAATGATGACCTATGTGCCGGAAAGGAAAACATTATTCAGCGCCGATGCCTTTGGTACATTTGGTACTCTCGATGGTGGCGTGATCGATGCACAGCTTTGTCCGGAAAGATACTGGGATGAAATGATCCGTTACTATTCCAATATAGTGGGTAAATTTGGTTCTCCTGTACAGACTGCTCTGAAAAAACTAAATGGAATAGGTCTTGATATTATCTGTTCCACACACG
This sequence comes from Proteiniphilum propionicum, assembly GCF_022267555.1. NCBI lineage: Bacteria > Pseudomonadati > Bacteroidota > Bacteroidia > Bacteroidales > Dysgonomonadaceae > Proteiniphilum > Proteiniphilum propionicum. The sequence goes on from NZ_CP073586.1 coordinate 2,177,382, forward strand.
GTCCCGTATGGACCAAAAAAGAGAACATCTCGAAGGTTGTTGGCATCTATGATAAACTGAGCAGGTATGAAGCCGATAACGGGCTTGTGATTGCTTACGGCAGCATGTACGGAAACACCGCAGAGCTTGCCGAGATTATCGCGGAAGAGGCGGCTGTGAACGGCGTAAGAAATATTGTTATGCACAATGTGTCGAAAAGCCACCTGTCCGATATTATACGCGATGCGTTTAAATACAGGGGACTTATTATCGGATCGCCCACCTATAACAATAAACTCTATACAGGCGTGGAGAGCCTTCTCTCAGCACTGCAGAACAGGTTTCTGAAAAACCGTTTCTTCGGTTGCTTTGGCAGCTTCACATGGGCTGATGCATCTGCTAAACAGTTTTCTTTATTTGCTGAACAGATGGAATTTGAAATTGTCGCTGATCCTGTGGTTATGAAGCAGGCGATGCTGGCAGAGGTGGAGGAAAAAGCCCGTGGCCTGGGACGTGCCATGGCCCTGAAACTGATGTCCGGAGCAGATGTAACACCAAATATATCTACTGTTTGTCACTAAAATTTAATATGAAAATATGAGACTTATTATTCAACCCGATGCCGGTCAAATGGCTCAATGGACAGCAAACTACATTGCTGCAAAGATCAATAAGGCAAAGCCTACTGAAAAGAATCCTTTTAAACTGGGGTTGCCCACCGGTTCATCACCATTAGAAACCTACAAATCGTTGATCAAACTTTATGAGGCAGGTGTAGTGTCGTTTGAGAACGTCATTACGTTCAACATGGATGAATATATCGGCTTGGCGGCTGATCATCCGCAAAGTTACCATACGTTTATGTGGAACAATTTTTTCAGCCATATTGATATCAGAAAAGAAAATGTGCATATCCTCAATGGTATGGCAGAAGATCCGGAAGCCGAATGTGCAGCATACGAAAAGACTATTGCCGATGTTGGAGGAATTGATCTTTTTCTTGGAGGAATAGGGCCTGACGGCCACATAGCTTTTAACGAGCCGGGCTCCTCGCTCAGTTCTAGAACAAGAATAAAAACGCTTACCACCGATACGGTGATCGCCAACTCCCGCTTTTTTGATAATGATGTAAACAAGGTGCCTAAAACGGCTTTGACAGTCGGTGTGGGAACTGTATTGGATGCCAGGGAGGTGCTCATACTGGTCAATGGCCATCATAAAGCCAGGGCATTGTATCACGCTGTGGAAGGCCCTATCACCCAGATGTGGACAATAAGTGCTCTGCAGTTGCATCAGAAGGGAATTATTGTTTGCGATTATGATGCCTGCGCTGAGCTGAAAGTAGGTACCTATAAATATTTTCTTGATATAGAGCACGACAACTTGAATCCCGATTCACTGTTATAAAACAGTGATTGATAAACAGTCGTCGTGAAATATCGGAAGAGTTTCGAATTGATTAAGTATAAAAGTTAATTGTTTTAAGATTATCCAAAGCGCATAATACCGATGCGTATGATCCGTCAGGCCAACTCCTGCAAAGAAATATTTATTGCGGCCTGCCGGATTTTTTTATTTTTTTCTTGTCTGCGTACTAAACCTGTTCAATTTTGCCCAGTTTAACATAGAAGATATATCCCTTTACATTACTGTACCCCATTTCTTTTATGGTTTTAACGTATTGCCTTACCTGACGGATGTATTGCGGGCTTTCAAGTTCGCCGAATTTATAGTCGGCTACAATCACCTCGCCGTTGCCCAGCATTACCCTGTCGGGGCGCCTGAATCCGATGCGAGGATGCAGTACCTGTACCTCATTGAGCACGGTGTAACTGCCGCTGTACCAATCTGCAATATCTGGAAGTGACAAGAATTCTGTCATTTCGCGTATAGCGCTTTCCCTGTCACGTTCATTTAGCTCTCCTTCCGAGATCTTTTTTTCTACTGCAATTGGAATATCGGAAAATGTTTTTACATTGCTTATAACATCGTGCATCAGCTTGCCGTAATCGCGGCTACCATCGCCGGAGAAGAACCCTGTAGAGTTGAGGCGCATCTTTAGGCGGTTGTCGAAAGGCACAGACCGCCATTCGCCTGTAGTATATGTCATAACCGCTTTCTCTTCATCTTCTTTTATTATAACGTCAGCTTGTCCTAACACGAAAGACGATTCGTTCTCATCTTCAGTAAAGTAATCATCAAGTAATATCTCTCCTTTTTCAGAATTATGTGGAATAGATTTATCAGTTATGGTTCGCCAAAGCAGATCGGCAACATTGGATATGGTTCCTGGTTTTTTGGGGATGGGCGCAAAAACTATCAGGCGATGTTTTGCACGGGTAAATGCGACGTAGAGCAGGTTCAGATTGTCGATATATGACATACGTCTTTCTTCCAGATAGTCATCTCTGAAAATGGTCCCCGAGAGCCCTTTACTGTATTGGAGAGGTGCTACTCCAAGCTTATTGAACGGTGCCACATTGGGTTTACACCATATGATATTGGTGTGATGTTGATTGTGATCCACATCCCAGTTTACAAACGGCATTATGACTGCTCCAAATCCCAATCCCTTTGATTTATGTATTGTGATCAAGCGGATTGCATCCTGTCCCTCGGGTGAAAAAAGAGCTTTTTTGTAACCTTCTTCATCCCACCAATCGAGAAAATTATTCAAGTCTGCAGGGCTGTTGGTACAGAATTTGAGGGTAATATCCAAAAATGCCTGTATGTAAGCATTTTCTTTCATGTTGAGCGAGCCGTTATTAAGCGAGAAAAAACGTTCAACCATGTTATACAAAGGAAGAGAAGCCAGCCTGTTGATATGAATTTTCAGCTCATCGGGAAAATCTCCGGAAGCCTCTTCACTAAATTTACGTATCGCTTCGCCTGGGGTGCAGTTCATGCTGAACCGGAAATATTCATACACCGCCATCATAAGACAGCCTTTATCTTTCGTGTTTCTTAAGTAGCGCATCAGCGCGATGACCGCTTTGATACTTTGTGCGTTACCTATTATCAGCGCTTCGTTTGATATGATATCGTACCGGTATGGTGATTCAGGGTGCTGTTCCCTGTAAGTGAGCAATGTTTCAGCTACCTGTACAGCTTCATGATTCCGCCGTACCACAACGGCGATATCCTTAAGTGCGAAGCCCTGATCCTGCAACGACTCAATCTCGTGCGGCAACCGTTCCAGTGCTTCAGCTTTCCAGTCAGTTTCCTTATCATCTTTCAGGAAGGTGATCTTCGCCTGTCCTTCGCCCTCAGGTTTTTGTGGAGGAATATGTTGAAATGCATCGGCATATGCATGAGTAATCATCAAATCGCCTGATGGGCCCGGGTTATTATCCTGTTCCGTTTCCACCGACATGTTAAAATCACTCTGAAGAATTAATGGTGATTTAGAGAAAAAAGCGTTGTTGAACTGTACCAGGCAAGCATCGCTGCGCCAGTTGGTATCCAATATATGTTTCTGGATATTCTCCGGATGAAAATCATCGTCTACCTGTTCCTCTAACAGCCGCCAGTCTGAATTGCGAAACCTGTAGATGCTCTGTTTCACATCGCCCACTATAAGATTAAAATTACCCGATGCAAGGCTCTCGCCAATAAGCGGCTTAAAATTCTGCCACTGCATAACAGATGTGTCCTGAAACTCGTCTATCATATAATGGTTGATCCGCGTACCGGTTTTTTCATAGATAAATGGCGAATCAGTTCCGGCAATGATATTGTTCAGCAATTCAGTAGTGTCTGAAAGGAACAGCGTGTTAGTCTCCTGTTGATGCTTATTCAGCCGTGTTTTGATATCATTAAGTATACCAAGGGTATAGAAATTACGCAGAAGGTGTTTTGCCGTCTGGTATTCACGGTCGTTTTCAGACAGATATATTATATCTTTCACACACTCATTCAATCCGGAATCGTAGGCCGATCTTATGTCGGCCTCTTTTTCACTGTTGCTAAACCAAAGGTCGATGTTGTCTGCAAGTGCTATTAGCCGTTTTGAAGGTTTCTCCACAATTCCGTTAGCCAGCTTCACAAACAGCATGAAGCCGGAATTTCTTTTATGTTTGAAGTCATCGTATCCCAGGCCGTATTGCTCCATGACAGAGAGCGCTTTTATGCCAATCGATCTCAACTCGTTCTCGTAGCTTTTTACAATACGGACAAGCATTTGTTTGTACACTTCGAGTTGACCTTTGTCACAGATTGTCTCCATCTCTCTGTCGGAGAGCGATTTATAAGTCTCATTAAACAGTTGTCTTGCCAGCTCCAGCACCTGTTGGCCTATTTTCCAGCTTCTTCCCTCTTCAATGCGGTTTTGCATAAACCGCAACAACCAGTCGGCAAGAGCTTTGTTTTCCGGTTTATCCAGTTCCGAGAGCATCAGGTCTACAGCCTCCATAAGGAGTGACGTTTCATTCACCTCTATATTGTATCCGCCACCCAGTCCAATCTCACGCGTGAAAGCACGCATGGTCTGCTGAAAAAAATGGTCGATAGTACTGATTGAGAAAGCTGAGTAGTCGTGGAGAATTGTTTCTAAAATAACCTTTGCCTGTTTTCGAACACTAATTTCACTCATCGAAAAATCACTCATCAGCTCTTTCAGGTAGGTAGATTTTTTCCCCGATGCCAGCCGGTGCAGTTCTTCAACGATTCGTGATTTCATCTCATCAGTCGCCTTATTAGTAAAGGTAACCGCCAGAATATGCCTGTAGTTGTTTGTCCCGGAGTAGAGCAGACGGAGGTATTCACCTGTCAGGCGGTGCGTTTTCCCCGATCCTGCTGATGCTTTGATTACATGTACCGAGGGCCGGTCAGATGATACGTGACCCTGCATATCCCTCTTTTTGCAAAATTCCCAGTACCTTCTCGCGATGATCGCCCTGGATAATGATCTCTCCCTCCTTGGCTGAACCGCCTACCCCGCATTTTATCTTCAGCATCTTCCCAAGCTCCTGCAGGTCCTCTTCAGTTCCGGTGAATCCGGTTATAAGCGTTACAGCCTTTCCTTTGCGGTTACGCTTATCGAGGCTGACACGCAGCATCTGTTTTTCCTTTGGCAGTGTCTCTTCATACTCCTGTCCCTCCTTCATGTAGTGGTAATCGGGGTTGGTAGAATAGACAATGTCAAGTCTCTTTTTCCAGTCATTCATGTTGTTAAGGAATTTATCTGTTACAGCAGACTATGGCGCATACAAAATATCGCATTATAAGTCTTAGACACGAAGATATATTTTTCCCGGTTTATGAGAAAAAAAAACATCATCTTTAACTATGTTTCACCTCTATCGACTCAATCACGTTTATTATATAATCGCCCATACGCTCACATTCCGAGACTATATCCATATAGAAGACACCATTCTGATAGGAATAAATATTTTGGTTTACATTGTCCAGATTCTCACGTTTAAGATTGTTCCGTTTTTCATTTATAATTTTCTCCATCTGCTTGCTGTTTAACAGATCTGATTCAGATATTTTTTTATTCTTCAGCATTGCCTGCATATTTTCGTGAGCCTTGTCAAGCAAGTTGTACATTGAATTGATATTATCAATAATGATATCTTCAAAAACAACGTCTGCTTCCATTTTCCGTTTTAAGTGCCTGGCAATATTACAACTGGAGTCGGCTATACTTTCTATCTCAGTCACAGCGCGGAGTATTGAACGTACATGCTCCCTGCTTTGATTACTCAGCCTTCCTTCTGAAACTTTGTTCAGATACAAGCCTATCTCAACCTCCATCTGGTCACAAATATTTTCATACTTCTCCGTGCGGTTGTAAAGTTTAAGGAACTTTTTGTCATTATGACTCATATTGGTCATTTTTTTCACAAAACCAAACATCTTTCTTGCACGGTAAGCATAAACCTCTACCTCTTTTTCAGCCTGAATAATTGAAAGTTCGGCTGTAGAGGACATGCCAGTAGATATATATTTCAGTATGAACTCCTCATCTTCCTCCTCTCCGCTCTTCGGCTTTATAAGGGTGAGACAAATTTTTTCATACAATTTTACAAACCAGATCATGATTGAAACATTACAAATATTGAACATCGTGTGAAACAGCGATAATCCATATGATGTAGCAGCCTGGAAGCTGAGATATTTGTCGTGGAGTGATGCAAGTTCAGGTGAAAGTTCCGATTTTGGGAGGTTAGTTACCTGTGCGTATTGTTCCGGTGTTAGCGAGGCGATAAATGATGGCAATTCAGATGGGTGGACAGATGAAAAGTTAGCAACAATACTATCTACCATATTCACAAAAAACTTGAATATGAACAGCATCCAGATAACCCCCAGCACATTGAACATGAAATGTGCAAAAGCAGCTCTTTTAGCGGAGATGTTTGCCGGAATGGCTGCAAGGTTGGCAGTAATAGTGGTCCCAATATTTTCCCCCATAATCATTGCTGCAGCACTTGGGAAATCTATCCATCCTTTTACCGCCATAATCAGGGTAAGTGCTACTGTAGCACTGGAAGATTGAACAACGATGGTTAGTATACTTCCAACCAGCAGGAAAAATAGAGTAGAGACGATCCCCATGTCTGTGAAATTTTGCACAAACGACAAAACTTCAGGATCGTTTTGGAGGTCGGGCATGGAATCTTTCAAAAAATCCAGTCCCATAAAAAGAAAGGCAAATCCAAAAATGAATTCGCCCAGAGATTTGTTCTTGCTCTTTGAAGAAAAAATGAGAGGAAGTGCAATACCCATTAACGGAATAGACAAAGCACTTATTGAGAACTTCCCGAAACCGAAAAATGATATCATCCATGCTGTGACTGTGGTTCCTATGTTGGCTCCCATTATCACGCCAATGGATTGAATCAGGCTCAGCAAGCCTGCATTAACAAAACTCACAACCATAACAGTTGTAGCAGATGAGGATTGGATGAGCGCTGTGATAAGCATCCCGGTAAGGACCCCCATCAGACGGTTTTTCGTCATCGCGGACAAAACATTTCTGAGCTTATTGCCTGCAAGCTTTTGCAGACCTTCGCTCATGATCTTCATCCCATACAGAAACAGGGCCAATGCCCCTACAAGCCTTAAAAAATCGAATAAACTGTAGTCCATGTTCAGAAAATAGCGTATATTAGCGTGCAAATATAGAAAAAATAAATCTATTTGGGAATTAATGTGAAAATTAGAAATCAACATTATGAATGAAACCGTTCGTGTTCACTGTATAAACACTAATGATTACAAGAATGTGAAAATTGGTTCATCGTTGGAAGAACTAATTGATGTTTTTGAGGTTGAATCGCCTTATTTAATTGCGAATGCAAAAGTCAACAACAAAACAGAATCTCTTTCCTACCGTGTTTTTCGCCCTAAAACAGTAGAATTTGTCGATTTAAGTAATTCATCGGCTATGCGCACCTATGTGCGTTCACTCTGTTTTATATTGGCAAAGGCGGTTGATGATTTGTTACCCAACGCCGAAATGTATATTGAACATGCTGTTGCGAAAGGATATTATTTTCAGATAGAGGCTGGAGTGCCGGTAGGCAAACCCGAGCTTGATGCTATACGTAAAAGGATGCGGGAGATAGTGGAGGCCGATATCCCCTTTGTTCAGGTGGAGAAGGAGACGCCTGAAGTGGTACAGCTTTTCCGTGATTTGGGTATGGAGGGAAAGGCAAGATTGCTGGAAACAGCAGATATGTTGTATGCTCGTTATTCGATGCTTGATAATTACATCGACTATTTTTACGGGTGCCTTACACCATCGACCGGTTATATAACCATGTTCGATATTCAGCCCTATAACGGAGGTTATCTTTTGAGGGTGCCAAACCGTGAAAACCCTGTAGAGCTTGAGCCCGAAATTCAACAAGATAAGTTGCTGAATGTGTATCGCGAGCATCTGAAGTTTCTTAAGATAAGCCGTCTTGATAACGTGGGTGATCTGAACATGGCAAAACGTGGCGATCGCATGTCGGAAGTTATTCAGGTGGCCGAGGCATATCAGGCGAAACAGATTGCCGGGATAGCAGAAGAGATAACAAACCGTTTCAGGGAAGGTGTGCGTGTGGTGCTGATATCTGGGCCCTCATCATCGGGAAAGACCACTTTCCGTAAAAGGCTTGAGATACAACTTCTTGTGAATCTTCTTAGGCCCGTTGGCATCTCGCTCGATGATTATTTTGTTGACAGGGACAAAACTCCCCTCGATGAGAATGGAGAGAAAGACTACGAGTCGCTTTATGCACTCGATCTGGAACTCTTCGAAGAGCATATGCTCGCACTTATGCGGGGTGAGGAGGTTGAACTGCCTTTTTATAATTTCGTCACCGGTAAAAGGGAGTTCAGAAAGAACTATCTAAAGATGGATGAAAACAGCCTTCTTATCGTCGAGGGCATTCATGGACTTAATCCGGAACTTACGGCACACATACCAGCCGAAAAGAAATTCATGGTGTATGTGTCGGCTCTGACAACCATCTCACTCGACGAGCACAACTGGATACCTGCTTCCGACAACCGGCTCATACGCCGTATTGTGCGTGATTACCGCTATCGCGGTTATTCAGCGGAACAAACAATATCTCGGTGGGACAGCGTACGCCGTGGTGAAGAAAAATGGATTTTCCCTTTTCAGGAGAATGCAGATGTGATGTTCAATTCCGCAATGATCTATGAACTGGCCGCCATCCGCCGCCATGTTGAACCAATTCTCATGCGTGTACCACGTACAGTACCAGAGTATTCAGAAGCTTACCGGCTGCTCAAATTTTTGAACTATTTCAATTATATCACCGATCGTGAACTACCGCCTACCTCGCTTCTAAGGGAGTTTTTAGGGGGAAGCAGCTTCCGGTATTGATGTTAGTTGTTTTCGTGTTGTGGTTTGTTTATCCGTAAGTTCAAAGCATAGCATCCCGCAGCATTCTTCACACTCGTTATTATATGAATGATATCATTTGCGCTATATCCACTCCTCCCGGCATGGGAGCCATTGCCATAGTCCGTCTTTCCGGAAAGGGGAGCATTGCCCTTGCCGATACCGTTTTTATCTCTCCCTCAGGAAACAGGCTTGCAGAGGCACCTGCCAATACAGTACATTTCGGGCGGATACAGTCTGACGGTGAAGTGCTTGATGAAGTGCTTGTAACGGTTTTTCATGCTCCGCACTCCTTCACAGGGGAGGATAGTGTGGAGATATCCTGTCATGGCTCGATATATATTCAACAGAAGATAGTGGAGTTGCTTTTTAGCAAAGGGGCGCGAATGGCACTTGCAGGTGAGTTTACACGCCGTGCTTTTCGCAACGGGAAGTTTGATCTGAGCCAGGCTGAGGCAGTGGCTGACCTGATTTCATCCACATCAAGGGCATCGCACAGGGTGGCCATGAACCAGATGCGTGGTGGTTTCGCTCAAAAGCTTGCCGATCTGCGAGATAAATTGCTGCAGTTTGTTTCACTGATTGAGCTGGAACTCGATTTTTCAGAGGAGGATGTTGAGTTTGCCAACCGTGATAAGCTTTATGAGCTCACCAAAGAGATTGAAAGGGAAATCAATCGGCTGGCCGGCTCTTTCCAGCTTGGTAACGCTATCAAGAGCGGTATCCCCGTTGCAATCATCGGGGAGACCAATGCAGGCAAATCTACCCTGCTCAATTTGCTGCTTAACGAAGAGAAAGCAATCGTTAGCGATATCCATGGTACCACACGCGATGTAATTGAGGATACCATGAACATAGGAGGAGTCCTGTTCAGATTTATTGACACCGCTGGTATCCGGCAAACCTCCGACGCTATTGAAACGATGGGTATTGAACGTACGTTCCGAAAGATAGAACAGGCATCCATAGTTTTGTGGATGATAGACCTTACAACACCACATGAAAAGATCGCAGCGCTGGCAACATCCATTATACCGAAGCTGAAAGACAAGCATGTGATCCTGCTGTTTAACAAAGCCGATTTAATTCCGGATGATCAACTTGACGAATTCGGGACTATCCTTCCTGAAGTAGAGGGCGAAAGGCTCTTTATTTCAGCGAAAGCTAACTACAATACCGATCGTCTTCAGGAACTGCTGGTAAAAGCTTTTGCTATACCTTCTATTGGCGAAGATGATGTGATTGTCACCAATCTCCGTCATTATGAGGCCTTGAGCAAAGCACTGGAGGCTATTCGCCGTGTAAAGCATGGGCTTGAAACCGGTATTACCCACGACTTTATTTCACAGGATATCCGTGAGTGCATGTTTTTCCTTGGCGAAATTACCGGGCAGATCTCCACCGATGAAATTCTGGGCAACATCTTCTCCAAGTTTTGTATAGGCAAGTAAATGCCTTATAATCAATGCTATATAAGACTACAAATAATTACAACCCGCTATAATTTAGCGGGTTTATTGTTTTAAATATTATCGTTACTGCTTGTTAATATGATATGTTATACATACTTTTGTACCGTATTTGTATCGTGTTCCAAAAAACAACTCAAAAAATAAATATGTTGACCTAAGTGGTATATAATGGAACACTATGAAACACTATGAAACATGATGAAACAAAAACAGAGATAAATTATGAGCTCAAAATTAGAAGTTCAGAAAAAATGTGAATGGTGCAATAAAATATTTATAGCAAAAACCATGACTACTCGTTATTGCTCTCATAGATGTAATTCTCAGTCTTATAAACACTCTAAAAGAGAAGAACGGAAGAGGAAATTTAAAGTTTCAGCAATAGATTATAAGACCATGCAGGAAATCGAACAAAAAGCTGAAAAATATGAAGAAATTAAGAATAAGGACTATCTTACGGTTTCTGAAACTGCTGTTCTTTTAAGTGTTGGGCGAACTACTATTTATCGTTATTTACATAAAGGTCTGTTGCTGGCATTTCAAACTAAAGGTAAAACTTTTATTCGTCGTAAGGATATAGATGCATTATTTGAAAACCCAGAACCATATAAAGCTCGTCCTTTAAATAATAGTAAACCTATATCAGATTTATATACGGTTTCAGAAATAAAAGGCAAGTTTAACGTTACGGATTCTTGGATATTTAAAATTGCAAAAGAGAATAACATCCCTAAAACATTGATAAGAGGAAAATCTCATTTTAGTAAAAAGCATATAGAACGTTATTTTGAAAGTAAGGTTGATAAACTAGTACATGAAATCGATAGCTGGTATAGTGTAAAAGATATTCAGGAAAAGTATAATCTTACAAAAGCTGCAATTTATTCTTTTGTTTCTGAAAACAATATTCCTCGTAAAAAAATTGGACGTAATGTGTTTTACTCGAAAAATCATTTTGATACAGCAAAAGGATACGAAACATCTGAGTTTTATAGTGTTAAAGAAGCAATGCAAAAATATAATCTAACTCGTGATGCGCTTTATCATTACATTAAATATCACAAAGTAACAAAAATAAAGGAGGGAAGATATATAAAGATTTCAAAACCCGAATTAGATAAATTATTTGAAAAATCAATTGATTATGGCACGAATTCCTAAAGTTACATTGAGAAAACGAGCAGTGGCAAATGGTAAAGAGAGTCTCTATTTGGACTTTTATCCACCCATTCGAGACCCTTTTTCTATGCGAATGACTCGTAGAGAATCCTTGGGTATCTATATTTATGTGAAACCAAAAAATGAAACGGAACGCGAATTCAATCAAGATATGTGGATGAAAGCAGAAGTTATTCGTGGGTTAAGGGCGCAATCGATTATAAATGAGGAGTATGATTTTCTAGATAAAAGTAAGAAACAAGCCGATTTTCTGGCTTATTTTAAAGAAGTTGCTCAAAAGAAAGACCAAAAGTGGATGAAAGTCTATCTTCATTTCAGTAATTTTGTCAAAGGGAAATGCACTTTTGGTGAGGTAAATGTGGATTTGTGTAATAAATTCCGGAACTATTTATTGGATGGAAAACAACTGAAACGCCCTAAAATGAAGATTTCCCAAAATTCTGCAGCAGGCTACTTTTCTACTTTTAGAGCATTGCTGAAAATTGCATATAAGGATAAAATGTTTCGTGAAAACTTAAATGATTATTTAGAAAGCATTGAACTTACGGATGTGAAAAAGGAATACCTCACACTGGATGAATTAAAAAAACTGGCAAATACGCCTTGCGATATTCCGGTTCTCAAATCGGCATCCTTATTTTCCTGCCTTACCGGATTACGGATTAGCGATATTCTTAACTTACATTGGCGGGATATTCTTCCGGCTTCCGAGGGCGGTTATTGTATGCGGATACGTACTGAAAAGACCGAAACCGAAACTACTTTACCGATTAGCGACGAAGCTTTGGAGCTTTGTGGCGAGCGACAGGATGGAAAAGTTTTTGAGGGATTGCGTAGGTCAATGATTTATGAACCGCTGAGAAAGTGGGTGGCAAGCGCAGGAATTACTAAGCATATTACCTATCATTGCTTCCGGCACACTTTCGCAACCTTACAAATAGCACTGGGTACGGATATTTACACCGTAAGTAAAATGCTGACCCATAAAAACGTCTCAACCACACAGATTTACGCTGATTTGGTGAATGAAAAAAAACGGGCGTCTGCAAATAAAATCAGTTTAAAATAAACCCTATGAAATCGAATTATTTTGAACATGTCGTAGTTTACCTGTCTGTTTTGGTAGTTTGCGTGCTTATCGGAGCGGGAGTGAGATTGGTTGTCATTGGCGCAGGTGTGGATGAATTTACGGCGAACACCGTATTTTGGGTAGTTACGGCGTTTGGCGTGATTGTATATGCCATACTTACGATATTTATTGATGGACTTTTCACGGCTACGCTCAGGAAGTTTTTCCCTAAAATGGCTCAAACTAAAACATCTGAAACGCCACCTCTTATTGTGGAAAGTTTAGAAGAAATCCGTGCCGAACAAAAACGACAAATGGAGAATAAAAAGCGAGTAAAGCTTAATTATGTTGTTCAATATACTCGAAAGGAATTTGCACCCTATGTTTCGGATGCGGATATGGAACTGCTTTGTCGGTACGTGGAGCTGTATGCCGACCAAGTTCCGCTGACTGACATTCGGCCCATCAAAGTAAAAGACTTATCCGCTTTGGACTTGTACCACTTCGGCTGGAATATCTGGAAATACCTGAACGTGAGTAAACAGGACGATATTGCTCTGTTTCTTAAAAAAGTTTTTGCTTACAACCTAAACGATATTGAAGTTGATAGCATCAAAAGTCATTTAAAAGATGACCCGAAGAAGGGGAAGATTTTGGTGTGGGAGCGATTGTGTTAGAATTGGTAGCAGCATCAATTTACATGTAACGGACATAATAGGTTAAGGCACGTAAATACTAAGTCAGATTAAATCAGAACTAATTCACCTTAATGTTTCGGCATTAATTTTACGCTTTGTTGAGTTTTTTATTTAGCTCATTCTCTAATTCTTTTAGTTCATTTAATTCGCTTAAATCTACAGTAAATTCTCGATATACATTTTTTTTAATCTGCTCTTTTAATTCTACAAAGTATTTTTCAGGGTTTAAACTTTTACCAAAAACTGCTAAGTATAAATATGTTAATCCAATTATTAGTGCTGAAACTATCCAAGTTATTTTCTCCATCACGTCCCATGGAAAAATGAGAACACAGATAAAAAGAACGAGTGACATTATCACAGGAAATGTCCATATATAAAATTTTTTCTTTTTATAAACTTCTTCTAATCTTTCTTCTGCATTTCTTTTTAATGTTGTGATACGTTTAATTTCTCGAATTACGTCACCGTATTTATCTTGAAGTCCACTTTTTGCCTTCTCTGCCAAAACTTCATCAATGTATTTTTTATTTCTTTCTAGTAATTTTTCTTTTTCTTGTTCGTTCAGTTTTTTAACACTTTCCAATTGTTGCTTATACGAAATATGAGTTTCTTCAAGTTCCTTTTCTAATAAATCTTTTGTGAAAGATTTGGCATTTTCTTTTATGATAGATGGATTTTTTGAATCAATAACTCCTGTAAATTTTCGCTCTACTAAAACTTCCATTGCTTTATTTTGACGTGAAAAGTCTTCTGTAATCTCACTTATCCCTGATAATACTGCTTGTAACTCGTGTTCATTAATTGAATTATCATGTTGTTTCAATTTCAAAAAGCTGACAAAACTTTTATAATCATCATCAGTTCGAGAGTAATACTTTAACAAAAGTCCCATCCAATGACTTGGTAGTAGTGTTATAGGTTGGTTTGCAGAGTGTTCATTATCCCATTTTTTTAACTTTTGGTCAGTCGTAATTAAGTAGTACTTTGTGTCTTGAATATTCTTATTGTTTTTGGCACGTTTTTTTTCAATAAAAAAATAATTTTGTGCGTCAAATCTATGCGACTGTTCAAATCCATATATCTTAGTGGTTTCTATTTCATCTTTATATTTTTCAATGATATTGAAAATTTCATTATCCGATTCATCGTAGGGGATTTTGTAATCTTCCAGTATGTTAAATCTTTTACATAGAGATTCGTACTCTCCGATTATATAAGCATAAAAAGAATCAAAACCATATGTAATTCTGCCATTTCTCCAAAAATGGTAGTACTCATATAGACTTGGGTTAGAGCAGTATTTGCTGAATATTTTAGGATCTATTCTCCCAAATGGAAGTTTTTTAAGATTATTAATATGATACTCAATAGTATCTATAAACTCTTTTTTTGAAAACTTAGAGATAAGTAATTCTTGTCCACTGTCGATGCATTTTTTGAAAAAAACCAAAGTTCGTTCTTTACGAGTATTCCCATTAATCCCTAGAGCTCTATACAATAAGTTGTTGTCTAGATAGAATTGTTTGTTTCTAAGCGAAGCCAGATATGTATTGTCCCCATTGGAATTATTAACGACAAGAGCATACTCAATGCAATAACTTATTACTTAAAAATCTCATTTAAAATTCCCAACTCAAATTAATAGTTTTCAAAGCGGAATTTCTCTTTTTTTCGAGAGATACCGTTTTATTTTCTTTTCATCTTCACTGTTTCTTGCACGTTTAACGTGTTGATTTACTTTTTATGGTGGCATTTTTATATATATTAACATTATCACTCTTCCAAGGCATGGCAATTCCTTGTCATAAACCCTTTTACGACACGAAAGATGGCGATGGACGATTAAGTGAAAATCCGTCATCCGGTCATCGTTGTCGTTATTCGCTGCTCAAAATCACGCCACCCCGCTTTTCGGTAATACTCCTTAGGCATTTTTACCGTGACCTGCCTGCCGGATTTCACCACTTTACCCGGCACTCGGATAAACCATTCTCGGAAGGTAGAGTGCTCTTGGCGCCAAACCCAAAAGTCGCCCCGGTATCGCATGAGCACCGATAAACTGTAGGCAAATGACGAAAGTTGCCAAAGAATATCGTTTACCCAAAAAATCATGCGTGATGGTTTTTCCCGCACAAAGCGAGTTTTTGGTTTGCTCGATCCAATTCTCACTCTCTGATCGGGATCCATAAAGGGTATGGAGCTGCAAGGCATCCAATCCTTTCAGGTTCGAGCAATAGCAAAAGTACTCATACTCGGGTACAAATTGTTTTTCGCCAAAATAATCGACTTCAACCATTTGCTTTATGATGCGCACGGCATAAAACATGCGGGGATTCCTCCAACCGCTACATTGATGTATAAACCGGCAGGTCGCCGTCCGTGGGTCAACCGGTTGCCATGTCTGCCCGGCAAGCAAATCTTTCAGGTTTTTCAGCTTTACTTTCACCAAATATTCATGTTTGCCCTCTTCCAGCAAATCAAACAATCCACCATTGAAAAAGCCGCTGTCTGCCCTGAAAAAAACCTTCTCCACCTTTTGGGGAAGAGCGGCCAAGGTTTCTTTGACAAATTCACAAACGCCGTTTGAGGTGTAGCTTGAACCCGGGCGGAGCCACGAATTGACAAGCAGTTTCATCTCCGTGACGAAACATAAGATGGGGTGATAGCTTTTCGCGCCCTTTTTATGCGAGTTGTAACCCACTTCAGCTCCTTGTTGGTTGCCGTAAACGGTAAATGTGCTTGAGTCGCAATCAAGCGTCACGCGTTTTAACCCGCAACGGGAAACTTGCAAGCCGGTAAAATCCAATAACAACTCGTGAAGCGAACGGGCGCCCCTTTCACCCAAACCTGTCAAATGGCGGCGTATGGTGTCCTCGTCAATGTTCTTGGGTAACTTCAACAAGCGGGAAACCAAGGCGTCAAAGGTGAAATTTTCAATCCGCTTCAAACGGTGAACACCGCACAACGAAGCCAACAGGACACTTGAGAGTATTTGGGCTGTACTGAAACGGCTTGCATTGTGCCGGGTGGTTGGGAAAAGATGTTCCAACCGACGATAAATGCCGCAATGGTTGATAAAATCAGAGGTTACGCTTAACCCTGAATATGACGTTAATTGTTCTGAACTGAACTCTTTCTTTACTGAACTGGCAGTAAATGAGATTTTTTTACTATTTTTGTATTGCATGTGTCGGGTGAGTGTTATTTTTTATTTAACACCTTAAAGATAAATACTTTATCTGACACATGCAACTTTTATTTGAGACTTTTAGGTATTATTTTAAAAAGAGCTTTGTTTTTTTCTGTATCTTCCCATGTCAAGAAATCATTTATTATTTGAATCTCGTCTCGATCAAAAATAGTTGAATCGATAGTAATCTCATTTTTTTCAGGTGTCGGTTTAATAATCTTTGAATATAACTTTATGTTAGTGTTTAATAATTCATATAAATACTTTTGGATTATATTTTCAACATTCTTTTTTGTTGTTGTGTAATTAAACCTTTCAATGAAAATTTGAATAAAATTGTCAAAATTATTTTCAACCTTTTTGTTTTTTAGGAATTGAAATCTTTCGTTAGACAACGAAATTAATGCTTGTTCAGCATTATTTCCAGTCATTTGTACATGAAAGGATTTTGTTTTTTGATTGTTAATTAAACTATGTATTTCTTCGTAAGAAAATGATAAACTAAATATTCGTTCTGTCTCAGAAATAATTTCATACACAGTCAATTGTTTATTTTCATTTTCAACAAAAACAGATTCAATTATTTTTCTTTGAATGGTTTTACTTGAAATTGATTTTGCTTCTTCTGCATAAATTATAGCTGAAGTTCTAATTATCGTTTTTACATCCATAACCCATAAAGGTAAAATTTATGATTTCACAATAGTTTGACGGCTAACTGTTCCCCAAAAAATCGCATAAGCTCATCTAATTTTTGCAAATTCAAAGATACAACATCCCCCCAACTCAGTCAATACTTATAGGCAAATTTTATCAACACAAATCACAAACAATCAGAATTTTCACTACTTCCGGTGTTTTTCTTTGTGTTTTTGTAAGTGTTGCTAATCACAGGCCAATCACTCATTTCATTTGCACCGTAATCATCAAAATCAATTATTATGGATACAAATGAAATTTCCTTTAACAACCTGCCGAACGCCGTGGCACATCTGATTGGCGAAGTGGCAGAAATCAAGCAATTAGTAGAAAAAACGCACTTGCCAACAGTTAGTCCAAAACGAGTGCCGATTGGGATTGACGATGCGTGTAAACTGATCGGCAAAGCTAAGTCCACCGTGTACGCACTCGTACGAAAACGGTTAATACCTTGCTATAAGAATGGCAAGAAGCTGTACTTTTTCGAGGATGAACTCCTCGCATGGATTGAAAACGGACGGAAGAAAACCGTAGAAGAAATAGCCCGTGATGCCACAGACTTTGTAAATGGTAAACGGCGAGCAAATGCCCGTTATTAAGAATGGTGTCGATGAAAGCAAAAGAAACCGACCGCAATGTGGGCAAGCGCTCCAAAAACGAACGCATCGAATCCTTTCTGCGTGAAAAATACCAATTTCGTTTTAATACGGTAAAAAGTCGTACCGAGTTTCGTCCATCGGCAACGGACGAAATGTATTCTCCACTCACCAAGTTCGACATCAACTCGATGCGCCGTTTGCTGGATGCTTCGCAAGGAATTACTACTTCCGCAGAGAATATCCGAGCCATTTTGGAAAGCGATTTTTGCCTCAAAGTAAATCCCGTGCAGGAATATTTTCATTCACTGCTGGAATGGGACGAAAACAAACCTTCGGAAATTGTCCGTTTGGCGGAATGCGTAACCGTTCGTAATTCCGAGAAATGGCGACAGTATCTCTTGAAGTGGCTTATAGCAGTTGTGGCAAACGCAATGGATGATTTTCAATGCCGCAATCACACCTGCTTGGTGCTTACGGGCGAACAAGGCAAATTCAAAACCACTTTTTTGGATTTGCTTTGTCCTTCGAGTTTGAAAAACTATTTGTTTACCGGAAAAATAGATCCGCAAAGCAAAGACATCCAAACCCTCATTGCCGAATATCTTTTCATCAACATCGACGACCAGCTGAAAGCATTGAACAAGCGAGACGAAAACGAACTGAAAAACCTCATTACCACGCCACGTGTCAAGTATCGCCGACCCTATGACGTGTATATTGAAGAATATCCCCATTTGGCAAGTTTTATGGCATCGGTCAACGGCAACGATTTTCTGACAGATCCGACCGGCAGTCGCCGTTTTCTACCCTTTGAAGTGGAACATATCGACATCGAAACCGCCAAACGGATTGATATGGACAACGTTTTTTCCGAAACCGTGTGGTTTTGGAAACAAGGATACCGGTATTGGTTCGATGAAGCAGAAATCGCCGAGCTGCACCGCGAGAGCGAAACTTTTCACGTGCAGACAGTGGAATATGAAATGTTGTTGAAAGGGTTCGAGAAACCCGAAGAATCATCGGAGTCGTATATGACCACATCTGAAATCCTCAACTATTTACGAGCACACACCACGCTCAACCTTCAAGAAAAGCGAATGGGAGAAGCATTGCGAAAAGCAGGATTTGAACGAAAGTCAAAGCGCATAAACGGAAATCCGATGTACGTCTATCATATCCGCAAAATAATGCCCAATCCATTTATTCCTACTTATTACAATGAATGAAGATACTACCTTACTACAAAAGGATATAATACAATGAAAGAAAAAAGATTACACCGTAGTAACTCCAAAAAAATGACGTTACGACCATTTTACTACCTACTACTTTTTAAGAGTGTAGTAGTTACTACCATAAAGGGTGTTTCTACTCTTTTTTCTTTCACTGTCAACTACTTACAAAACTACAAAGCTGTAGTAAGATAAATCCCGAAAACTTAGAAAAATAAATAAAAACAAAAAAGATTATGGAAGCAAACAACGTAAAAGAGATATCCATCAAAGGCTATTTAGCCGAACAAGGAATTTATCCAATAAAAGAATACCCGGCTTATGGAATGTACCTTAGTCCGTATCGTAACGAAGGGCATCCGAGCTTTAAAGTAAACTACCGTAAGAACCTCTGGAGAGACTTCGGAGCCGGAGAAGGAGGAAGCATCATTGATTTGGTCATGAAGATGCGAAACTGCTCCGATATAGAGGCTATTAAACTGTTGGAAGAAAAAGCCGACTTGCCTTTAATTGTCAAGACCGCTTTTCCTTCCGAATCGGAATCGGTCGGACGGATGAAATTGATCCGAGTAGAACAATTTCTTCCGCCCCACCTCGAAAACTACCTGGTACGAGAAAGAGCCATCCCTCTCGAACAGGCGAAAAGACATCTTTCAACGGTATATTACAGTGTAAAAGAAAGAGTTTACTACGCCATTGGGTTTAAAAACGACAAGGCAGGTTATGAACTACGCAACTCTCAGTTCAAAGGCTGCTTTCCTCCTAAAACAATCACTACGATTGACCGTGGTACACCAACGTGTAATCTGTTTGAAGGATTTATGGACTTTTTGAGTTATCTCACACTCTATCCGATGAAAGAAAAAGATCATCCAACGGAATCTGCGGTGGTACTTAACGGCACCGGAAACCTTGAAAAAGTCATTCCTTTTTTATCAAAACATACACAAGTCTATGCCTATCTGGATAACGATGAAGCAGGAAAAGAAGCATTGCAAAAACTCATTCAATTAAAACTACCGATAACCGACTGCTCAAAAATGTATGTAAACCATAAAGATTTGAACGAATTCTTAAAGCAAATGAAAGGGCAAAAAGTCACTCAAATTATCCCAAAATCCAGACGGATGAAATTATAAAATCAGATACTCTGAGACATAAAAAAAACAACCAACTCGGGATGGAAAAGAGCCTGAAAAATAGCAAAAGAAGCAGGAAAATCGCATTGCATCGGTAACGATGTGAGCAGCATAAAGATTGTAAGAAGCAAGTTTGTGTTTCGGGCTGCCCGAAACTGTGTTTTCCATCCCGCTGGTCTAACAAATTACCTATAAACAGACATCAAAATGCTACAAAATAACTCTTCTAAAAAAGGCGGACGTCCTGCCAAAAGTTTAGCTGAAAAACGCAAGTACCGGCTCTCCTTAAAACTGAACACAAACGAATATTTGCAGCTCAAAAGCAAGTCGAAAACGGCAGGTAAAAACCGATGCGATTTACTTCGGGAGCTCATCCTTTCCGGTGAAGTCAGTCAACGGTTTTCAGCGGAACAAAACGACGTCTTTCGCAAAATAGCCGGAATGGCAAATAATCTGAACCAGCTTGTAAAATTAGCACATATACAAGGTGTATGGTACATTGAACTTACAGCAAAGAAATTGTTAGACGATTTGGATGAACTTTTAAAACGGATAAAGCTATGACGGCAAAAATTGTAAAAGGGAGTAGCTTTTCAGGTGCTGTCGGCTATATGTTAAGCAAAGAAGAGAAGGCTGAAATCCTGAAAGCTGAAGGTGTGCGCATAGAACCCAAAGAACTCACGGCAAAAAGCTTCGAGTTGCAGGCATCCATGAATCCAAACATAAAGAAACCCGTTTGGCATATTTCACTCAATTTCCCCAGACAAGACAAAGATAAATTAACCAATGATAAGATGATAAAAATAGCTGAAGCATATCTGCAGAAAATGGATATCCGAAATACACAGTATTTGATAGTGCGACATCACGACCGCAGTCATCCGCACATTCATCTTTGCATCAACCGTATTGATAACGAAGGAAAACTTATTTCGGATAAAAACGAGAAATACAGGAGCACCAAGATATGCAGGGAACTGACCGAAAAGCACGGTTTATATATTGCACCAGGGAAAGAGAATGTGAACAGGGAGCGACTTATCGGCTACGACAAAACCAAATATGAGATTTACGATGCCGTGAAGCAAGCCATCCCGAAAAGTAAAACGTGGAGTGAACTGGAAAAGCAGTTAAAGAAAGATGAGGTCACCTTTCAATTTAAGATGAATGGAAATACCAATAAAATTCAAGGAATTATTTTCGAGAAAGATGATATTAAAATCAACGGCTCCAAAGTGGACAGAAATTGCAGTTTCTCGAAAATCGACCGAGAAATCAAAGATAATGCCTATCAAGCTTTGCAAGAAGCTGAACGGCAAGCACAGCAAACCGGCTTGGCAGAGAGTGCGGTGGAAACACTCTCATCACTCATTGCACAACTCAGCATATTTACAACACCCAACAGTTCGCATTACGATGCCACACTTGCCGAATACATCCAAGCGTTAAAAGCAAGAAAATGGGCGGCTAAAAACAGAATCAAAATTCACAGAATACGATAAAACCAACACAAAAAAACAAACTATTATGGCAACAACTGACAACGACAACATCCTGATGATGTTTGAAGAAATCAATCAGAAATTAGACAAAACTAATTTGCAGATTGAAAAAATTGGGAAAGAACAATCAAAGGGAATTATTGAAATTAACAACGATGAACTAATTGACGAAATCCGGCAAGTGAAGACCTTTATTGAAGGTTCGAATAACAAACAATCTGAACTACTGAATGAAATGGAGATTATTATCCGAAATGAGAAGCGACGAATCGATTTTTCGCCTACTTCCATCAATACAATGCTTATTGTTCTGGGATTTATGGCAATTATTCTCGGATTAACACTATGGGCTACCTCTTTAAAAGCCGAGAAAGAATTGTATTCCGATAACGATATAAAGTACCGTTATATCCAAATGATTGGACACGCTACCAAGGAAGAAATGGCAACGATGGATACCATTTTTTATTTTCATCGAAACAACAGAAAAATCAAGGAGCTACGTAAGCAAGTAGAGATTTTTGAAGAAAATGTAAAACAACGGGCAAGGATTTTGGAGCAGGAGGAGATGTTGAAAAGGGAGATAGAAGAATTGGATGAAAAACTTCACTCCAAAAAATGAAGTATGAAATTAATATCCGATTTTTAGAAAGTTCTTATATCAGTTAAATTTTGTAGATTTGCAAAAAGAATAAATTTATGGCAAAAAAATCAAAATACAGTCATTTGTCACGCGAACAACTTGAAGCAAAATTGGAAAAATTAGAGCGAGAACGATACGGCTTAGTTTGGGAAGATAAAGAAGAACACGTTGCGAAACAGTGCGAAACCGAACTACCCGTTTTGAAAGAAGACGTGTCTCGTGAGATTGTAAAAGATGCAACTCAACCATATAATTTCATTATCGAAGGCGATAATTTCCATTCGCTTTATACGCTTAACTTTACGCATAAAAAGAAAATTGATGTGATTTATATTGATCCACCGTATAATACAGGAAATAATGATTTTGTTTATAATGATAAGTTTGTAGATAAAACTGATCAATTTCGTCATTCTAAATGGCTTTCTTTTATGAGTAAACGATTGAGATTAGCTAAGAATTTATTAAAAAATGATGGGGCTATTTTCATTTCAATAGACAACAACGAATGTGCTCAATTGAAGCTTTTGTGTGATAATATTTTTGGAGAAAAGAACTTTTGTGGACAGATTATCTGGAGAAAGAAATCAGGTGGAGGTCAAACTGATGATTTTTTTGTTACAGAACATGAGTATGTTTTGTGTTATAGGCGAACAGATAAGTTTGTCTGGATTGATGAATTTATTCCAAATTCAGAAAAGGGTTATAATTTAGAAGATGAAAGAGGAAAATACAAACTAATCAAGTTGGCTAAATGGGGAACAGCTGCACGACAAAAAGACAGACCTACAATGCATTACCCCATAAACGCACCCAACAAAAAGAAAATATACCCAGTAGCACCAGATGGGAATCCGGGTCGCTGGAGAGTTGGTAAAAAAAGCATGAAATCACTTTTAAATAACAACTTAATTGAATGGGTAGAGATTGAAAACGAATGGGTACCTTATGAGAAAGTTTACTATGATAATGAAGATGTGAAATATCTAAAAAACAGAAGCATTTATTATGAAATTGGAGAGACAGGAGATGCCACTAAAATGTTAACTGAAATTTTTGGAGAAAAAGACAAATTTGAAAATCCTAAGCCAATAACTTTAATTCAAGAACTTCTATCTCATACTAATAATTCAATTGTTTTGGATTTCTTTGCAGGAAGTGCATCAACTGGACACGCTGTTTTGGAATTAAACAAAGAAGATGGTGGAAATCGTCAATTTATACTTTGTACGAACAATGAAAACAATATATGCGAGGAAGTAACTTACCCCCGCATAAAAAAAGTGATAGATGGCTATGCCGACAAGGATGGAATACTCGCCAATGTGAAATATTTTAAGCAAAGTTTTGTGCCAAATGTTAAATCCGACAAAGATAAGCGGGAATTGGTAAACCGAAGTACAGAACTGCTCTGTATGGCGGAAAATACATTTGAAAATGTCGTGAAACGAAGTTCAAAAAGTGAATTTGCAATTTTCAAAAATGCTGCAAAGCAAACAGCTATTATTTACGACGAGGAAAGCATTGAGAAATGTGTAAAGAAATTAAATGAAAAACAAGGTGATTTAGATACGGTAATATATGTTTTCAGCTATGATCACACATACGAGGCTGATGATTTTGGAAATCTTGATATTAAGTTTACTGTAAAACCTATCCCTGAAGCAATACTAAATACTTACCGTAAAATCTCAAAAATGCGTAAAAAATGAAAGAAATAGAATATCAGAAGAAATATGTCCGACGATTAGTTGATACGGCAACCGAAATTTTGACAGATGAAGACAGAGATACCGGTACGATTGTATTTAAAGCTCCCACCGGCTCCGGCAAAACCTATATGGTTTCGCAAGCTATGACACACATTGTTAAAGAAAATCCCAACGTTGCTTTTGCTTTTATTTGGATTTCGGTAAACAAATTGCATGAACAAAGTTTAAATAGTTTGTCTCGTTACTTTGAAGATGAACGTTTGCTTGAATGTCTGACAAACTCAGAACTGAACAATAATACCATTGAGCAAAACGAAATAATGTTTGTAAATTGGGAAAGTATAAATAAAGAAAATTCTTTATTTCGGGTGGATAATGAACTGAATTGGAATTTACAGACAGTGGTGGAAAACACCAAAGACGAGGACAAAACCATCGTATTGCTTATTGATGAAAGCCATCGAAATGCTAAAACAGACAAGTCACAAGAGTTAATTGATATTATTTCTCCCCGTTTGGTAATAGAAATTACTGCAACTCCAAAACCATCAACAGGCACTTTAATTGACATTCCTTTGCAAGCCGTAATTCGCGAAGGAATGATAAAAAAAGAGATACAGATAAATGCAGCCAAGCAAGAGCAGGTAAAAAGCAATAAAGATTTGCTTTTGTTTGCCTTACGCAAACGCAAACAACTACAAACAGCATATCAAAGCTTGGGTACAAATATTAATCCACTATTACTTATCCAAATCCCCAACAAGAAAGCAAATGACATAATACAGCCCGAAGATGAAATTATAGAGATATTAAGTAATCAAGGTATTAGTGTTCAAAGTGGGAAATTAGCACTTTGGCTTTCAGAAGACAAACGAAATAAAGAAGATGTTGAAAGTAATATAAGTCCGGTAGAAGTGTTGATTTTTAAGGAAGCTATAGCATTGGGATGGGATTGTCCACGAGCAAGTATTCTATTTCTGCAACGAGAGTGGAATAACGAACGATTTGAATTTAACATTCAAACGCTTGGGCGAATTATGCGTATGCCTGAACAAATGCATTATGAAGACAAGCCAGAATTAAATGTTGGCTATGTATATTCTGCTTCAAATGCTTTTACCATAGTAGAAGAACTTGCAAAAGACTATGTTAGTGAACAAAAACTTATTATTGATAATGAAATTTATAATAAAAGACCACAACTTTTTAATGAACATATCCGTAGAAAAAGAGAACTAACAAGACTTTCGGGTGATTTTAAAACTGTATTTAATGAGGCTGCGAAAGCAAACAATCTGAAAGAAAAGATAAATACAAATGTTACTCAAATATCAAAACAGATAAAACTTTCAGGAAAAATCGAAGAATTGGATAAAGAACAGGATGTCGCTTTTGACAATTCTAGAACAATAGAAAAGAGCAAGGCTGAAATTCAAAATAGTTATGACACATTCATACGACAGATTGTGGCACCTTATGAAGTGGCACGCTCCCAAAATATTTTAAAAACCACTATTAGATCTTGGTTTAAAAATGAATTTGGAATTGGCGATGAAGACATTATCCAACTTATTGTGATGAGCCAAAGTAAGGGGAATTATGGTAATTTTAAGACAACAATAGAAGAAGCGAAGGATTTATATAAAAATTTGCCAACAAAAACAGATGAGACAATAACTAATCCAAATTGGGAAGTTCCAACGTTTGTGAATATCTTTTCAAATTTTGAAGAAGTGAAACCTTCTACAAAATCAATATTAAAACAGGAAGATACGAATTGTTTTTTAGCAAAAACAAATAAAAACGGTAATTCGGAATTATCCAAACCTGAAAAAGATTTCATTGCAAGGATGGAGGCTTCTGATGATTATTTGCAATGGTGGTTTAAGAATGGAAAGGGCGAAGCAAAATATTTTAGCATTGCCTACAAGAAGGAAGATGGTTTTTTGTATGGTTTTTATCCTGATTTCATTCTGAAAACAAAAAAAGAAACAATCATTGTTGAAATAAAGGATGATAAGGATTTCAAGGCGGACAACTACTATAAATTATTAGCCGGAAGAGATTATTTAACACGTCTGGATACAAATTCAGAAGAAAAAACACGGTTTTATATCCTGTCCCCAGTTGATTATTTTGATTTTTTCAAACACCTGAATGATATGAATTTAGATAGCTTTGAAGCTATCTATGAAAGACGTTTAACAAAATTCATCAAGAGCCAACAACTTCAAATTTCGGCAAAAATAGAAAGTAAAGAGAAACTGTCTAAAAGTGAGGAGGAATACAAAGAATTGTTTGCAGAGTACGAAAACTCCTTGTCCAAATTGGAGGACGAGGCTTTTAAACGTGAGTTAGCAGAGTTGGAACTGGAAGAAGCAAGAAAAATAAATGAACAATACAAGTCAAATATCGAAATTTTGTTCAAACATTCTGACAGTATCAAGAAAACAGAAGATGATGCTGTTGAAATCTCTGTGCCAACTCCTTTTAATATTTGTATTTTGGGAGAGGTTTCTGATGAAGCTTTAATTAGAAATCAACTGAATAGACATTTTCAGAAACTTGGAGTTGATACAATTGATTGGTCCGTTGATTTTTATGACAATGCAAAACTGCAAAACAGCAAAATACTTCGTTCTTTGCAGAAAGGACAAAGCAAATATTCATTAATTGTTACCGGACAAATTTTTCATCATTCTGGAAAAGGAAATGAGAAAGCTAATATTATTGCCGAATTGAAAAATGGCAAATACATTCCGCATATAATAGGATGTAGCCCAAAGGAATTACTAACCCCCGATACTCTGACGGAAGTAATTCATAAATATCTAACTCAAATAGGTAATTAATAACTATGCTTACCCACTCCCAGCTTAAATATATTCTTTCCAACACCGAAAGTGCTCACATTGAACGGACAACTTCCACGGACAATATGGACAAGTTCTGTCAAGCTATCTGTGCCTTTTCCAATGATGTTTCGGGAAGTGGGAAGAACGGTTATTTGATAATAGGCGCACACGATAATGGAAAACTGTCCGGATTAAAAGTAGATGATAAGCTGTTGCTGAAAATATCAAATATCCGTACAGACGGTAATATCCTGCCGCAACCCGTGATGACAGTCGAGAAGTTCTCTTTCAACGATGGCGATGTTTTAGTTGCCGAAGTTCAGCCTTCAGAATTTCCACCCGTTCGCTATCGTGGGCGTATTTGGGTGCGTGTTGGTCCACGTAAAAGCATCGCCACTGAAGCGGAAGAAAAAATATTGACCGAACGTCGGTTGTCCAACGTACACACGTTTGACGCAATGCCCTGTTTGGGTACAACACTTGATGATTTGGATATAGCCATCATCAAAAAAGAGTACCTGCCCAAAGCAGTTGCCGAAGAGGTGCTTTCTGAAGATAAACGTACTATTGATAAGCAACTGGCTTCACTCGGACTGTATGATTTGCGTTATAATTGCCCGACTAATGGAGCTATTGTTCTCTTTGGAATAAATCCGGAGCGTTATTTACACGGCTCCTATATTCAGTATGTTCGTTTCAAAGGAAAAGATCGTGCCGGAGACATTATTAATGAACATAAGTTTAGTGGAAATCTTTGTCGTGAGTTGCCTAAGATTGACACTTTCATAGAAACAAGTATTGCACAGAAACGCCCCATTCCCGTTAGCGTACTGCGTGAAGAAACTTTTTCGAAGTATCCCTATTGGGCAACTCGTGAGCTTTTAATGAATTCCATCATGCACCGTGATTATGAAACCAATGCTCCCGTGCAGTTTTATGAATATGATGATCGAATAGAGGTGCAAAATCCTGGCGGATTGTACGGAAAGGTAACGCCGGATAACTTCCCGAATGTCAGTGACTACCGCAATCCGTTTATTGCTGAAGCAATGAAGGTATTGGGTTATGTCAATCGTTTCAGTCGTGGTGTGTATCGAGTGCAAAAGGAATTAATGGAAAACGGAAATGGGAAGGCTGTTTTTGACTTCTCATTAGTAACGGCATTTAGGGTAACAGAGAATATTTCTGAGAAATATTTAGATGAAGGGTTTGGAGCGGAAATCACCCAAGAAAAGCCCAAGAAAAGCCCAAGAAACGTCCAAGAAACGTCCAAGAAACGTCCAAGAAACGTCCAAGAAGAAATTGTCGAAGCGATAAAAATAAACCCCACAATTACACGTAAAGAGTTGGAAAATCAATTGGGATATTCTCATGGAAAAATTAAATACCATATTTCTCAACTAGTCAAACAGGGTGTTATCAAACACGAAGGAGCTACAAAATCAGGGAAATGGATAATTATAAATAAGGATTAGTTCTTATGCTGGAAAAGGCAAAGAAAACAATAAAGAAAAGAAAAACTGTAAAAAGGTGTTTTTTGAACTTAAGATAGGAAATGCAATATGTTTATCTATAGTGTTTTACAGTGGTTTATGGTTAAAACTCAAGGAAATGCGGTACAAACTCGGTACAAATTAGGAAATGTAATTGTCTGATATACATCGAATAAGCCTAAAAAACGGAGTTTCTTTTGTAACTATCTGATAATCAAAAACAAGTAAATAGAATGTGAACGTTAATTTGTATCGGTAAAAGAATAAATATCTAATATTCAATTATTTGCACTTTCTGTATAGGAAAATAAGATTAATTGTTTGATTATTAGCTAATTAAGTAGATATATAACGCAAATTATTATCCACAAATCAATTAGAGTATTTTCTCTTGTTTTCGTTTGTTATCAGCATTTTCCGTGCATTTGCATAAATTTTACTGAATTTTGTCCCCTCATTTGTCCCCGAAAGTAGATGCGAGGGACAAATTCTTGTCCACCAAGCCGATTCAGCCATTGATTCCTATAAACTAAAATTAACTAAAATAAAATTATAGTAAACATCATTTCATAAAACAGTTTGGAATATTTATCTGCGTTTGCAGATGAATACTATAACATTGACATACAATGGTATACAATAAGCATATATTATGGCTAAAGTTACAACAGATGGTACTTTGGTTAGAATGTTCTAAAAATCGGTATGCTCGTTCTTGCGCCATGCCTCCATATTCATGAAAGCTGATACGCGGTTGGTTTCCTCGCCGTTCTTCTCCTGACGGCCTACTGCTTACAAAGGTGACGTGTCGCTTACAATGGCGAAGGTATCTAACGACGTGTCGATATACAAGAGTGGAAGCATCATTTCTATAACAGGACTGGAGCAAGTGAGCATACTGCGCAACTTGCTTTCGCAGTGTTTTTGGTAAAACAGCTATGGCAACGTCTGAAAGCTGAGCGTAAATGAGTTTTTGCAGTCAAAGGAGAAAAGAGTCTGCAAGCCCATAGCCAACAGACTCTCTCTTGTTTATTCACAGATGACAACGTCATCCTTGTACTCTGTCACTTCCTTGCCGTTGATGAGTTGGATAATGACCTCACTGCCCAAGTCCTCGACAATCGTTTCCTCTGTCTGACCTCTTTGGGGAAGAAGTCGCTCTCGTCATGCACATAGAATATGCCGCAACCTGGTTCAATCTCTCGCCAACTGATGGAAAGTTTGTTGCCAAGTTCCTTGTTCACCTCTTCAAAGAACAAGTCGCAGGAAGACCACGCACTTTCGGTGTCAAAGGACAATAGTGCACAATCGTATTCCACGCTCTTGTCATAATCTGCTCAATAGATATTTCCCCTTACCGAGATGCCTTTCTTCTCGTAGTCGATACGATAGTGTTCTGCCAAGCGATACAGATACACATCCTTACTATTCACCTCCAAATCTTGGAGTGTCTTCCAAAGATCTGCCACGGCTCTTCGTTAGCCTGTCACCTTGTACTGAGTGTCGCAAATGTTAGCCATAAGATAAAATTTTTATTTTCTTCCCTTATGTAGAACCAACTACCATCGGGATTGATTAAAGAATTAGTTGCCCCAAAAGCTGTTATGGCTCATCATGGCAAGGTTTTGCCGTCAAATACTACCTCTGACACAGTCAGAGCGTGGAGATTTTGCGGACAAACCACAGGCACCGACCTTGCAGGATGAATGCCACAACAGGTACCTTTGCAACACAATTCTTATCAAAGCCCGATAGGTTGTGTGATTAATCTACAAAACAGGGAGTAAAGCGTATAAATTGCCTTCAAAATAAAGGAATACTATATAAACTAGAAAAATTATCAACTAAAACATGGTGGTTTCGAGAAAAGATTATACCTTTGCAGTTGATATTTACTCTATAATATAAATTATGAATTTAGTTACAGGTTCAAAGATAAACCAATTATTGATGAATACTGACCAAAATGGACTGATATTCTCTGCGTGGCTCAAGACACAGGGATATTCAGACCAGTTGCAAAAACAGTATCGCGACTCGGGATGGCTCACATCGCTATCTCAAGGTGTGATGTATAGAACTGGCAGCAAATTATCAGCTTACTCTGCGTTGGCAACCTGTAACCTGCAAACCGGTGCAAAATATCGTATAGCAGCTCACTCTGCACTGGAGTATGCGGGATTCAATCACTATGTGCCTATGGGGAAGCCAACGTTGTCAGTAGCACTCAGTCCTACGAAGAAACGTCCTATGTGGATGAAGGACGAAATGTTTGATGTGATATTCCGTCCTTTCTATACAGAGGTATTCCCCACTCCAGAAGTCATACTTAAAGAGGAGGAGCATGGCGTACTGTATGTATCTGCTCCCGAACAGGCTTTCTTGGAATGTCTGCTGCTTGCCCCAAAATTCTATGATTATATGGATTTGTATTATATCATGGAGCAGCTTACAACATTGAGAAGTGACGTAATTCAGCGATTGCTTGAAAGCGTAAAGAACTTCAGCATCAAGAGAATGTTCCTATACATGGCGGAGAAAGCAGGTCACTACTGGTTTGAAGAGCTTGACCTTGAAAAGATAAATATAGGAACATCAAAGATACAACTGGTTCCCGATGGTACCTATAGTTCAAAGTATATGATAACCATACCTAAAGCATTGAACAGCTATGAAGGATAGATACAAGAAACAAGTGTTATTGCTCATACGCATTATGCCATCGGTTTATAAGATTAAAGAGTTTGCTGTGCATGGAGGAACTGCTATTAACCTGTTCCACAAAAACATGCCTCGTTACAGCGTTGATATTGACCTCACATATATCTCTTTAGCAGACAGAGAATCGAGTCTGAAGTCTATCAATCAGAGATTGCTTGAGGTAAAGAACAGCATAGAAAAGAGTATTCCCGGCATTATGGTGAAGCATAAACCTGAAGTCTGGAAATTGCTCTGTACGCTCGGTGATGCCACGGTCAAGATAGAAGTCAATGGAACAAAACGAGGTGTCATAGGCAACCCTGTGGATTTACCCCTTTGCGAGAAAGCGCGAAATGAGTTCAACATGGGATGTAAGGCTCGCACAGTATCATTCAGCCAATTATATGGTGGCAAGATAACAGCTGCACTCAGCCGTCAGCATCCTCGTGATTTGTTCGACTGCAAATATATGGAGATAGACACCTTTGAAGAGGTGAAGGACGGCTTCCTTTTGTGCTTGCTTGGAAGCGACAAACCGATAGTTGAATCGCTTCAGCCAAATGCTGTTGATCAGACAGAAGCACTGGAGAACCAATTTGAGGGCATGACCGACATCCCTTTCAGTTATATCGACTACAAGGAAGCCAGAGAAAATCTACTTGAATTAGTAAACGGCAATCTGTGTAATACAGATAAAGAGTTCCTTCTATCCTTTGAGTCTGGTTTGCCGGATTGGGGTAAGTGCTCAGCAGGAGACTTATCAGCATATCCTTCCGTGCAATGGAAACTGCTTAACATCGGAAAACTAAAAAAGAGCAATCCGAAGAAATTTGAAGATGGTATAGCAAAACTGAAAGAGTGTTTAAGGCTATAACGATATATGCCGACAAAAGAAAAAATGATGTTCATTGCCATAGAGCAGAGTTTTTCTCTTTTGAAGTCAAAAGCAGTTTACGTCACTCAAAAAACGGAGTTTCCTGACTCTTGTTTGTAGATAGTAGGCTTATCTTTATAAGATTTTTGTCCCCCATTTGTCCCCCGCATATTTGAGACAGTTTTATAATAACTGATATTCAAAAACTTACGAGCAAGAAATAAGTATTGCTTGGGGTAAATAGATGTTCTGCATCGGAAAGTAACCAGGATACAAGATTTTTTGAGAATAAATAGTCAAATTGAGTTATAATTCGTATCATTGTAGTCAGGTTTAGGCTGACAATTTGCTTATGCAGGAAAAGAATATATCTTCACAATCAGGTAAACTCTTGAGTTATTTTCATAACCGGGGAATTCGATGTTTTAACTTCACCGATGCTTACCAAGCCATGTCCGAGATGAAGCAGGGTACGGCAAGAGAATTGTTGAGTGATATGACAAGAAGAGGGTTGTTGATGCGCTTGAAACAGGGTGTATATTACATCATACCCTACGAAGCCGATTCAAACACCTTTATGCCTGAATGGCATGTAATTGCACAATACCTTGTGAACGACGCCGATTATTACATTGGCTATTATTCCGCCTTACACATTCACAACCTGATTACCCAGCCTTCGCTGAAAGAACAAATCGTGGTATCCAGGCAAATACGCCCTTCGGTACTAATGATAAAAGATATTCCCTTTCAGTTTATCTACCATAACACCATGCATTTTTTTGGAACAAAAAAAGTGTGGATCGACAGTTTTCACAAAGTAAATTGTTCAGATGTCGAAAAAACGATTATAGACTGTTTGTACAGACCCGATTATGCCGGAGGGATTGTAGAAATAGCCAGAGCTATACATCAGTCAAAAGATTCACTTCGGTTTGATACGCTTCTGGATTACTCAAAACGATTCAATAGCCCGGCTGTCATCAAACGACTGGGCTTTTTATTGGAAATACTCAACATAGAACATCCCATCATTAATGATTTGCTACAATTAAGAACCACAGCTTATGTTTTGCTGGATCCCGAATTACCGTCAAATGGAAAATATACAGATCGTTGGCGGATACGCATAAATATTGATGTTGAAACCCTTATATCCGCCATTTATCAATGATTCTGCCTGACGAAATACAAAGAAAAGCCTCTTCTGCAGGAGTCAGAGACCAGCAGATTGAAAAATATTGAAATAACATACGCACAATGGAAAAATTAACACAGGAAACCGTGAACTTCACGGAGAAAAATATCGACAGGATAGCCGCTCTTTTCCCGAGTGCCATAACTGAGACCAAAGATGCCGACGGCAAACTGAAACGCGTCGTGAACTTCCATCAGTTAAGGCAGTTGCTCTCCGATGAGGTGGTCGATGGTGAAGAATGCTACGAGTTCACCTGGGTGGGGAAGAAGCAATCCATCATTGAGGGGAACCGTCCCATCCGGAAGACGTTGCGCCCATCAAAAGAGGAAAGCAAGAACTGGGACAGTACCGAGAATCTTTATATCGAAGGCGATAACCTCGATGTGTTAAAGCTTCTGCAAAACTCCTACCTGAACAAGGTGAAGATGATCTATATCGATCCCCCCTACAATACCGGGAACGATTTTATATACCGCGACAACTTCAAGGTCTCGAAAGAGGATTACGACGAAGAGTTGGGGCTGTTCGATGAGGAAGAAAACCGGCTGTT
Source organism: Proteiniphilum propionicum (assembly GCF_022267555.1). Classification (NCBI taxonomy): domain Bacteria; kingdom Pseudomonadati; phylum Bacteroidota; class Bacteroidia; order Bacteroidales; family Dysgonomonadaceae; genus Proteiniphilum; species Proteiniphilum propionicum. The sequence goes on from NZ_CP073586.1 coordinate 2,211,037, forward strand.
CAAAAACACCGAGACCAACGGACGCTATCATTCCGATTGGTGCAGCATGATGTATCCCCGTCTGCAATTAGCCCGTAACCTGCTCACCGATGACGGTGTGATTTTTATCTCGATTGATGATAATGAAGTGCACAATCTTCGGAAGATATGTGATGAAGTGTTTGGGGAAGAGCATTTTGTAGCCACATTTCCTTGGAGAAAAAGAACTGCAAAGTCTGATGTTCCTTTTGGTGTGTCACAGGATCATGAGTGGATTTTATGTTTTGGAAAGAGTGGCTTTATTGCCAATATTGAGGGAGGAACAAGAAAATATTATCATACAAATGATTTACCTAATAGACCTTGGCGAATACACGATTTAACGACCCAAAGAAGTGCTTCAGAAAGACCAAATAGTTTTTTCACTATTGTAAATCCAAAAACAGGAGAAGAATTTCCTGCGAGTCCCATAAGGACATGGGCTATGACAAAGGATACATTTAAGGATTATTACGACGAAAATCGTATTGTTTTTCCAGGTGACTATGATTTTCTAAACATATCAAAACCAGCCTTTAGATATTTCAAGGATGATGATATAAAGAAAGTCGGAGAAATGTTTGGGTATGTTCCAGTAAGTACGTTTTTACCTCAGGAGGTTGGAATGAGTCAAGATGGTACTAAAGATTTTGGCGATCTATTTAATAGTAAAATTTTCTCATATCCAAAACCAGTATTGCTTCTGAGTTATTTGATTAAAGTTACAACAAATTTCACAAAAAATGCAATTATCCTTGATTTCTTCTCCGGCTCCGCCACTACCGCCCATGCTGTCATGCAACTCAATGCGGAAGATGGTGGTAACCGAAAGTTCATCATGGTGCAGCTGCCGGAAGAGACCGATCCCAAGTCAGAGGCTTACAAGGCGGGGTACAAGAACATTTGCGAGATCGGGAAAGAGCGTATCCGCAGGGCAGGAAAGAAAATTGAAGAAGAACTTAAGGCAAAATCAACCAAAAGTGATTTATTTGAAGGCGATAAAGAAGTAAAAATGGTTGACACCGGTTTCCGGGTACTGAAAGTGGACAGCACCAATATGAAGGATGTCTATTTCAGTCCCTCTCAATATAACCAGCAGATGCTTCTGGACCTGGAAAGCAACATCAAGGATGACCGTACCGATATCGACCTGCTGTATGGGGTTCTTCTCGAATGGGGTGTGCCGCTATCATTGCCACACATCACTGAAAAAATCGATGGGAAGGATGTACACTTTGTAAACGACACCGATCTGGTGGCCTGCTTTGAAGAGCATGTGCCGGAAGAGGTGATCCGGGAGATTGCCAGACGGAAACCGTTGCGGGTGGTGTTCCGCGACAGCTCGTTCCGCAACAGTCCGGACAAGATCAACGTGACTGAGATATTCAAGACACTTTCTCCTGAAACAACCATTAAGGTGATTTAGGTCAATAATTTAATTCGATCTGTTATGGACTTTGAAGTGTATTGCGATGAAAGTGGTTTAGAGGCACTGACCAACAAGAAAGCGCACCTCTATACGGCCATTGGGGGTATATGGATCAATGCTTCTGATAGGAACAGGTTGAAAACTGATCTGTCTGCTGTTAAATCGAAACACAAAATTAATGGTGAATTCAAATGGAATAAGGTGTCACCTGCTTATGAGCCTTTCATACAACCGATTAGAAAAGATTTACTGGATTAAGGCGACATTACTGGATGAAAAAGCAATTCTGAAGAAAGGATGGGATAATCAGGGTAAAGCCTATTTTAAAGACCGAAGAGTTGCTATTGTCAAAGGCAATTATGTGGTGATCATCCGTTTTACAGGTCTATTAAAAGCAAAGTTTGTTACTGCGTTTGAAAAAGAGGACATTGGTAACATATTGTCCGGACCTGATTTTGAAAGGAGTGGGGAGTACTTTGGAGAGGCTAAATAAAAAAACGTTGATTCGGGTTCAACGTTTAAAACCTTTGTAGGTTCCCTACCAAGGGTAGAGAATGATGCAAATATAATATATAAAAGTTGATATGCAAAATTTTAATGAGAAAATATATCCAATTTGCATGTCATTGAGCTATAATTAACATAGAAAAGACATAGAAGGTGAAGTTAAAGTTTAAGCACCAGAAGTTCCAGGAGGAGGCAGCCAAGGCGGTATGCGATGTGTTTGCGGGGCAGCCCTGTTTATCGGAAATCAATTACCTGATCGACCGGGGCGACACCCTGGGACAGGGCGAGATATACGATTTTACTGGTTTCAAGAACCATAAGATCGTTCCGCAACTGACGGACGAGATGATCCTGGATAACATCCGTAAGATTCAACGGATGCACCAGATCCCGCCATCGTCTGCGCTGGAAGGACGATACAACCTGACCATCGAGATGGAGACGGGTACGGGAAAGACCTATACATACATCAAGACGATGTACGAGCTTAACATGCGGTATGGCTGGAGCAAGTTCATTATCGTGGTGCCAAGCATTGCCATCCGCGAGGGGGTATATAAGTCGTTCCAGATCACGCAGGAACACTTCACCGAGGACTACGGAAAAAAGATCCGGTTCTTTATCTATAACTCGTCCCAGCTGACCGAGATCGACCGTTTTGCCAGCGACAACTCGCTCAACGTGATGATCATCAATGCCCAGGCGTTCAACGCCCGGGGAAAGGATGCCAGGCGTATCTACATGAAACTGGATAGCTTCCGCAGCCGCAGGCCGATTGATGTGATTGCCAAAACCAATCCCATCCTGATTATCGACGAGCCGCAATCGGTGGAGGGGAAACAGACCAAAGAGAACCTGAAGGGGTTCAACCCGCTGTTCACGTTGCGTTATTCGGCTACGCATAAGAAGGACAGTCTTTACAACCTGATCTACCGGCTGGATGCCATGGAGGCCTACAACAAGAAGCTGGTGAAGAAGATCGCGGTGAAAGGGATTGCCCAGACCGGAACTACCGGGACGGAGGGGTATCTTTACCTGGAGGGGATCAATCTCTTCAAGGAGAAGAGTCCCACCGCAAACCTGGGATTTGAGGTGAAGCAAGCCGGTGGTGTGAAGGCGGTGGTCCGGAAAATTGAAATAGGGCATAATCTGTACGACCGATCGGGGTCGCTTGAACAGTACCGGGATGGATTCACCGTGACAAATATCGACGGCAGAGATAATTCTGTCACTTTTCAGAACGGAACAAAACTCTATGCCGGCGATGTGAAAGGGGCGGTGAACGAGCAGCAGCTTCGCCGGATCCAGATCCGGGAGACCATCTTGTCGCATATCGAACGTGAACGAATGCTTTACTTCAGGGGCATTAAGGTGTTGAGTCTCTTTTTTATCGACGAAGTGGCCAAATACAAGCAGTACGATGCTTCCGGCAATGCGTTCAACGGTTCCTATGCGGATATGTTCGAGGAGGAGTACGACGATGTGGTGAACAGCCTGCAACTGAAAATTGGCGAAGATGCCTATATCAGTTACCTGCAATCGATCGCGGCAGATAAAACGCATGCGGGATATTTCTCCATCGACAAAAGGAAGAATCAGTTCGTGGACGGGAAAGTGGAACGAAAAACAAAAGAGAGCGTGGATACCGATGCCTACTACCTGATCATGAAGGACAAGGAGCGGCTGCTCTCTTTCAGTGAATCGGTACGCTTTATCTTTTCTCACTCTGCACTACGCGAGGGTTGGGACAATCCCAACGTGTTCCAGATCTGTACGCTGAAACAGAGCGAAGCGGAGACTCGCAAACGCCAGGAGGTGGGGCGCGGACTCCGCCTGTGCGTGAACCAGGAGGGGGAGCGTATGGACACCAATTTCCTGGGGAGTGAGGTGCATCATATCAACCAGCTGACGGTAATCGCGAGCGAGAGCTACGACCGCTTTGCAAAGGCGCTCCAGACTGAACTGGTCGAAGTGATTGCCGTCCGTCCACAGAAAGTTTCTCCCTCGTTGTTCAAGGATAAGGTGCTGGCAGATAAACAAGGCAGGCCATACCCAGTGGGTGAGGAGGCGGCCCTGGTCCTCTACGAGAGCCTGGCAGGTTATGGTTACGTGAAGGCGGGGACCCTGACCGATAAGTACTACGAGGACAAAGAGAGCGGCAGCTTCCAACTGCCGGGAGAGGTGGAAGCCAGCAGGGAGTCGGTGATGCATATCCTCGATTCGGTCTACAACCCGAAGATGCTTGCTCCCGATAATGCACGGGGCAACAACGTGGAACTGCATCTTGATGAACAGAAGTTCAACCGCGAGGAGTTTAAAAAACTTTGGAAGAGCATCAACACCAAGACGGCTTACGTGGTGGATTTCGAGACAGAGGAGTTGGTCCGCAAGGCGATTCAGCGACTGAACACCCATTTGAACGTGTCGAAGATCTTTTTCACCGTCACCTCTGGAGCTTTGGAAATGATTGAGTCAAAAGAATCATTAGAAGTAGGAGAGGGGTTCAAGCAGCAATCGTCGAAACACATCGATGTGCACTCTGCGGTAAACGGCAACGTAAAATACGACCTGGTGGGAAAGGTGGTAGCTGAAACGGGACTGACTCGCAATACGGTGGTAAGAATCCTGACCGGTATCGAGAGACCGGTGTTCGACCAGTTCATGCTCAACCCCGAGGAGTTTATCCTTAAGTGCTCCAACCTGATCAACGAGGAGAAAGCTACGGTGATCATTCAGCATATTGCTTACAACAAACTGAACGACAGCTTCGGCACGGAGATCTTCACCGAACCAACCTTGAAAGGCAAACTCGGTGTGAACGCGATTGCAGCAAACAAGCACCTGTACGATTACGTGATCTTCGATTCAGTAAAGACGGAAAAACCATTTGCCGAACAATTGGATATTAGCAGTGAGGTGAGCGTATATGTGAAGCTTCCCAAGGGCTTTTATATCAGTACTCCGGTGGGGAAATACAATCCCGACTGGGCCATCGCGTTTAACGAAGGAGCGGTCAAGCATGTCTATTTCGTGGCAGAGACCAAGGGGAATATCTCCACCATGGAACTCAGGGAAGTGGAGTCAGCAAAAATATCCTGTGCCCGGAAACACTTCCAGGCAATCAGCAGCGACAAGATAATATTCGACGCGGTAGAAAACTATCAGGAGTTAATGAGTTTGGTGAAATGAAAAAGCGGAATTGCGAAATTTCAAGCAATGCATCATTTTTTAAAATTACGTGATCTTTATAAAATGGGTCTCAAACTGAATGATGAAAAATATTTTTAGGTTTCAATAAAGATTGAGGACTTTGAAAATAGTTTTAAAATATTGAACAGAATGCTCTTCTATGCTGATTTTGTCCACCTTGCTCATGGCCGTATAATCTGGGCGGCCGGCATATATGAAGAGCAATGAACCTCCTTTTATGGTGTTGATGACAGGTTTTGTCAGCTCTTTGGGAAGCGCCGGGCAACCGAAGCTACGGCCCAGCCTTCCGGTAGATTTAATAACCTTCTCACTGCAATAATCGGCTCCGTGGATTACGATGGCCCGAGATCTTGCCTTGTCGTTAATGCCCTCTTCCAAACCGTCCAGCTGAAGCGAATATCCATTGCTTCCGTTATATGTGCCGGCTGTACGGTAAAAACCCAATGAACTTTTGTGTGAACCGCTCAGGTTTGAGAATGATGTAGCAAAGTTTTCTCCACTGTTGCGCCCGTGTGAAACATAAGAAACAAAGAGTACCTTTCTCTTTTCCAAATCAAGTACGTACATCCTTTTTTCGGATGATGGGAGACTGAAATCGATCACCGTAAGCAGAGGATTGTTATTGATATTTAACTTTGTATAACCGGTGTATGCAGATTTGAAGGCGTCGAAATGCATTAATTCGCAAAGATTCATCTGTTCATAGAGTAACTCGCAACCATTTGAAGAGAGTGTTGCTGGTGAAGCGTTTTCCTTTTGATACTTTTTCCCAATGGGGAAAGAGAGGGAAGAGAATACAAGAAATATGAAAGAGAATATTATTATACGCATAGCCTGTTCAGGAAAAATATTGCCAAATATACTCTATTTTTTTGAATATAATTGTGAGTCCCTACAAAAAGCCTTTGTAATTGTAAACAGGCCAAAATACATATTGATATTCAGCGGATTAATTTAATTAATTTTGATATTTAGGGCCTTTAGGAGCAGACTCATTTGTTAATCAATAACAATAACAACCGACTCTTTAACAGTTGCCCAGTCATATACGAATTGAGAGTGAGACGATGCGTTTCTGACACACATATGAGACCTGGGTGTGGTACCCAGGGATGGACTGTATTCAATTACATTTCTATTGGGATATTGTACCGGAACGCCGTGGATGTAAGCTCCATTAGTAAAACGGGAAGCATAGGGGGCGAATCCGGCAATCTCGCTTGTACCGTCTTTTACGTAGTACATTTTCTCTTTCTTCTCCTGAACAGCGAAAATTCCCGTAGGTGTTTCATGTGCATGCGGCGGCCTGTGCGTACCTGTGGTTGCGGGATTCATACTCAATATATGCCAGCCACCGTTTTCTCTCGTCAATGTTGAAATATTCTGATTGGTGACATCTACCGCTACAACTTTATCAAAACAGATGCTGTCACCCCATACTTTCAGATAACGGTTAGGAACCAGATATTCACCCTCCATAGAAACTCCGGTCACCCTGACCATCTCAATGGTGTCGTTTCCAGTAACTTTCACTATCCACCCATCTCTCCCGTAGCGTACCAATACTGTGTCGCCATATGCACTATAGAGAGGAACCGACTGGTAACGCTCAACACCGAATTGATCGGAAACCCTTCTATAGTCGTTTCTCACGAAACCTTCAATGGTGGGGGCTTCACCGTTCATGTTCTTGTAATTGCTCAAAACACCCCAGCTGCCTCCACGGGAGACTTCATTTTCAATATGGGCAATTCCTTCTTTAATCTTTTCCCATTGAAAACGCCGGACAGTGTCCTTATAAGGGTATTCATCATCAAGCAAATACTTATCGTATTGAATATCTTTTAGCAACCGGATGTCTGTTCCTGTCAGCTTTCTCCTCTCTTCGCTGAGATGGGGTATGGAATCATTATATGTAACGGCTATCTCTTCATTGCCATTCTCCACCGGAGTGCCTGAGCTGCACCCGGTAGGGATAAATGATATAACAGAGAAGAGAAGAAAACAGGCTGTACATCTTTTCATTTGTCGTTATTTTTGCATAGTTGGTATTTGGTTTGACGGATTTGCAAGAATCGATATTTGTAAATATTTATGTATTTTAGAACGTGGTTTAGGGAATAATGTTCATGCAGCCTGCCTCTATCCCCAATGCAGCCTGCCGATTTCCCGTATCTAGTAAGAGAAATAGTTGATGTTTTGCAATAAAGCTATCCGGATATACTGCATAAAACGGAAAAAGATGCAACCGTAGCTAAAAAATAGGGATGTAAGATATTGTTTGTCAATCTATGCAACAATTTGTTCCAGGTTTGCATCAAACATCATCAAACTATTTATTTATCGGAATGTTATATACACAGCTAATTACTATTTAAATTCGTTCTAAATAAACAGATAGATGGCCCAAAACGATTTACCTTCGATTTTTCGTGATTTTGACCCATTAGAAGATAAGATGCTGCGTATTATTGATAATGATGGTAATATTGTCAGTAAAGATCTGATGCCAGTATTGGATGATAGAACTATTACAGATGCCTATAAACAGATGCTGTATGAACGGATAGCCGATGAGATGGCTATCTCATTCCAACGTCAGGGGAGAATGTACACTTATACGCCTAACCTTGGACAGGAGGCTATCCATATTGCAGCCGGAATGAATATCCGTGATGAAGACTGGTTGGTACCAGCTTTTCGTGAAATGGGTACCCTGTTGGCGAAAGGGGTAACAATGAAAGAGATATTCCTCTTTTATAGTGGTAATGAGCATGGCGGAAGTTTCAAGAATGCTAAGCATGTTTTGCCTATTGCCATCTCAATAGGCACCCAGCTTCATCATGCTACCGGCATTGGGTATTCCGTTAAATACCGGAAAAGAGATGAGGTGGTCTTTACTTTTATCGGCGATGGAGGCACTTCGGAAGGAGATTTCAGTGAGGCACTGAACTTTGCAGGTGTATGGAAGGTGCCGGTCGTATTTACCATTCAGAATAATCAGTATGCCATCTCTGTTCCCGTAAGTTCCCAGACCAATTCAATCAACCTGGCTGTTAAGTCGGTCGCGTTCGGTATCCCGGGCATCAAGGTGGACGGAAACGACTTTTTTGCCATGTACCTTGCCTATAAAACGGCATCAGAGTATGCACGCTCTGGCAGGGGAGCCCTGCTAATAGAGGCTTTTACATATCGACTTGGGGCTCATACCACTTCTGACGATCCCACAAAGTACAGGGAGAAGGTGGAGGAAAAGAGATGGAGGCTGGCAGATCCGCTGATCCGATTGAAGCGATATATGGAAAACCAGGGTATATGGAATATAGACGAAGAGAGGCTAAAGGAAGAATACAAGCTACAGATCGACAAGGAGTTTATTGAGGCGGAAAACAATAAATCATACCCGCTGGGCGATCTGTTTCAATACATGTACACTGATATACCGGACGAGTTAAAGAGACAAAAGCAGAAGTATGAACAATTCTTAAGCTGGAAGGAGAAGAGAAAATGAGTATAATGACAATGGTGCAGGCTATCAACAATGCACTGGATATTAAATTGAGTGAAGATGGGAGTATTGTTGTTTATGGAGAAGATGTGGGGTTTGGGGGAGGTGTTTTTCGCGTGACGGAGGGACTGCAGAGAAAATATGGTGTTGAGCGTGTATTCGATTCTCCGCTGGCTGAGTCCGGAATTGCAGGAACTGCCTTGGGAATGGCCGTTTCGGGACTCAGGCCTGTTGTGGAATTACAATTTGAGGGGTTCACCTTTCCGGCCTTCAACCAGATTATCTCAAATGTCTCGCGTTTGCAGAACCGTTCACGGGGAAAGTTCAATGTGCCTGTAGTTATTCGTTTCCCTTACGGAGGAGGTATAAATGCGCTCGAACATCATTCCGATAGCCCGGAGGCACTCTTTGCTCATATACCGGGACTGAAGGTGGTGATACCTTCTACTCCGTACGATGCAAAAGGCATGCTGATTTCTGCCATCGAAAGCAATGACCCTGTCATCTTTATGGAGCCGAAACGGATCTATCGTGCTATAAGGCAGGAAGTTTCAGATGAAAAGTTTACCCTCCCCCTGGGAAAGGCGAAGGTGGTTCAAGAAGGGACAGATATAACTCTCGTGGCTTTCGGTGCCATGATTCGTGAGTGCCGGAAGGCAGTTGCAATGGCTGAGGAGGCAGGCATATCTGTAGAACTGATTGATCTGCGCTCTGTTTACCCTATCGACAGGGAGACTGTAGGTAGATCAATAAGAAAAACAGGCCGGATGGTTATCGTCGCCGAAGCACACGAATCGTTCAGCGTCGGATCGGAGTTAATCGCTGTTGCCAATGAGGAGGCTTTTCTTTATCTGGAAGCGCCGCCGGTGAGGGTGATGGGGTTCGATACTGTTGTTCCCCTGGCACAGGGCGAAAGATACTATGTTATTTCGCCAGACCGTATTTACTATGAGATCGAAAAGAGTATCCATTTTTAACTTTTCGCAGCATGAAGTATGTATTTAACTTTCCCGATCTGGGTGAAGGGCTTGAGGAGGGAACTATCCTGGAGTGGTATGTAAAAGAAGGGGATAGAGTGAAGGTGGGTGATCTGGTTGTTCAGATGGAGACCGACAAGGTGGTGGCGGATATCCCTTCTCCGAAAAGCGGAATTATTACAGCTTGCTATGGAGCTGCAGGTGATGTGATACCTGTTGGATCACCCCTTGTGGATATTGAACTGGAAGGGGTTGAAAACGAGCAAGGCTCTGTAAAAGTAGAACAGCCTTATCAGACAATCACCGAACAAGAAGATGTAGCTGCAGTTGTCGGCACCATGGAACTGGCCGATAAGAATATCATTCAGGCGCCAAGCGATGAAGGATCTCTTGAAATAGTGAACCACAAAGGCGGATCGCGAAAAGTACTTGCAACACCTGCAACACGTGCCATGGCGAAGAAGATGAATATTGATATCAGCAATATAAAAGGAAGCGGCCCTTTAGGAAGGGTAATGGATAAGGATATTGTGAGCTTTAAAGAAAGTAGGGAGCAGAAAGCCGATAGAAAAGAACAGCTCAATGGTATTCCCGATGATGTGACCTACCAGCCGCTGACACAAATAAGAAAAACTATTGCCAGGAACATGCTGAAATCTAAACAGAACGCAGCTCATATGTCAATATTCGAAGAGGTGGAAATATCAGGATTGATACAGCTGAAAGATAAGCTCATGCACAAGCTTGCCGATAAAGGAGTCAAGCTTACTTATCTTCCTTTTATCGTTAAAGCGGTAGCCCTGGCATTAAAGCAACATTCGCAGCTCAATTCGCAGATTGATTTTGAAAACAACCGGATGATTATCAGCAATAGATATAATATTGCTATCGCTGTAGATGCACCGGATGGATTGGTCGTTCCTGTGATTCGTGACGCAGATAAGCTTTCAATCTTTCAAATAGCGATGCGCACCGGTGAGCTGGCCACAAAGGCGAGGTCAAGAAAACTGACGCTGGATGATTTGAAAGGGGGTTCTTTTTCAATAACCAGCTTTGGTTCCATCGGCGGTATCTTCGCCACACCGGTGCTTAATTATCCACAGGCAGGCATACTTGGGATAGGGCGTATTCTAAAAACACCCATTGTAAAGAATAATGAAATAGTTATCGGAAATATTATGCCTCTTTCGCTCACGGTAGACCATCGCATAGTGGATGGTGGAGAGACTGCCCGGTTTATCCGTAAGGTGATGGAGTTTCTCTCCGAACCGGTTTCATTATTGCTGGATCTGTAGATAATGGAAGGAGCTGTTTGCCAAATATATTTAAAGCAGATTCTTTCTCTTATCAATGAAAAATCATCATATCAAAATAATTGAAAATAATCTTTACCGGCATTTGTCAGTTATCAGCAAATTGCGACTTATCTGGTCTATTAACGTCTCGCATTGATCATTAGGAGTTTAGGTGATCACTTGGTGGAGTATTTCCAAATAGCCATGACGAGAAAAGAGAAGCATGTTTTGTTTTCTTTATGAACTAATCAATGCATTTATGCGGTTTTTACTTGAGAAACTGAAAATAAAAATTTAATTTTGCTACAAATCGCATTCATTGAAAAAGAGGTTTTCCATATCATTCATTCTATTGGCTGCATTATTGCTGCTGATGTCTGGGATTATACCACATCACCATCACGACGGCTTACCCTGTGTGATGATGGAATGTTGCGAAACGGACAACATACCTGGCGATATACACAGACATGCTGCCGGCAGCGGAAAAAACGGACAATCATGTGTTGCTGATGCCGACTACTTTGTCCCCGGTTCCGAGAATAAGATTAAATACAAGGTATCTATCTGTGGTGGTTGCGATAATCTGAATCATATACACCTGTTCCCCCTCTTTTTTCTTGTGGCGGACTATGTTGCAGTTCCCGGCGAAAACACGTTAAACAAAACCGGTTACTGGGAATATACAGCGTTTTACATATCTCCTGGAAATACACAAATCCATGGCCTACGTGCCCCTCCCTTTCTATACTGATCGACCTGTAAGTACATTGATGTAAGAGATAACTTCCTGCCCTTTGAATTTTCATGATTCAATGAGATGCCCCGTTTATTTACCTCTTATTGTAAGCCTGTTCTGACCGGGACATGAGATATCCTCATTATTCAAGTATATTATTTTATGTACTCTGCGACTTACCGTGTTGATCCTTTTTTTTACATTCAGATTTTTTAGTCAGTTAAATAATTACAGCCTTTTGTAGAGGCTATTCTTTTAAAAACAGATGAAATCTATTATAGTACTACATTTATTCATTATTTCCGTGCTCTCTGTTGCCGGCTGCAGCCCGGAGAAAAACAATAAATACTCTTCAACAGATGAGGCACACAAACAGATAAAAAACGTGGATTCACATTGTCACGATGATGAAGAAGATCATGATCATATTGATGAGATCACTTTTACCACTCAACAGGCTGAAGCGGCCGGACTGCAGCTGGAAACTATTGTGCCGGCCACTTTTACCGATGTTATCAGGACGAGCGGCCATATCATGCCGGCTTTGGGAGATGAGGCTATTATTGCTGCCACTTCCAGCGGAACAGTATCGTTTGCGGGAGCCACATTCACTGATGGTGTGGCCGTGAGGGCTGGTGAGGCCATAGTAGTCATCTCATCGAAAAACATTCAGGATGGTGACCCTGTCATAAAAACCCGGGTAGAGTTTGAGACAGCAGAAAAAGAGTACCGACGTGCCGGGGAGCTGGTGAAAGAGCAAGTTATTTCAACCAGGGAGTATGAACAGAGGCGTCTGGAATACGAAATGGCAAAAAACAGCTTTGAGGCTCTGGCTGCCCATGCCACACCTGGTGGTGTGAAGGTTACATCGCCCATTGGCGGATATATCAAAAACCTGATGGTCAGACAGGGAGAATATGTTTCGGTAGGGCAGACAATTGCAACCGTTTCACAGAACCGTCGGCTGCAACTGCGTGCAGAGGTCCCGGAAAATCATTTTAAAAGCCTCGGCAACATTGAGAGCGCCAATTTTCAGACATCGTATGACAATAGGGTCTATAAACTTTCGGAACTGAACGGGCGGCTATTGTCGTTTGGAAAAGGATCCATTGAAGAGTCGTCCTGCATTCCCGTCAACTTCGAATTCGATAATATCGGAGACATAATCTCCGGTTCTTATGTGACAGTATATCTGCTATCAGGTAAGATGGAAAATGTGATTTCCGTCCCGGTTTCAGCTTTAACCGAGGAACAGGGACTTTATTTTGTTTATCTGCAGCTGGATGAAGAGGGCTACAAGAAGCAGGAGGTGAAGCTTGGACAGAGTAATGGTGACAGGATCAGGGTACTCTCAGGACTAAGGCCGGGGGACCGGGTTGTAATAAGAGGTGTTTATCAGGTAAAGCTGGCTGCAACATCATCTGTCTTACCCGAAGGGCATACTCATTAACTTTGAAAGGCGAAACAGAATGTTAAACAAGATCATAAAATTTTCGCTGAACAACCGTATGGTTGTGTTGGTGGCATCTGTATTGTTAATTATTGCGGGAACATACATTGCTGCCAATATGGAGGTGGATGTGTTTCCCGACCTGAATGCACCTACGGTTGTAGTGATGACAGAAGCTAAAGGAATGGCTCCCGAAGAGGTGGAGAGGCTGGTCACTTTTCCCGTTGAGACAGCCGTGAATGGAGCCACCGGTGTGCGCCGTGTCCGCTCCTCTTCCACCACCGGATTCTCCATAGTGTGGGTAGAGTTTGATTGGGGAACGGATATCTACCGTGCCCGACAGATTGTATCGGAAAAACTTGCTCTGGTAGGTGAGTCTTTGCCTTCCAACGTGGGTAATCCTACATTAGGGCCTCAATCGTCTATCCTGGGTGAAGTGATGATTATTGGGCTCACGGCAGACAGCACATCGATGCAGGAGCTGCGTACGATAGCTGACTGGACTGTTCGTCCTCGTCTGCTTTCTACTGGTGGTGTGGCTCAGGTAACAGTGATAGGTGGTGAAATCAGGGAATACCAGATACTGCTCAATCCCGGGAAGATGAAACATTATGGTGTTGGCCTTAACGAGATAATGAGCGTGGTGAGACAAATGAACCGTAATGCTTCGGGAGGGGTCCTTTATGAGTATGGAAACGAATATATTATCCGTGGCATACTCTCTTCAAATGATCCGTTGGTACTTGGTAAGACTGTTGTGAAGAGTGTGAACGATGTTCCTGTATATCTTGAGAACGTGGCTGAGGTAACAATCGGCAACAAAACTCCAAAGCTTGGTGTTGCATCGGAACGGGGAAAACCGGCGGTGCTGATTACTGTGACCAAGCAACCGGCTACAAGCACGCTGAAGCTGACCGATCAGCTGGACCGGTCGCTGGCAGAGCTTCAGGAGACACTCCCGGCGGATGTGAAACTCTCGACTGATATTTTCCGTCAGTCCCGTTTCATCGAAAATTCCATAAATAACGTTCAAAAGGCACTTTTAGAGGGAGGAATATTTGTTGTTTTCGTGCTCTTTATATTCCTGATGAATGCCAGGACAACCCTGATTTCGCTGGTTACTATCCCGATTTCATTGTTGACCTCGGTTCTCGCGCTTAAAATGATGGGACTGACAATAAATACAATGAGCCTGGGAGGTATGGCTATAGCTATAGGTTCGCTTGTGGACGATGCAATTGTGGATGTGGAGAATGTGTTCAAACGATTACGCCAAAACAGAGAGAAACCTATAGAAGAGCAGAAAAAAAAATTGACGGTTATCTTCGAAGCTTCCAAGGAGGTGCGTCTGCCTATCATGAATTCAACATTTATCATTATTGCAAGTTTTGTTCCGTTGTTCTTCCTTTCAGGAATGGAAGGGCGTATGCTGGCTCCTCTCGGTATATCATTTATCTTTGCCCTGGTTGCTTCTACAGTTGTGGCGCTTACACTGACTCCTGTATTGTGCAGTTATCTGCTGGGTAAGGATAAGAAAGATGGCAAACCTGAAAGCGATCCCCTTGTAGCTCGAAAACTGAAGGGTGCATATAAGAAAGCCCTGGACTGGACACTCTATCATCAAAAGTGGGTTTTAGCAGGAACAGGTGCGCTATTTGTTGTAGCTGTTATTGTCTTCTTTACTCTTGGAAGAAGTTTTCTTCCGTCTTTTAATGAGGGCTCTTTTACGATCAATATCAGCACACTTCCGGGAATATCGCTTGATGAGTCTGACAGGATGGGGCGCATTGCTGAAAACATACTTCTTTCTATACCGGAGGTAGAGACGGTGGGAAGAAAAACGGGACGTGCAGAGCTTGATGAACACGCATTAGGTGTAAATGTCTCAGAGATTGAAGCTCCCTTTATTCTGAAAAAAAGGTCGAAAGAGGAAGTGTTGAAGGATATACGTGGAAAACTTAAAATTCTGCCGGGAGTTAATATTGAAATAGGGCAACCTATCTCGCACCGGATAGATGCCATGCTTTCCGGTACCCGGGCAAATATCGCCATCAAAATTTTCGGGAGCGATCTGAATAAAATGTTTACTTTAGCTAACCGGATAAAAGGTTTAATTGAAAATGTGGAGGGTGTTGCCGATCTCAACGTGGAGCAGCAGATTGAACGGCCACAACTGAAAATAACGCCGAAGCGCGAAATGCTTGCCAAATACAATATAACACTGCCTCAGTTTGCCGAGATAGTTGATGTGATGTTGGGCGGAGAGGTTGTTTCTCAGGTATATGAGGGGGACAGGTCTTTCGATCTTACGTTGAAGGTTAACGAAGAAAGTCGCGCAACCGCTGAAAATATCAGAAATATGATTGTAGATGCCGGTGGACAAAAAACAACGTTAGGTAATATTGCCAACATCGCCTCATCCATGGGTCCCAATACGATCAACCGGGAAAACGTATCACGTAAAATAGTGGTTTCAGCCAATGTGGCCGGTAACGACCTGCGAGGCGTTGTGAACGATATTCAGGACAGGATTAATGTCGGGATCTCTCTGCCCGAAGGATATCATATCGAATACGGAGGACAGTTTGAGAGTGAACAGGCTGCATCGCGCACACTCCTTGTTACCTCCATATTTTCGATTATTGTTATTTTTCTGTTGTTGTTTAACCAGTTCCGGAGTGTTGCACAGTCGGCCGTAATTATGCTGAATCTGCCGTTGGCTCTCATTGGTGGTATTTTTATCATATTCTTATCAGATGGTGTTATCAGTATACCTTCAATTATCGGTTTTATATCACTGTTCGGAATTGCTACACGAAACGGAATGTTGCTTATTTCCAGGTATAACGACTTGCAAAACGAAGGCTTCTCTGCCCGAGAATGTGTAATTCACGGTTCGCTTGACCGATTGAACCCGATTCTGATGACGGCTCTTACAACTGGTTTGGCACTTATTCCTCTGGCTCTGGGCGGCGATCTGCCAGGTAACGAAATTCAGAGTCCTATGGCTAAAGTTATTCTTGGCGGACTGCTTACATCTACTTTACTTAATGGATTTATTATTCCGATTATATATCTTTTAACAAACAGAATAATAGTTAGAGAGGTTATAAGAGATGAAGAAATTACAGATGAATCAGGCATGATTAAAAATAAACATATGAATAAATAACAATGAAAATGAGAACATTCATAATTTTATTGCTGTTTGCGATGGGCTTTACACTTTCCGCGCAAGATAATATTGCTGCTGTGCTTAAGGCAATCGAGAAGAACAACACAACCCTGAAGGCACTTCGTGAAACCGCCGATGCCGAAAAGCTGAAGAACAAGACAGGAATATTTCTCAGCAACCCTGAGGCGGTGTACAATTATCTGTGGGGTGATCCCACGGATATTGGAAACAGGACCGATATCAGTCTGATCCAGAATTTTGATATTCCCACAATAACAGGAATGAAAAATAGGGCCTCAGAGAGTCAAAACAGGCTGGTGGAATGGCAATATTTGACTGGCCGGATGAATATTCTGCTTGAGGCAAAGCAGTACTGTATTGATCTGATCTATTACAATGCTCTTATGAAAGAGTTAGAGGTGCGTCTGAAGCACGCCGGAATAATTGCAGGAGGGTATAGGTCGCGCATGGATTCAGGTGATGCAAGTCGTCTGGAGTACAATAAAACGCTGCTTAATCTTTCGTTAGCACAGGGAGAGGTGTCACGTATCAATGTAGAACGTAATACACTGCTTGAACAACTGAAAAGGCTGAACGGAGGTATAGAGATATCACTGGACGTAGATATTTATGATGATATTATGCTTCCGGTAGACTTCGAAAGCTGGTTTTCCCACGCTGCCATTAGGAATCCCATTTTGGCGTTTGCCGGACAGGAAGTTGAAGCAGGAAAACAACAGGTGTTGCTAAGCAAAGCAATGGGACTGCCTTCCTTTTCGGCAGGATACATGAGCGAGAAGGTTGCAGGAGAACGATTTCAGGGAATTACTTTGGGCGTTTCCATCCCTTTGTGGGAGAATAAAAACCGGGTGAAACAGGCTAAAGTATCACTATCTGCTGCCGAATTGCGGGAGGCTGACAGTAGAAAGCAACTTTATGACCGGCTAAAGATTTTGTATAACCGTACCGAAGGACTGAAAATAACTGCAGGGGAATATCGCAGGTCGCTAAAAACGGCAAACAGTTTCGGGTTGCTGAAAAAAGCCCTTGATGCCGGTGAGATATCCCTGCTGGATTACATTGCTGAGATGGGGTTGTATTACGAAACGGTAGATTTGGCATTGGAAGCGGAACGTGATTATCAGAAAGCGCTTGCGGAACTTTCGGCTGCAGAGTTGTGACCGATTGTTAAAAATAACAGTCAGTTGTTTTGAAGTTTTTTTTAACATCAGTTTGGTGAAATAGTTTCATGACTCCATATGATTACTTATGGGTTACTCATTATCCGCACAGGATATTAAATTGCCTGATCCCGACAGAACAGGTGGAAAACCACTGATGCAGGCGCTTAACGAAAGAAAATCAGTCCGTTCTTACCGGGACAAAGAGCTGACAATACGGCAACTATCAGATCTGTTGTGGGCTGCCAATGGTTTTAATCGCGATGATAAACGCACCGCACCAACGGCAAACAACCGCCAGGAACTGGAACTGTACGTGGTGATCAAAAACGGGATTTATTTTTATGATGCCCGAAACCACACTCTGAAAGAGGTGAAAAAAGGGGACTATCGTGCTGAGACAGGTGTCCAGGATTTTGTTGCTGATGCGGCACTTAATCTGGTTTTTGTCTCCGACATGGATATGGCTTCCAGCAGGCAGTATGCCTATACAAATTGCGGATTTGTGTCGCAAAACGTCTATCTCTACTGTGCATCAGAGGGACTTGGTTCAGTTGTGCGTGGATCGTTCGATAAGGATAAGCTGGGCAAGCTGCTTAATCTGAAGCCCAATGAGGAGATATTACTGACCCAGTCAGTCAGCTATCCCGATTGATCGATATCGTTACATACTCAACAGTTACGAGATAATACTTTTAAGATATCTCTATATGTTGACTGTTTGAGCCTAACCACTTCTGCCGATATTAGAAATGCCTTTTAGGGGGACGGCTGAAACCACCGAAGCTGAGGGTAACCATATGCATGTTCCCATCCAGCAGGTTGTTTTCCCTGTTGTAGTTGGGTATGTAAAAAGTGTAACGTACTCCTATGTAGGTTCCTCCGTAGCGGGAGAGGTCTGTCTCTTTGCTCCAGGTATTCAGTTTAATTTCCAGTCCTGCCAGGTAGTTAAGAGCCGACAACTCCTTGAAATCACCCAGTTCGGGATGGCTCTTTATCTCTGTATCAGTTGGTCCCATACCCATTCCTCCGATACCTATGAAAGGCATAAACTTGATGTCACGACTTTGGAAGGCCGGATATTGGAGCGTAAGATCGGCTCCGATAAGATAGCCCTTGATATTGACCGGCCAGTTAATATTATGATTGATAACTTCCCGGTTGGTTTTGGTGGAAGCATAGTTGAAACGCAGGGAGAGGTCGAAATCCTTGTAAAGCGCATCCAGAGCAAAACCGCCTGCGATACTGTTTCTGAAGTGGTGACTCAGCCCGCCGGTAAGTGCGTTATGCCCCAGATAGAACTCATATCCTAACCCCCAGTTACCCGGCCGGAACCGGTAGCGGATAAACCTGCGTGTGTAGTCTGCATATTCACTATTTTCGTAGGTTTCCAAAAAACCGGTCGCCATGGAATTTACCTCTTCCATCTCCGGTTCATCATCCACTTTATCAGGCGTGAAAAGAAGTGAGTATAGCCACAATTTGAGAAACTCCTTCTCTTCCACGCTCAACTCCGAATTGTCTATACATACTGTCAATGGCAGATATGATTCAGCTGATTTCTTTCCTGCCTCCTCTGTGAGATGGTCGTTATCGGATATCATTCTCAACATTGATGAAGGCCTGAACCTTTCGGGCATTTGCCAGTAACCGCCATTATTCAAGTCGATATTCGCAGAAAACTGCTTTGCCTCATGAAGCAGTTCGGTGTAATCTTCAGTCCAGAATGATAGAAGCCAGTATTCTACGGGCAGATAGACTTTGTATGGATTGAATGCTTCACCGGCAAGATAATCTTTTACATCCTTTAAAGCGGATATATCGCCCTTCAGCAAATGTTCCAGGGTTAGCGAACGCCCTTTTGAAATTATTTCCATGTCACTGGCACGGCGACTAAGTATTTCGTTGCGGATGGAGTCGCCCTGCTGGGCAAAGAGAGAGGAAGTGTTGAGAATGAAAAAAATAATGAACAACGGAAATATAGATCTATTCATTTGTTAATGTTTTTAAATATAAGAGATTATGGCCTGTATGTCTGTTTTAAAAAACAAAGATAAATTAAATCTTTTAGTCCACCATACACCTTGCAAAACCTTTCACATAGACGATGGAACGTTTCCCTGTCCATAGTATGGCCGATTTAGGAATAACAACCTCGTTATTACCCGAAGAAGAACCACTTGTTTTCGAAGTGCTATAATACTGGCCTTTCAGAATCCGAAGTCGTCAATTACAACATCCTCAGCTTCTTCCTGCTCAATCTCTATCACATTTTGTGATGGCAATCCCTCCACATAGATGGCTTTAAAAGGAATTGCGGGGCATACATATTCGCATCCACCGCAACCGACACAGATAGCGGGATTAATCTCGGGAATAGTCAGCGAGCCTTTATAGGGGACCATATGTACAGCTTGGGTTGGACAGTGCTCAGAGCAGGCACCACAGTTAGTTTCATCGTAATAGACAATACAGTTCTCAACAATAAACTGCACCTGCCCCATTTGTGTGTGGTTCTTCTCCTCTTTGGTTAATGGGAGGATGGCTCCTGTGGGACAAACCTCTCCGCAGATTGTACAATCATAGTTGCAAAAACCTTTGCTGAAATAGAGTTTGGGCTGCATTATTCCTCCGGGGCCATATTCTAGGAATGCAGGCTTTATAACGTGTGACGGACATTTGCTTACGCAGAGGTGGCAGGAGATGCATTTTTCCCGTAGGTGGTCGAAGGAAAGTGCCCCAGGTGGTGCAATAGGAACCTGACGTTTTAAATCACGCTTTGGAATTACCCCTCCCTGAATCTCTTGCGCGATAAGGCTCCCTGCTGCCAGTCCGGTTACCAGGGAGGCGGATAGGAAGCGTCGTTTCGATTCATCTACAGATCTTTTATCATTATCTTGTTTATCCGCTCTCTCAGGTCTATCCGTCCTTTCCACCCTGTTAATCTTTTGCGGATTCCCTGTCTTTTCCGCTATCTCCGGTTTCTCCGATTTTACAGTTCTTCCCGGTTTCCCGGTTTTATCCATTTTTTCCGACATCTCCTTTTCCACATAGCTGTTTACCTGAATATTATCTGTCCGTCTCCTTTTGACAGGCATGATAAACTTGTATTTCATTGCATCGTGGTTGCAGCTCTCAATACAGTTAAAGCAGGTAACGCACCGGCTGTAATCTATCTGTTTGTTGCTGGAATCGATGCAGGAAGCCTTGCACCTCATGCTACACAGTCCACACATATTACACTTGTCATCTATAAACTGAATCCTGAATAGCGAGTATTTGCTCAGCAAACCAAGTGTGGTTCCCACCGGGCAGATAGTGTTGCACCAGGTCCTGCCGCCACGCCATGCAAGGTAACCGATTGTCAATAGAGTAAGGAGTGCTATTATGGTTGAAAAAACTCCCAGAGAGTAGATCCCTACCTTGTAGAATGAGTAATTATCGAAAGAGGTGAAAATTGTATCCAGCAGATTGTTCCCGGCCAGATAAGCAGGCCTCAGAAGGTGTGTTGCCATTCTTCCGTATGCACCGTAGGGATCGAGAAGTCCCACCAGAAAGGTAAATCCGAAAACAAAAGCAATTACAGTGGCTGCAAGCACACTCCACCGGAGAATATTTTTTGCCTTGCTGTACCTATATTTTTTCTTCCTGATAAATCTTTTGGATAGCCATGCTACTATATCCTGATATATTCCCATTGGACAGATGGACGAGCAGTAAACTCTGCCGAAGATCAGGGTGAGCACAATCAGTGATACCAGAATAATAATATTAAGTGCCAGGAGTGCAGGAATAAACTGGATCTCAGCCAGAATACTAAGACTTTCCGGTAGTACTTCCCTGAAATCAAGGAAATAAAGTGTTATTAGTGTGAACAGGATGACAGACAGAATAACCCGTATCTTTTTTAACATAATGTTTTCTTTTATTGTTGCTTGCTTATTTTCTTACTCTATTATTTACTTCCTTACTTCCTTGCTTCCTCGCTTGCTTCCTTGCTTCCTTGCTTCCTTGCTTCCTTGCTCGCTTGCTTGCTTGCTTCCTTCCTTCCTTCCTTCCTTCCTTCCATTCTCGGTTATACGCAGAGACATAATCCGGTTGATATTACCGGATTATTACGCCGAACAACTCTAAATAAAAACAGACGGAATTACATTCGTACTCTTCTGATGTTTAAATTGTCAAGATTCATAGTACCAATACCCAATTCTTGTCCCTTGGCAATGTGGGTCACCTTTTCTATAGGCATCTCACGAGCCTGGTTGAAGAAATTAGCAGCAGCAGTATCGGCGGCAATAATATCCTGAGATACAAACAACCCTTTTGAGAGAACCACATCGGAGAGTGATTTTCCTTTAGGGCCGCTTGTTTTCATTAATCTATAAGCGTCCACCACATTTAAGACCGGCCGTTTTTCGTATGTACATACATCAGCGATGCATTGTTGAAGGTCGTTTGCATGGAAATAACCTCTATCCCATACAATCCCCATATAGTTTTTCATTGAGATAGTTAATTGTGCGCCGCCATGATTTTTGAGTACAGGCACATTTATCCATTTATCGCTATCCACGATTGCCTGGTGAATCTTTGCAGTTTTAAGGCTTCTCCCTTTGGGCAGTGAGACTGTTTTGTAATATGATTCCTGATGGGCGGGAACCACTTTGGCACCTGCATTTTTTGCTGCTTCCTCAATGCCACTGTTAGTGTATGATTTTCGCCAGTCGTCGCAGGTGTGATCAAACACTGTAACCTCCGAAGCACCGGCGTCGAAACATTGTTTGATAATTTCCATAACCAGTTTTGGGTTGGTATTGGCTGCCATTTCAACAGGCTGGTCCCACCCGATGTTGGGCTTCACGCAAACCTTGTCGCCTTTGCTGATAAAATTTTTCATTCCACCTATTTCTGCAATCGCCCTGCGGAACATGTTTTCGGGTTCATCTCCCATTACTGCCACCAAATCGTATTTTGAGGCTGCGTTGGTAGTTTCGAACGATTGGGTTAGAACACTCATCGCACCCACTTCTTTTACTGTAGTAAGGGCAGCACCTGTAAGAGCTACCGCCCGTAAGAATTTCCGTCTGTCCATAATCTAATTTATTTTGGTTTTGTTAATTTACTAATCTTTGAGTCATCTCCGAAAGCCACTAATATATAAATAATTATTTATATATTAGTGATATCAATATTTATATTGGTTTGTTTACAATAAAAGAGGCTGTTTACAGGGGGCTCATCTTTGTAATTTATAAGCATAAAAATGATTTTCGTTTGTAATTATCATCTTTGCGTAAAGTTTACCTGCTTTTTTAAATATACTTAAACTGCACCTGTAACCCTCCGGAAACTGTAGCTCCAGGCATGGGATATCCAGCATTGATCTCATATTTCTGGTCAAGCAGGTTTTCTCCTTTTAAAAAGATATTAAGCCACTCTGATGCCTTG
The DNA here is from genome assembly GCF_022267555.1 of Proteiniphilum propionicum. Taxonomy (NCBI): domain Bacteria; kingdom Pseudomonadati; phylum Bacteroidota; class Bacteroidia; order Bacteroidales; family Dysgonomonadaceae; genus Proteiniphilum; species Proteiniphilum propionicum. Next base: position 2,233,974 of record NZ_CP073586.1, read on the forward strand.
AATCCAGCACGAGCATTCCAAAGCAGGAAATTTTCCTTTATATGTTCAGGGCGGACGGCTTTGTACAGATTACCAATATATTGCATGCCTGTAGAAAAATTCAACCGATTTTTGGTATATATTCCGCTCACATACAACTTATGTTCAGGAGCAGCAATAATCTTATGTCTCATATAGAGATAGCTGTAGTTGCTCGAGAGTCGCAAGTGATTGGTAACCATGTAAATAGAGCTTATCTCGAAACCTTTGTTTTCTACTTTTCCGGTATTGCTCCATTTACCGATACCCGGTTCCACACGTATCATATTATCACCATTTATGTAAAAAAGGTTTACTCCTATGTTAAATCTGTTTCCCAATAGAGTTTGCAGATACGATAGTTCGTAATTCCAGAGTTGTTCCGGCCTCAGACCGGGATTTTTCGGCGGGAACATATACATCTCCCGAATGGCTGGATTGCGAAATCCCTTGCTTACGATGGCTTTAATTACTGTGGGAGATGAAGGAGTGAAACTTATTCCAAACTGAGGTATCCATTCTGAACCGTTTATTTCATGATGATCGAGGCGGATGCCTGTGTTTATTGTAAGTGATTTATCCAGTAAAGTTTGCTGTACATTCACGTAACCCGCCTGATTGTTGAGGTGAACATCTGCTAACTCTTCATTATTCACTTTGTCATTGAATTTGTTCCATGCTTTTCCTCCGAAGCGTTGAAAATCGAGTCCGGCAGTTGTCTTGTTTCCTTCAAAAAAAGAATAGGACTGAGAGACTGAAAATCCAAACATTTGGTCATTTGAACGAAAACGATAGTTAGGCGGCAGAGAGGATGAAAGGCTTGAGATACCGTCGTTTATTTCATGCCTGCCGAAATTATAAAAGAATTTTAATGCTCCCGATGTGTGGGTAAATTCATTTTCCAAAACAGCAGAAGCTACTCCCCGCAAAATATAGGCATCATTGTCGATCATCAGGTTGGAGATCGATCCCGGGTTGGATGACTTAGTATTAGAGAGGTTGAGGTCGATAAATCCCGACCAATTTCCGGATAATTGATAACCAGCCTTTCCATAAGCGTTTACCTGCCTGTACTCCATGTTTTCCCTATGACCGTCAGAGCGGTTGTATCCGATGTTTCCTACAAGTTGCAACCTCTCTTTCCTCCATCCGTTCATTACTTCTCCACTAAACGTGTTGTGGCTGCCGTACATAGTTTGGGCAGATTGTTGAAGTCCCTCCTGTTGTTGCTTTTTGGTTATGATGTTGATCACGCCACCCATAGCGTTGGAGCCATAAAGAACAGAAGCGGGGCCCCGGACTACTTCCACACGTTCCGCCATCATTGATTGATAACTGTCCGCCAGCGGATGTCCCATAAGTCCCATGTATTGGGGATGGCCATCAATTAAAACCAATACTCCCGATGTAGGCATTCCCCCTATTCCTCTGATACTCATTCCGCCAGCGGCGCCATTTGCCACACCATATCCTATAACGCCTCTCTGTGTGATGAAGAGCCCGGGCACTTCCTCCGTAAGTATGGGAAGCAGCGATGGCTCTAGCCGGTTTCGTATCTGTTGTTCTCCGACAATGGAAATACTCATGGGTACATTGCGCAGATTTACTTTCGGCATGCTACCCGTAACTATCACCTCATCCAGGCGAATGGTGTCATTCAGTTCTTCGTTATCGGTGTACCCGTTTCCCGCCAGCAGCGTATGGGGCACTAATAAGCAGGAAAAAATAAAAAAGGTGATTCTTCTCATACAATCCAGGGAAATCTGAAACATGATTCGTCATATAGCGAATAATCAGCCCTGCCGTTCACGGCAAAGGTTTTTATCTGCCTGGCGCCATGTAAAAGATTGATAGCAAAATCTACTGTAGCACCTGTTTTTATACGATCTTCAACCAATAGCACTGTCTTATTCTTATATTCGAAATTTATTGGAGAGACAAGTACCGGGCTGTCGTATTTAGGCTTTTGGCTGGGATCTCGCAGGTTTATTTTTAACAGTTGTATTTCTACGTTCAAACGCTGATTGATGATTGCAGCAGGTATTACACCCCCGTTGGCAATTGCCACAATCATATCGAAAGTCTCGCGGAACTCTATCTCGCGAAACTTTTTCATAACCTCTTCGAAAGGTTTTACTTCAATCATTTTAAACTCTGGCCAGTGCTTTCAGCACAAAATATCCGCCGAAAAGCTGGATAATCATTCCGGGAATACCGATACGGAAATCCTGAGCAGCAACGGTGAAATTTTGAGTCATTATCCACTCAATACCCGTTCCGATAACCTGATAGGCTATGACAGCAATCAAAATGCCTAATAGAGACACTTTTCCAAAATGTTTTGCAGCCATTGCTGCAGCGATAGCCAGAATGCCCGATTTGATCATTATGGCTGGAAGTACAGCTACCGGTGGCATGCCAAATAGTAAGCTGTTGGCCAAGGGTGACAGGATAGCTGTTAGTAGTCCCACATGAATGCCATATTTATAAGCGGCAATCAGGGTGAAGAAATATATTGGCAAAAATATAAACCCACCTTGCGGAACTAGGTGTGCCAGCTGTGGTAACAGAAGGTTTCCTGCAATAAAAACAGCAGCGAATAGATAGGTTTTCGTGTTGCTTAGTCTTAAAGAATACAGTTTAGCTGTTGTGGACATAGTGATCAGTTTTATATCGATTTATAAATGTAACTATTCTTGGAGGCATATTTCAACATATACAAAACTATAAAGAAAATTTTGTATTTCGTTGCTGATGCTGGGTTTTTTTATTTAAAAAATTAAAAAACCCAGTCAAAAAACTTTATTTTGTAATGATCAAATCAATTATTTGCGATTATTTCAATCATATGGGCTTCTTTACTGCCGATATGGAATTTGATAGTTAGATTGTGTTGTCTGAGCTGCTATTGCAATGTACAAAAAAAATATTTCAAGCAGATATGTTTTTAAATTTTCCATTTTAATTGTATTATAGGTAATTTTTCTTGATGGTTAGTTAAATACTTTTTTAATACAATGAGAGTCAGCAAGAAACACTGTTGTATTTCAGTAAAGTTTAACGCAATGATAATTTATCCTTTAACCAATATATTATAAGCAATCATTAAATAAAACACTTGGTTGTTGTTTCTGTCACAAAGCAATTTCTAAAAAACTGTGCCGGAAAAGCAACTTATAATCTTTTCCGGCACAATAAAATCTTAATGTTGATATTATACTAAAGATCTACAACTCCTTTACTCTTATATTCCTGAATTTCACAACCGTTCCGTGTCCCAGAAATCCGATATGTCCTTTTTTATTGAAAAGTCCCGGGTGCTCTCTGCCATCTATCGTTCCGTTTTTGGCAGCTTCACGAATATTTCCGTCTAAGATTGTTGTCCCATTCAGTATTACTTTAATATTGTCTCCATCGGCAATAACTTCCTGGTAATTCCATTCGCCTGTCGGTTTAAGGAAGCCTCTTTTAGCTGGGATCACCCCATATACCGACCCGTGATACTGATATTTCTGCAGGTCTTTATAAACGGGTGCTTCATTATCGAGAATCTGCAGCTCCATACCCTGGTAGGCAGCATCACCTTCCATCGGAGTACGAATCCCCAGCCCGTTGTTGGCATCGGGTGTGAGCATAAACTCAAAACGAAAGACAAAATTATCATACTCTTTCTTGGTGTAGAGGTTACGGTTGATTCCGCTGTAGTTCTTACCAGGATATACTGCTATCACTCCATCTTCCATAATATAGTCGGTGGTGTTTCCTGTCCAGTGATGCATGTTTGTACCATCGAAGAGTACCTCAAACCCTTCTTTTTTCTCCTGTTCTGAGAGTTTGAATGGTTCAGGGCGTTCCAGTTCTTTGATCAAGATGTCGCGATATGCCACTTTGCTACCGTGAGCCTGCAACTCAATTTGCTCAACAGGGAATATCGGCTGGCTGCGATCCCAATAGTTTTCCAGAATGACATTGTCAGTTACCAGCTGGCCGTTAAGCCACACCGAAACGCGGTCGCCTATCATCTTGATACGGAATGTATTCCATTCACCCACCTTTATATCTGCCACCTTAAGTGGTTTACTGGGATTCACCTGATTATTATAGAGCCCGCCTGACCCGACTTGTGCACCTACGTTTACTCTTGCTGTGTCCCATATTTGTACCTGCGGAGTTCCGCGAAGATAGATGCCAGCATCAGGTTCAGGCCCTTCATACAGTTTCCAGTCTATTAGCATATCAAAATCGCCGTATTGTTCCTCGGTACAGAGGTTGTCGCCTTTTCCCGTAAAGAGCAGTACTCCATCTTCAACAATCCAGCTTTCTGCTGCTTCCTTGTCTGCTTTCTGCTGTGCCTGAGTAAGTTCTTTCTTGTTCATGGCTGCCCTTTTGATCGGGTTTGCCACCAATCCTTTCCATCCGTCCAGGTTTTCCCCATTAAAGATAGAAATATATCCTCCCTCCTGTGAGTTTTCCGAGAGATATTTCTGGATGGATTGCCTCTGATAGTCTGCATCGGGATTTTGAAGTGTTTGACTTACTTTATCCAGTATTTTCTTTGTTTCTGTGCCGGCAAAAGAGGGATTGTTAATTGCAATATTCATTGCCGCAATAGCAGCTGTCTCGCTTGTTTGAGGCTGCTCCATATAGGGAGCAACGAAAAGCATTGCCTGGTATTGGGCGGTAGTGCCCATCAGTTTAATAATTTCATTCTTCTGTTTGTCGTTTTGGGCAAATGACATCGTTTCGCGCAGGAAGAGGTATTTAACGGCACCTGTTTTATTAGATCCGGCGATTGTCGAAACAAGCGCATCGGTTACCTTTTCCAGTTCCTGATTGTTTTTGCTGCTTCTTGCTATATCCAAAAGAGGATAAACAACGTTAAACGATTTCCATCCGGCAAGTGCTTCAAAAGCAGCGCTTTTATTTTTACCGGTTTCTTTACCATATGCTTTGGAAATAAGATCCATTGCCTGCGGGGTTCCGCTGTTTGCAAGGGCGCTGTAATAGAGGTGTTTGTTGGCAGATTTACCCATTCTTCCGGCAACCAGATTCAGTTGCTCATCCGCCGGAAGATAGTTGAGTGCCGCATTAATTGCCTGCCGTATTGCGGGTGCATAGCTTGCATCGGACTGCTCAAGCAGGGTGAAAAGGTCAGATAGGTTTCTGTCAGTTACAACCTCTTTCAGTGTGTTTGCAGCTTCGGTTTTCACTACTGTATTGCCAGTAAATATCTGATTATAAACGAGATTGTATTGGCTCTCCATTTTGCGGTTTGCAATAAGTTGCAGGATTGCCTTTTTCCCCTCATCTCCGCATTCGTTAAAAACTGATGCAAGGGTGTAAGATATATCACCGTCAAAGGTTGATAAAGCATTTTGTGTTAGTGTAACTGTCTCTTTATCATCGCTTTTTAGCAGGGCAGCTAATGCAATAAGAGCCTCATCTCCACCGATTCTTGCAAGAGAATGAGCTGCAGCCTTTTGCACTTCCTTGTCAGAAGATTTTACAAGCCTTATGATTTGAGGAAGGGCTGTTTTTCCGTTGTTTTCTGCAGACCAGTAGATAAGGGTTGTCTGTATCTGGGTCGATTTGTTAGAGGATAGCTCCTTTAATATCAGCTCATTCGCTTTTTTATCATTCTGAAAAGGGTATGCGTTGAGCACAGCGTTTATATAAGTGATATCACCATCTTTAATAACATTCTTCAATAAGTTCACTTTTTTCGTGGATTCCTGTGCTAGGATCAATTGCATGGCAGCACTCCTCAGTCCCGTGTCATTCTGTCTGGAAGCAGTGGAAAGTAGCTTCTTTGCTTCTTTCTCTACCAGTTTGGGGTTGCCGTTGTTGAGCCTGTCAAGTAATTTGATATATGATGCAGTGGCACTGTTTTTATTATATGCAAATCCGGCCTTTGCCGCTGCCTCTCTTAATGGTTCAAGGGCATCTTCTGACCCCACATTGGCTAATGCATTGAGAATTACTTTTTCCATTTTTTCCTGTGTGCTGTTGCTTAACAGGCTAAGCAGGGCCGGTTCGGCTTTTTGGTAATCGGTCTGGGCAATGGCGTTAACAAGGTTGAGCCTTATCTCATCCGATCCACCTGAGGAGAGAGCTATCAGTAGAGCATCATGTGCTTTCTCTGTTCCGATACTTACCAGCGCTTGCGACGCATCGTCTGAGAGATAGCTGTCAGTAAGGAAATCGGCTAATACGTTTACACTTTCGTCAGTTCCTATTTTTCTGAGTTGGCGTATAATGAATGCCTTCACCTCTTTATCGAGAGGTTGGGCGAGTGCCTTTCCGAATGCTTTTTCAGCCACTGACCGTTTGTTGTAGTCGTTTGCCACAAAGCTGGTCCAGCCGCTAATGGCGTAATCCAGCACTTCGTTACTCTCTTTTCCGGGAGGATTCATCCTTCCTATAATTTCCAGCAGTCCCTTTTCACCGGTGGAGACTAAATCTGAAATAATCTGGTTGTAATTCTTCGGGGTGTCTGCCGGCAGTTGGGCCAGTGCATCGGCGATGATGGTAGCATCGGTTCTGCCTTGCGGTGTCTGAGCCTGAATTCCGGCAGTTATCAGAAGGCTCAGAAAAAATATGATAAATCGTATATGTTTCATCTTTTTTTATTTTAAGAGATTATATAGTCCAGGGAGCTCTCATAGGCTGATCAATCAGTCTGTTAGCTTCTTCGTCATTGACAAACATTTCATTTACCGGGTCAAACTGCAGTGTTCTGTTTAGTTGAAGCGCTATAGCACCCATGTTCACGATAGTACATGAGCGGTGCCCGTTCACCTCGTTCAGTGCAAACTTCTGTCTGTTTCGAACAGACTCAAGGAAATTAGTATTCTGTTCGCGTGGTTCGGGGAATGCAGCCAGTTTCTTTTCCCAGTCGGGGATATCGCAAACAAAGTTTTTGTAAACATTTCCTTTTGGCCCTGAAATATAGGGGGTGTCAGGTTTTCCGTAATCGCCACCCCAGAGTATGATCTGACAGCCGTCTTCATAAGTGTAAGTGATTGAACGCCATGTGCCGACTGCGTCGGGATGCTGTTGAGGTGCATCAACCTCCACTTTAACCGGACTTGTATTGTCTTTACCCAACATGTACTGTACGGGGTCGATATAGTGCTGTCCCATATCACCTAATCCTCCGCCATCGTAGTCCCAGTAACCACGAAAGGTCTGGTGAACGCGATGTGCATTGTATGGCTTATAGGGAGCCGGCCCCAGCCACATATCATAATCTAGTTCCTGAGGTACAGGCTGTGGTTCAAGGTGTGTTTTCCCCACCCAGAAGAATTTCCAGTCGAAACCGGTATGTTTGCTGATGGTCACTTTCAGAGGCCATCCTAAGAGCCCGCTGTCGATCAGTTTTTTTAGCGGCTTTACCGGGGTGCCAAGGCCGTAAAATTGATCCTTGAAGCGGAACCAGGTGTTCAGACGGAAAATATTACCATGTTGTGCTATTGCTTCCCTAACACGTTTCCCTTCTCCTATGGTTCTTGTCATCGGCTTTTCACAGAAAATATCTTTTCCTGCCTTTGCTGCTTCAACCGACATAATTCCATGCCAATGGGGTGGGGTAGCAATGTGAACGATATCAACGTTTTTATCAAGGATAAGATCCCTAAAATCGTGATAGAGGTTGATCTTTTCTTTTACCATTGCAGCTGCTTTGGTAAGGTGATTTTTGTCGACATCGCACATAGCAACAACACGTGTGTTATCGTAGGAAATGTGACCGCGTCCCATTCCTCCCACGCCGATAATTCCCTTGGTAAGTTCATCGCTGGGAGCAATCATCCCTTTCCCCAGCACATTCCGGGGCACAATTGTCAGCAATGTAACTCCACCGATAGTTTTTAAAAAATGTCTTCTGGTGGTCATTGTTATTATAAAATTTAATTACTTATAGGTATGTGAAAAATTAACTTTGTAAAAATAATGTTTTCTGAGGAGAAAAAAGAATGAAAAGTTAGATAAAGAATAAAAAAAGAGTAAAAGTAACAGGTGTTAAATTTTAAGTACACTTTTTGTTAAATAAATGAAAGACTGTTTCATCTTTTAGAAAAAGCATACTTGAATCTTTCTAGATAGGTACAAAAATCTCCTTGTTTGTCATGCTTGGAGAGCCAGCAAAGGGATAAATCTTTCAAAGTAAGTTCAAAAGTTTCTGCTGCTTCATAAACCAGAAAAAAGCCGGGCCCAAATGCACATAAAAAAAGGAGACTGTCCGGCTTTTAAAAACAGTCTCCTTTGAAATATTTGAAATAGGCTATTCTTTGTGAGGTGCACCTGCCAAAGGAATTGTCTCGGGGATGTTTTCCACTTTACCCATAAGGTAAGTTTTGGGACCCAGGTATAACTCGGAATTCAATATCTCATCCCAGGTTATGTCTTTTCCTGTGTATGCTGCTATTCTACCCATAATGGTTACAAGCGTAGAGTAAGCCTGGTCAACCCCGTCGTTTATGGTGTTCCCTGTTCTTATTGCGGTGACCAGGTTTATATGTTCCTGAACGAAGGGATTGGTCACTTTCCATTCCGACTGGTTGTCATTTTCAGCAGGTAAAGGGTACTCCCAAACAATATTTCCTTTCAGGTCATACAGCTTTCCGGATGCGTCTGCATAACCGTTTGAGCAATTAATCTGCTCAACTTTCCCATTACTGCACCCGTCTATCTGACGTGAAGCGCAATGTCCTCGCATGCCGTTTTCATAAAGATATTCGATACTGAAAAAGTCATACTGATCACCGGTGACCCTTCTTTGGCGCCCTCCCCAACCGGTAGCTTTTACAGGGTACTGCCCAAAATACCAGTTCATCACATCTATCTCGTGAATGAACTGTTCTGTAATATGATCTCCCGACAGCCAGCAGAAGTTTACCCAGTTTCTTAGCATATACTCCATATCTGTCCATTCCGGCCTTCTGTTGCGAAACCACAAGGCTCCCCCGTTCCTGATAATGTTTGCTCCGGTTATTTCACCGATTTCACCGTTTAATACCCTTCGTCGGGTCTCCATATAGTCCTTCTGTGAACGGCGAATGGTCCCGCTGATTATATTCAGATTAAGTGATTCAGCTCTTTTTACTGCTGCCAGCACTTTCCTTACACCTGTGGGGTCAACAGCAATAGGCTTCTCCATAAAGATATGTTTTTTTGCGTTCACAGCGGCCTCTACATGTGTAGGACGAAAATGTGGAGGTGTGCATAACAGTACTATATCAATTCCCGAATCAATAACTTTCTCATAGCTGTCGAAACCAATAAAACAATTCTCATCAGGAATTTCCACATTTTTTTTCTTTTTCAAAATCTCCCTGCAGGCATCCATCTTATCCTGGAAGACATCACCAAGAGCCACTATCTGCAGATTTGGCCCTGCATTCAGGAAATCTATTGCAGCACCAGTACCACGACCACCACAACCGACCAATCCGGCTTTTAGAACTTTTCCATCGGGTGCCTGATCTGGTAATACAGGGAGTGTTAACCCGGCTTTTTTATCTTTTTTTTGAGATGAGCAAGAACTCAGAATCGGAATTCCAGCGGTTATTCCTATTGTTCCGGCTACTAATGAACTTTTTAGAAAATTTCTCCGTGATAATTGATTGTTTTGTTGCATTTCGAAATAATATGTTTTAAGACTTCAGATAACTGAAAATTATATCAATAGATTGTAATTCACATTTGGCAAAGATAGAAAAATAACGAAGTAATATATTCATAATTTGCGAAAAATGAGTTTCAAAAAAAGATTAATCAGAGGATAGACTTATATCTTAAGAAATATTTTTCGCCTATAGAGGATATAAAGAAACACCCATCCTATGGTTATATATCCTGCAGACATGACAATGGGAGCCCAAGTTTCGGGAAAGAGTTCAGCAATACCACGGAAGAAAAATTCATTTGCATTTCCCCACCGTATGATACGGTTAGCAAGATAGATTGTAATAGGGTTCATCCCTATCACGACGAAGAAAAAAGACCACTTACTTAACCTCCACACGTCAATAATCAGGTAAAAAATAGCCATCAAAAGCAGGCTTATACCTCCAACCCAACAGACAAAAGAGCTGGACCACAGTATTTTATTAATAGGGAAGGCAAGATTCCATAACTGACCTGCTATCATAAGGATAACACCTGCAATAGCCATATACAATACTTTCTTTAATGGTTTCAGGTTTGTTAAAAGCAGCTCCCCTGTCAGAATACCTAATAATCCTGTCCCAGTAGCGGAGATCAGAGCCAATATCCCTTCGTTATCTCCCAGCTCAAAACAGCAGAAACGTCCCGGTAACAGAAGCCTGTCGATATAACTTGCAATATTTCCCTGCATTGAATAATGATCGGGATCTCCAGTATCAGGTGCCTTAAACAGTACAAAAAGGAGCCAGTAGAAAATCAGGATACCCCAGAACCAGATTACACGTGTTTTTGATTTTTTCGTATTCATGAAAATCAATGTGGCAAACATCCATGCCAGTCCAATTCGTCCCAGAACGCTTGCATAACGCAGGTTTGCGAAATCGAAGCTGATACCGTTATTGTAAATAATACCTATCAGCACAAGTAGCAACCCTCTCTTAAAAATATGCCTGTAAAGTGAATTCCTTCCATCTTCCATCTTTAAACGCTTTTGTGCAGAGAAGGGAAATGAGACACCGGCAATGAAAAGGAACAAAGGAAAGATCATGTCATATGCGTGAAAACCATGCCATTCTATATGTGTCATCTGGTTTGCCCACCACTGCAGAGCGGGTAATCCGGTTAAAGAGCCCAGCAGTATAAAAAACTCACCTGCACCCATAATCCAGAACATGTCGAATCCTCTCAGAGCATCGAGTGACTTTAGTCGCTGTGGCTGAATCTCGTTTCTAGTTTTTTGTTTCATCGATACAAGATACAATTTATTACAGATACGATATAATCTCATCCATTTGTGCCGAGATCATCTTCAGATGATTCCGGTCTCCCCCGTTTACCTCTGCAGTGAGCCATCCTCCCTGATGATTTATCTCTTTGACGGCTTTCATTACCAAAGGCCAGTTATTGTCGCCTTTCAGCAGATCTACTTTGAACCCTTCCCACAATCCTTTGGAGTTCATCAGCTCGCGGCTGAACTCTTTGATGTGGAGTTTCATAATGCGTCTGTTTAATGTCCTGATCCAATGCTCAGGCCATCCGTAACGCAGCACATTACCAATATCGAAATACCATCCTACAAGAGGATGATTTATTTCATCAACAAATCTTTTTGCTTCCACCGGACTTATGAGGAAATTGTTCCATACGTTTTCCAAAGCAATTTGCATCCCTGTTTCTTCTGCATAAGGAATCAGCTCTCTGATTGAGTTTTGAGAAGTGATGTATGCCTGCTCGTAAGATACCTTTTCGTTGACTACACCCGGCACGACTAAAACCGTGTCTCCACCCATCTCTTTCACCTCCTGCAAAGATTTCGCGACAGAGTCGATACACTTTTTCCTCACGGCCGGGTCGGGATCGGAAAGGGGTGAACTCCAGTGGTCCTTGTTTACAACCGAGGGAAGTTCAATCCCCGATTTGGCTTTTGCCTCAAGGATCTCGGGCATATTAAAATCAACAGGTGAGTTTAGTTCTACACCGTTGAATCCAAGATCTACGGCAAGTTTAAATTTGTCAGTTAATGACAACTCCTCTTTGATCATTCCAAGCCCCAAGCTCTTTTTTAAGGCGACTTTTTGTTTCGGCTTATTGTCTACAAGGGTTGATGATAGACCCAACGATGGAGTGACAGTCTCAATGGGCGATATCGTTGCAGACAAGGGAGAAACGACTGTCGCTCCCGCAATGGCGGCAGCCGATTTAATAAATTCCCGTTTGTTCATATCTATGATTATTTAAATTCAGTAATTCCTGGAATAGCAATAGGTATATCATATTTTGTATCATACACAGTAATTTGCAAAACGATTTAAGCAAAGATTAAATGCTTATATTAGTGACATTCTTTTGTCACAAATATAGTCGAATTTTTTAACATGTCTATGAATTTCACAAAGAAGGAGAGATTAGTGCATGAAAAAACAAATGGGCACCAAATATTTCCTCTTAATATCTGCCTATTCTATAAATTTATGGTTTAGTAACCCAAAGTGTAAACTTATTGGGGTGTATACATTTCATCAGTCTCTCACGGGAAAAACAGCAATTCGTAATGTACTGCACCCATAGGGGATAAGTTCAATGTCTTCTTCATTACCAATGTCTTTTTCCTGTTCAGTGAGAAAATAAGATACCGGGCCGGCCGACCCGTTGTATTCTTTCCATCCGGGGAGGCGTAATCCTGTTGTTCTTATTTTAACAGGTGCATTTTGCAGCGTCCAGGGATAATCTGAAGTCATGTTTTTTGTTTCAACAATAAAAGCTTTCTCAACATTTTCTTTACTTAAGTTACGGATAGGTAAGGCATAGTTCCAGGGAGAGTCGCTGGTGACCTGGTAATACCATTTTCCGTAACGTTTGGTTTCGTGGGGCTCTGTTGTTTTCTTTTGCCAGTTTTCATTCATCTTCAGCGCATACAGAAGTGGGCCGCGTTCAACGGCCGTTCCGCCATCGTACCATCGGCTTATCGACACTTCCATGGGCAGGCGTAGAACGACCTTGTCATTGCTTTTCCAGGCACGATCGATCTTTGCGATTTCACCTTGCCTTGTTTCTGCCGTAACCCCTTCCCCGTTTATCGTTATTACGGGGTTTTTACACCATCGGGGAATACGCAGGTGGAACGGAAATTTTATTCTTTCTTCTTTTTTATCTGGAAACTCAAAGGTAAAAGTAATGGTTTCCTCAAAAGGATACTGTGTGGACTCTTTAACGGTGATGAGTTGTCCATTTCCTACCTTTGCTGAAACCTCCGATGGGGCATACACCATTGCGGCAATGCCGTTATCGTTGGTCGCATACCAAAGATTCTGCGTAAACTTGGGCCACCCCTGATGCATGTTGGAGGTACAGCAGGGGTATCCGGTGAGTTCTCCGAAAAGGTTGTCTGTATCGTGATGGGGAGTTACGAAATTTCGCATGTCCCGGCTGACTTTAATCTGGTTGACCTGCTGGTAATACTGTCGAGCGCCAAAATCGTCGGTGGTTTGAGTTGGTAAGGCATTATAAGCAATTTTTTCGAGGTGGTCTGCCCATTGCACATCACCGGTAACCTGGAGGATACTCTCCAGCGAATACATCATCTCCACTGCGGTGCAAAGCTCAGAACCTTGAACGGGATTTCCAAAACGGAGCAATTCGTCGCCCGCCCATAATCCGATGGGCAATCCGATGGTGTTGCGCATATCGCGGACAGCCTTTTTTACCGCTTCGAGCAGTTCAGGATTTTGATTCTGCTGGAAATAGATAACCGGTTCTTTAAATCCCTGTCCGAGATTTACACAATGTAAGCTGTGCTGGCGCGATAGATGATCCTGATGGAGGAATACATCCGTCCAGTTGAATGTTTGTTTGTGGATCAGCTCACCCAATTCGAGTAAAAAAGGATCTCCCGTAATGTTGTACAGCCAATAGACCATCATCAGGTTATCTCCTCCGCGCTGTTCTCCCCAGAATGTCCAGTTTCCCAGCGGATGGTTGGGTAATTCTTTCAGCTGATAGTTGAAATATTTTGTCATAAAGGGAATTATCCGTTTATCCCCGGTTGCGGAATAGTATTGCTGCATTACTTTCAGCATCACCATTTTAGGCCACCAGTCGTGAGCGTTGTTTCGCTGCAGGCCTTCTTCGGGTTCCCGGTCGGTATCCGGGCCAAAGTATCCGTTTGGCTTTTGCGATGCCAACGTCCACTCAATCCAGGGCTGTACTTTCTTTGTTAATTCCGCATCGTTCATAATATAGGCGAGCGGCAAGAGTCCGTCAATCCAGTACGGTCCTCGTTCCCACACGTCTCCGTCACCGCCCAGCCATCCGTTTCTCTGTCCGGCGACCTGCGGGTAAATAGAGTCCAGATGTCCTGTCATTCCTGTCCGCATCCGGTTCAATTGTTCTTTGAGCCACCCTTGAGGGCGTATAGCTCCGACGGGCAGTTCGATATAGGTTTTGCCGGTCAGCGGGGCACGGTTGCCGGGATAGTTAGGTGGTTGCCCTGAGTTACTTCCTTGTGAATGAAAGCCCAAGATCAAGAAGGTTGAAATAAAAATGGCAATTAAATATTTCATACGACTAAAATTATTAACTTTAAAATATGTCGTATGGAACCTGCTTTTAGTCATCAACATGGTTTCAAGCTGTTTACATGCTCATCTCATACGATTATTTTTATTTTCAAAGTAAGAGGGGGGACCGGGTTTTCAGCCCCCTCCCCTTGAATTGGTCCGGATTTAAATTTCAGGCATCAGTGGCAGCGTGAAGCCGTTTTGGTATGTATGCCTTATCCACTCGTTTGCCATCTCCAGGGCGTTGAATTCGGCAAACCGGCGGTCGAACTTCGGATCCCCGTCTATCACCGCGTACTCATCCACCGTTACAATCTTTATCTTGTCCGTAGGGGAAATGTTTGTGAACTTCATATTTTCACCGTCCCACTTTAATTCCCGGTGCAACCCGTGTAATCCGGAGAGCCTGGTTGCCAGGACACCCATCACTACCATCTCGTTGAAAGGTCCCGAGAACTGGAAGTTGGACGAAGACTCCCTCCTGTTATTGGCGGGCTCCTTGCATGCCCTTATCCAGTCTTGTTCGTGGGCATCGGTAGCCCAAATATTTCCGTTTCCCCCCTTGACCCTGGGAATAGTGGGCTCGGGCTGTTTAAAGTCTGCCATCAGGGATGTGGGCAGGAGCGTCGGATTCATACCGTAACATCCTGTCATTATTTTCCCCTTTGTTCCCACTAAGATGATACCTCCGTTTTCATCCCCCATCATTTCGCCATCTTTCAATTCTTCCGGACGGTCGGGAACCAACCCGCCATCGTACCAGTAAACAGTTAATTCGGGCATTTCTACTTTTCCCTTAGGTGGCCGTGCCGGGAACTTATAAGTGACTTTTTGAGCCTGTGGCGGTGAATAAAGGTTTGAGAGTGTTGAGCTGGCCTCAACGCTAACTGGATACTTCAAATCCAATGCCCAGTATAGCGGGTCCATGATGTGACAGGCCATATCACCCAGGGCGCCTGTACCGAAATCCCAGAAACCGCGCCAGTTCCATGGCGTGTATGCCGGGTCGTAAGGCCGTTTTGCGGCCGGCCCGATGAACAAATCCCAGTCGAGGGTCGCAGGAACGGGAACACCCCCCCTTTGGTTCGGCCAGCCCTTGCGGCCATATTGGGCGGTCTGTCCAGCAGTGAGCCTCGTAGACGTCGCCAATGACGCCCGACTCGACCCACTCTGCCACTTGCCGGCACCAGTCGAACGAGTTGCCCTGGTTACCCATCTGGGTGGCAACCTTGTGCTTTTTTGCCAGCCTGGTAAGCAGCCTGGATTCATACACGCTGTGTGTCAGCGGTTTTTGCACGTATGTGTGTTTCCCTGAAGTGATGGCGTGAGCAGCCACTCCCGCGTGTGTGTGATCGGGCGTTGCCACCATGATTGCATCTATGGTGTTACCCATTTTGTCGAACATCTCCCGCCAGTCTTTAAACTGCCTGGCCTTGGGATAATCGCCGAATGTCTTTGCGGCATATTTCCAGTCCACGTCGCAAAGGGCAACGATGTTCTCCGTCTTCATGTTGGCCAGGTTGCGGCGTCCCATCCCGCCAACGCCAACGCCCGCGATGTTGAGCTTGTCGCTGGGAGCCATATGCCCGAATGATTTACCTAATATGCTGTTAGGTACGATAGTCAGCCCGGCGGCGCCTGCCGCCGCCGTTTTTAAAAATTTTCTTCGAGAATAGATTTTCATATTGATATTTTTTAATTTATTGTAGTTTTATAATTCATGTATTTTGTCTGGATCAACTTTTGAAAGTCATTTAGAAAATTACTGTTTTTCTTCAAGAATCCAGAGTGTTTATTTTGGATATTTCATTGTAATGATTAGTTATTCAATCCACAATCCCTGTTTTTTGCAAAAGGCATATTCATATGAAGTATTTGTATAATATCCTAATTGAGTAGCATTATTCATAAATTCTAACCACCAATCAGGGAGTCTTATTCCTATGCCTGGATTATGATACGAAAGTGATGCAATATCTGTTTGTACAGCTATTTTTACTTTTGGATTTGCGTTTTGGATTGCTTTTTTCGCATATTCGTAGCCTGTTAAATAATTGGGAGGCAACAACGGATCACCCCAGTCTTGATAAGACGTTTGTATAAAAAAGACATCCGGTTGAACTTCTTTTGCAATTCTTGGCATATCGAGACCAAAATGTTCTCTAATCTCAGAAAGCGAACCACCTCTAACAGCAATTCCCCAAGATGCAAATACCGTTTTAGGATTTGCAGTCCTAACAGCTTTTTTTATTTTACGATTGAAGTTTAGAATTGCATCGACCCGAAAATTTTGCCACTTATAATACCATTCTTTATTATTCCTGATAGCTTCGAATGACAATGCCGACCTGTTCAATCCCAAATACTCACGAGTAAACTTTTGTCTTGCAAATAAACTAACATCTCCGTAGTGACCAGTGGTATTGATTGTATACCATTCAGGAAAATATGATTCTGCAAATCCAATTCCTGCAAAATCATAGTTTTTAAATATTCGGTTTACTCTCTCTACTTGCCACTGTATATAATCATCATTATGAAATGAATAAAAATGTAAAGATGGATCAGCATAAGGTTTAAGAAATTTCATCTCCCATTCTTCCGGCAGTTGATCGTACATGCAGTTCCCAGGTAACATGATCCAAATTGCAATGCCGTTTTCTTTTAGTGCTTTCATATAATCCGGTCTAAATAACGTATCATCTTTACTCCCATCCCATTTCTTTACGATTACAAAGTGGACTGACGTTATCTTTGCTTTTTTCAGATCTGAGATTACTTCTTCAGGAGAAATATTTAGAGTATACAGTACTACTGGATCTATCTGAATAGAATTCCCTTCAGTCTTCTTGACATTTTCTTTGTTTTCGTTGTAATCTACAATGTCCCCATTTTCTATACCGCCATTGCTATTATCACCATTGTCAGGAGGAATATTACCAGAGCATGAGATTAATAAGGCTATAAAAAACGTAAAACTCCATATTAATTTCAATAACTTTAACATAATTTTAATATTTTATATCGTTCTTGTTGCTGAATATAACCACTCTTTCTATGTATATTTTGTAGCCAATAGAATTTGGCTCTTTTTTATTCAACACAACTATTTTTAAGGTATGATCACCCTCTTCAAGATTCATTGCATGAATAATATGTTGTCTGTTTGCAAGCCATTTACCCGCCTCTTTTTGATAATAGCAATTAAACTCTCTCAAGGGCTTATTATCGATATATGCCATTGCCGTACCGCCATCTACATTATAACTTCCCATAATTGTGATGCCTGTGCCTTTGAACTTAATTTCAAAAATATCACCGGGTTTTGTTGAAACTTGATATAACTCATAATCCCCATCACCGTTCTGAAAATCTTCCCAGCTTCCGGTGAGTGAATATTTTTCTTTATCAGTCATTGTTACAAGATCAGTCATAATTTTATTTTGAAAAGCTTGTTCCAATTCCCCGATTACTTTTGGTTTTTGTAGTTTAACTCTATAGGTAACATTTTCTAAAGTACCCCCATTGGATAGAATATTTTCTTCTGCAAATAGCTCTGTCTGCGATACAGCTTTTTTAAAAGAATAGTTTGTGTTTAAAAACAGACTGTCTTCCATGTGAGGAATATGAGACTTGAATTTTTCATCTATCGCCTCGAATCCATACATAATACCCAAAACTGCTGCTGCGTTAGCTGCATTACAGTCAGTATCTTGTCCACATCTAATTGTAATTTCGACAGTTTTGCCCATATCGTTTTCTCCATAAAGCAATCCCATTGCAATATATGCCCCATTGATGGTTGCGTCAATATTGAATGGATGATAAGGGACACAGACATCAGCGTCTCCCCATCTTTCCTGAATTGTCGTCCATGTTTTTTCCCAATTATCCGGATTTGTGTCGTATCCGTCAATAACAGTTTGAATGGCTTGGGCATATTCACTTTCAGTCGGGATTAATTGCAGTGCCTTTTTTACCACAGTTTTCGCATCCGATTCAAAGAAAGCAAATGCATGCATCCCTGAAACAAAAATACCACCATAAAGCCCATCGCCATACGCCATGATTCGTCCGATACTGTCTGCCATCAGAGCGGCAGAATAAGGCATGCCAGGATTTATAAAACCAATAAAATCGGACTCAATTTGAAAATCCAGGTCATTTGCATGCATGTTATATTCCGGAGTTCCCGAAAGAGGTGGCATAATGTCATCAAAGAAATTCTTACGAGCCTGAAGATTGGCATGACAAAGATTGAATTGAGCAAAGGCAAACTCTTCTGCAAGTTTCGCTACTGGGGTTTTTAAACCCTCATTTTTTTCCATTGTTGCCATAAAACTTAATTGCCCGTAAATATCATCCTCTCCAAGAGCGCCTTCAATCATCTTAGGAGTCCAAGTGATTGAGTCCTTAAATATTTCACCAACGGCTTGAAATTCCATATCAATACCATGCATAACCCCGATCATTTTGCCTGCCCATGCACCTTTTATTTTGTCATGTAATTTGGCTTGTGTTATTTCTTTATATTCCTCACTGGCTATCTTTCCACATGAGGTGAGAAAACATATCAAGAAGATAAATAAAATACCTTTTATTTTCATTGGCTATTGATTTTTTGATAGTTTATTTAATCCATAGATTCTGTTTTTTGCAGAAAGCATATTCATAAGAAGTGTTTGTGTAATAGCCCAGTCTGGCTGAATGATTCATAAATTCAATCCACCAGTTTGGTAACCTAACCCCGATTCCCGGATTATGGTATGAGAGTGAAGCAATATCTGTCTGAACTGCCATTCTTACGTTGGGATTTGCTGCCTGTATTGTCTTTCTTGCATATTCGTATTGATTTAAATAGTCTGATTTTAAATTAGGGTCAAGCCAGTCTTGTGATGATGTTTGTATAAAGAATATATCCGGTTTTACTTCTTTTACCAGCCTTACCATATCTAAACCAAAATGCTCTCTGATTTCTCCTAATGTCTCATTTCTTAACGCAATTCCCCATGATGCGAATATGGCTTTGGAATTTACTTTTCGAACGGCTTCTTTTATTTTTTTATTAAAGTTAATGATAGCTTCTACTCTATAGTCTTGCCATTTTTTATACAATGTTGGATCGTTTCTGATAGCGTCGAAAGTTAATGCAGAGCGATTAAGTCCCAAGTACTCTCTGGTAAATTTCCTCCTTGCATAAAGGCTTACGTCTCCATAGAACCCATTTGAATTAATAGTTCTCCACTCTGGAAAATATGTTTCGGCGAAACTTATTCCAATAAAATCATAGTTTGTTAAAATCCTTCTAATTCTTTCAACTTGCCACGTTACATAGTCGTCATTATGAAACGAGAAAAAACGTACTGAAGGGTCTGTATATTGTGTCAAAAATTCCATCTTCCACTCCTCAGGTAATTTTTGTCCACCATACATTCCATTACCGATAAACAATGCCCATATTTCTATACCGTTATCTTTAAGCGCTTTTAGGTATTCCGGTCTTAAAAGTTCATCATTCTTACTGCCATCCCAGTCTGTTACCAAAAAAAAATGGACAGAAGTAATGTTGGCTTTTTTAAGGTCAGCAACTAGTTCACCCGGAGAAATATTCAGTGAATAGAAAACAATAGGATCTATTTGGATGGAGTTTCCCGCAACTTTTTTGATGTTTTCTGCATTTTCCAAGACTTCGGGTTTTTCATCCGGATCTTCTGTTTCAATAGGTAAATCGTTTTTTTCAGAGCAAGAAAATAGCAGAATTAAAAGTGTTGAGCAATGCAATAATATATATTTCATTTTATTCATCATGATCAAATTATATTATTTTATAAGAGTTGTTGTGCCGATTTTTATCGGCACAACAACAATTTTATCAAATCACTGAGGAGTATAAATCATTCTATAGGCAAATACTCCTGCTTTGTCAGGTTCCATAGCCGCAACTGATACATAGATATATGCATCATAATTATCTACATATACCGAAACATCACCCCATCTATTATAATTTACACCTCCATATATAGCAGATCCCATTAAGAAGAAATCTTCGTAGCCTGTTTCACCTGGTTTCAATTCAATCTTTTCTCTATTCGTTATATCGAATATGCGAGTAAATGTTCCATCCCACGCCCAGAATGCCTGCGTTGTCATGACCAGGAACTCTTCATTGTTAATTTCAAAAGTTTCAAACCCAAGAATTTTATATTCATGATTGTTCTTTTCCATTTGCATTGGAATTTGATCGTTCGTGCTCAGAATTTCAAATCTACTCCCTTTTGCTTGTGTTCCGCTATCACCCCCATCATAATGCATATAAGATACATAGAGGTCAGAGTTGTCGTCGATATTCTTCCTTTTTACTAATGCAGTAGTCCAATTAGTTCCAGCATTATCATAGCTAATCACATTGGGTATTTTAGATTTGACTACTCCATCGTTAAATTCCCAATAATAAATATTCTTGTCATTTTCAGCCGTAGCATAAATATAAGCCTTACCTGTGGAAAGGTTACCGGTTACCGTCATTTTTGTACCTAATACCAATCCAGAAGGAGTATATTCCAGTATCTCTTCTCCCAATGCACCATCAGGCAAATTTTTGATATCTCTGTAGAGAAATACCCTGAATCCTGCGCCCCACATGTTGTAACGATTTACAATTACATTTCCGCCCGCGTCTGTATTAACACTCATATTAAGTGTTGGATAAGGAGCCTTTAGTGTTTTTACATAACTTACATTGTTCCTGTCAAAAATACGAATACCTTCATCTCCATTTCGAACAATAAGGTAATCTTTTGTTACAGACATTCCTGATATATTTGAGTTTACAATTCCCAATTCCTGAGCACTTTTAAACCATAACGATTTGAACACTGTTCTCATAGGAGTTGGGACCACTTCTATATAATTTGTTTTTTGTTCTCCAAAAGCATTCACTACAGTGATTTTATATGGCTCTGTGAAATCTACCATATTAGGCAATGCTGGTATTACAAAGCAATTGTTTTGTACACTTACAGTAGGTTTTAATTCTGTAACATCAAGAGGATCTTCTTCAAGAGTGGGTATTTTTACATAAATAGTTTCACCATCCTCGTATGGTCCTGCTTTAGTAGCCATATATATTTGATCTTCACCAGGAATTTTAATCATAACATTCATTAAACCATCTTTCTGATTTGCAATAACCGACTCTTCTTCTTGAACACAAGCGGTAAAAATGGTAATTATGACGACTATTGTTAATAATATTTCTTTCATTATTTCTTTCATAATTAATGCAATTAAAGAAGTTATTTCCATATATCAGTTTGTTCAGCTAATTGGTTCTTTTGTAACTCCGCTGAAGGGATTGGAAAAGTATCATATCTATCTAAATATACACGTTTTTTCCTTTCGCAATCAATAAGCCTATAAGTAAATGTCCCATCTGAATTTTTAATGGTTTTTACCCCTTTCATCGATACTCCGTTTAGTACGCTTTTTGCTATTCCCCAACGACGAAGATCCCAAAATCGATGCCCTTCAAAAGCCAATTCAACAATGCGTTCACGTCGTAGTTCTTTGTTAAATTCATTTCTATTGCTAACTGGCAACGGATCCAATCCTCCTCTTTTTCTTACCTCGTTTAGATAATCGAATGCTGTTTTTAACTCATTTTGTTCAGCCATGGCTTCGGCATAAATTAGTAATACTTCGGCATAACGTAAATAATATAATGTTAAGCCTGATTTATCAAAACCGCCCCTTTGTTTTTCATCAAACAATTTTCTTAAATAATAACCTGTTGTGCTTCCACCTGCACCTTGTGTCATAGCATCTTTTCCTCCTTCGTAAGTCTCAATTATTCGACCTTTCCATTCGGCCCCATTGTATAATACAGATTGGTAGAATCTTGGTTCTCTATTTTTATATGGTTCAGATGCATGTACTGGATTATTCCAATCAAATTCAACATATTTTCCACTTCCATCTTTGATAAGATAATTCATTACAAGGTTTTCTGTCGGAGCTATCTCTGCATAGCCACCATCTCCTTTTGGACAATAAAAATAGTCAAAACTATAACCTAAATCTGGAGTACTATATCCTACTTCGAGTATGCTTTCCTTATTATTAATGTCATTCCCTTTTCCTCTTTCCATTTTAAATAGAGCTCCATAATCTGGATATAATTCATAAATATCGAGATCTATTACTGCTTTTGCTGCATCAGATGCCGCTTTCCAACGCTTAGCATACAACATTGTCCTAGCCTTAAGACCATATGCCCCACCCTTTACAAGTTTGCCTTTCTCTGCAGTAACAGGAAGGTGTTCTGCAGCAAAATCAAGATCTTCAGCTATAAAATCCCAGCATTCTTCCGGTTCGGATAATTTCCGGTCTTTTATATTCATATCTGGCAATTCTCTATGAATAACAACTCTTCCTCCATACCGGCGCGCAAGCATAAAATATACATGTGCGCGAAAAAAACGAACTTCGGCTTCAGCTCTTAATCGTAACTCCTCTGGAAAGTGCCCTCCATACGTATAAAGGCCATCGATAAAACGGTTGCATGCGATCACCCAATTGTGTCCCCATGCCCAATTGTCTAATGGGTTATTTGCAGGAGTAACTGGAACTGTATTAAAAACAAACTGGTTATGGCTGTCAATCTCCTGATTGAATTTTATCATGTCACTATACCCGTCATCTGAAACATTTTGAGAATAATAGGATGTAGTGCCTAGTAGACCGTAAAAAGAATTCAAATAAAGATCCAGGTTTTTTTCGTTTCTCCAGGGTGTTTCGGAGGTATAACGATCAGTCAATTCAGGTTCCATCGAACAGCTGGAAAAATATATAACAAAAAGTAAGATTACAGTTCCTGCTATTATTTTTATACTATTTATTTTCATATTGTTAAAATGTTAAATTTAATCCGAATTCAAAGACTCTCTGTGGTGGATAGTATCCCTGATTTACACTTGGCATTTCAGGATCCAAACCAAAGTCCAAGCCTGATAAAGTAAATAAATTGGTGCCAGATATATAAAACCTCAAATTTTGTACTCCTATATTGTTTATTATTTTTTGGGGTATTCTGTATCCTATTTGAGCTGATTTTAGACGAAGATAAGTCCCGTCTTGAACGTATAAAGAAGAGTGCTGAGAACCTTTTGCTCTTAGTTCAATTCCTAAACGGGGATATTTTGCATTAGTGTTCTCAGGGGTCCATGAGTTCTCTATTAATTCTTTTGGGGAATTTCCTCCAGCAAAGAAAGGTCTCGTGTAAAATGTGTCATCTCTGAAACCTCTATCAGTATATAATCCACATATTTCTACATCGAAAAGGGTCGCTCCCTGAAAAAACATGTTGAAATCAAAGTTTTTATACTCGCCGTCTAACTCAAGTCCGAAAATCATTTCCGGAATACTGCTTCGACCAATAGGTACTTGATCTTGTTCGAATGTAATACGTCCATCTCCGTTTATGTCTTTCAATTTGATATCTCCAACCTTGGTCGGCCCGAAAACAGCACTATTATCCACTTCTTCTTGTGATTGAAATAACCCTTCTGCTATAAAACCCCAGATTTGTCCAGCTGGTTTTCCTATGGAAGATGTATATTTTGTTTTATACGGATCTTGAGATAGTTTTAATATTTTATTTCGAGCCCATGTTAAATTATTTTTTACATTATAGCTGAATTCCCCAATCTTATACCTGTGGGTGAACAACATCTCAACCCCTCTGTTTTCAGTTTTCCCATAATTAATTCTGTTAGGGTAGAATCCCCCCATAGATGGTGGGTAGTCTGCAACAGAACCATACTGTCTGCTCCATAAAGAGTAAAAAACATCAAATTCTATCCCTAACAATCCTTTCCAAAGCATTGTCTCAAAACCTATATTCCAATCATCTTTTATGGGCCATTTAAGCCCATAATTTGGTACACCTCCTACATTCAAATATTTTTTGAGATTATTTCCGATCATTACTTCATTATTCGTACTGAGATGAGCTGTGGAAAAATATGTATATCCCATTCCAGAGTCGTTGCCCAACCTGCCGTATGATGTCCTTATTTTAAAATTATCAATAAATGAGTTAAAACGATCTTTGAAGAAAGATTCCTCTGATATCCTCCATCCTAGAGAGACACCAGGGAAAAATCCCCATCTTGTATCTCGTGGTAGAAATACTGAAGCATCGTACCTACCAACGAATTCTGCCAGGTATTTATCAGCATAGGCATAATTTATTCTAACGCCATAACCAGCTTCTTTAGCTAAAGCATGTCCTCCTCCAACAAGATCTTTTTCAATTTCTTCTCCGAAATTAATATCCATAATATCTTCTATCGGATAACCTCGTTTACCATTTGACATACTGGTATCTTGTATTCGCCTATATTCATAAAAAAGAAGTGAAGAGACCTCATGTTTGGCGATTTTTTTATTGAAATATACTTCAGGGCGTATATTGAAAATTTCTCTTTCGACAAACCATTGTTGGACAACTGCAATACCAGAGCTTCGGGCACGAGAATATTGTTTATTCCATGTTTTAGCTTGTTGATTATATACTTGAACATAGTATGGTAGTCCTTCGGTTTTAATCTTATTGTCAGATTTTTTATATGCACCATCCAATGATAGTTTTAAACCAGACACGAATGGAATGTCATAATTTATTCTTGCTTGCGCATCTAGTGTATTGCCTCGTGTTATTCCTTGTCCAGACAAATCTCTGGCGGCCAATGGGTGGTTGTCTCCATTTCCTTCGGTGTTGTAACTGGCAATAGGTTCTCCATCTGCATTGTAGGGCAAAAGAAAAGGATAAGTTAACATGGCTTGTGACATAATTGCTGCATAACTATTGCCCGAAGGTGCTAAGGCTGGTTGTTTTGTTTCACTTCGTCTGGCAGTTAGTGACATAGATGCGTTGAAATTATCTGTTACTTTCATATCAAGGTTGATTCGTGCCGAGTATCTATCGATGGAAGTTCGGTTTATAATGCCTTGTTGATTGAATACATCAAACATACCATAATAATTTACCCTGTTATTTTTACCTGATATGCTTAATGTGTTACTTCTAGTTGGAGCTGTGTTGTTGAATAATAAATCAAACCAGTCTGTATTGCCATATACACCATCTGGATCTCCATTAGCAATCTTGTCAATTTCTTCAGCTGAAAATCTCCAATTTACTTCAGGAACTCCATCCAGTTCTTGTGCTTTATTATACCATGTAACATATTCTAAACCATTTAGAAACTTAGGAAAGTTTGCATTTTGAGATAATGAAAGAGATGAGATAAAATTGATTGTTGGTTTGTCAGTATTTCCTCTTTTTGTGGTAACAACAATTACTCCTCCTGACCCTCTTAGTCCAAATACAGCCTGACTAGCAGCATCTTTAAGGATAGTAATTGATTCTATCTCGTCCGCTGTAAGATTTGGAAAATAATCGCTTTGAACCCCGTCAATAACATACAAGATACTCCCTGACCCAACTCCACGGACATAGAAATTAGCGCCATCATATCCTGGTTGTCCACTCTGTTGTTTTGAAATTAATCCTGGAATACGCCCCTGCATAATAGCTGAAATATTACCTGTAGGTGCTTTCTTTAGAACTTCTCCTGCTACTTGTGAGACAGCACCTGTCATGTGTATTTTCTTTTGTGTACCATATCCTACAACAACTAATTCATCCAACGTTTTTGTATCTTCCTGTAGAAATACTTTAAAACTTGTTTTTCCTGCTGTATTGATATTCTGTTCTAAGTAACCGATATAAGAAATATGAATAGTTGCATTATTATCTACATTCAATGTGAATTTTCCATCCATATCGGTAACGGTTCCGTTGGTGGTGCCGGCTTCAACAATATTTGCTCCGATAACGGGCACGCCGGCGGCATCCACAACAGTTCCTGTAACAGTTTTCTTTTGTTGTTGTACATTAGCAGCAACCGTCTCTGTTTTTTGTGCGTTTACTCTTTCAATAGTGGAAAGAATTATGTGGTTCCCTTCCATTGAGTGATTAACATTCTTATTTTTTAAGAGCTTATTAAGCACATTATTAACAGCTTGTTGTTTGGCTTTTATTGACACTTTTTCATTTGTGTTTACTTCATTGCTGTAAATAAACAGATAATCGGTTTGACTTTCAATTTCATTTAGCACCTCTTTGAGGGTTACGTTACGCTTGTTGATCGTAACTCTGGCGTTTTGGGTGTAACTCATTTCGGCCATAGAGCAAAAGACGCAGAGAAACAATAGAATAAAGGTTGTTCTCATGATTAATAAAAAATGTTTAATGGGTACTTTTTCGGTTAATTTATTACCCGTTGCATTGTTTTTCTTCATACATTTGTAATTGTTTTAAGTTGATACATAATTATTTTAGGTTGTGTTGACAAAAACATTTGATCGGTGGGCGTTGCAGCGCCTGCCGATTCCTTTCTAATGATTTATTCGATTACATCATAAGCTTTTAAATTTAGCATTCTTATTTAATATAAATATCACCGGTATCTTCGTCTCTCTCATAAGTAAAACTGATACTTTTCTGCAAGACGCGCAGAGCATAATCAACTCCGTCTGACTGACGAAATTTTCCTGTATAGGTGTGTTGAAATAATTTATCAGATTCTATTTGTATCTTAATATCAAAATATTTTTCAAGCGATAAAAGTATCTCTTCCAGCCTTTTATTGTTAAAGGCTATCAACCCTTTTCTCCACAAGTATTCGTCGTTATCTGAAATGTTTAAAACAAAAAGTTTGTCATCTTCTAGCGTGCTTTTTTCGTTTGGATTCAATGAGGCGAGCTTAACCTCATTTCTGTAAATATCAACACTTCCTGTAAACAGGCTGGTTTCAAAACTGTTGTATTTTGAGTACGCTTCAACATTAAAAGATGTTCCTGTTACTTTTACATCCCCCTGTTTGGTTTTTACTATAAACGGTTTTTTCTCGTTTTTGCAAACATCGAAATATGCTTCGCCGTCTAAAAAGACAGTTCGACTTTTCCTGGAAAATTGTGATGGATAACGTAGAGTGGTGTTGGCATTTAACCATACATTGCTGTTATCTGCAAGTATAAGGTTTATTCGTTGCCCGGGAGGAACGATTACAGTATTATACAGCTCTTCAGTATTTCTATGGTTAAAAATATGTAAACCACCCACAATAATAAGTAATGCTACAGCGGCAGCAGTGCTTATTATCCAGGGCGTGATTACGTTAATACTTTTTTGTTTCTTTATTATATCACTTGAATTAAATAGCAATGCGTCATATGTAACGCGTTCTTCAAGCAGAATTTTTTCGTTTTCCTTTGACTGTTCAATCCACTGACGGATTAATTTCTCCTCATCAATAGATGTCTCTCCTTCAAAAAAACGTTGTAATATCTCTCTGTTCATCGGTTATAAATTCCATGCGTTCTATTTAAATAACAGCTTAGAACAAGATCTCCCTAACAAAGAGTCGAAATTTAACAAAAATAAAATAAAAATAGCGATATACAGATGAAATCTACCAGTGATAGGCGTAGTCTTCCCAATGCTTTTGAGATATGAAACTCGATTGATTTGGTACTTAAGTTCATTTGTTCGGCAATTTCTTTATACGAAAGCCCTTCAAAACGGCTTAATACAAATATTTGTCGTGTTTTTTGGGGTAATTCTTTCAACGTGGATTCAATGATTCGTTGTATTTCATCGGAAAACAGGAAATCGGGGTCGCAAGCCTCAAGTGTGTTTATACGTGTGTTGAGAACCCATTCGTAGTGATCTCTCAACTCTTCTTTTACACGAAGCTGAACTTTCTGATTCTGGAGATAGTTTAAACATTTATTTTTAATGGTGGTTAGAATGTAAGCCGGTGGTTTGCTGTCACATGAAAGTTGATGCCTTTTTTCCCAATAAGATGTAAAGGCTTCCGTAACAAAATCTTCGGCAATTTGTTGCTCTTTTACATAGCTCAATGCAAAACGAATAAACCGTTCATAATATTCATTGAACAGTCTGTTGAAGTTTTGTATGTCGGAAAATGAGCTCATTTAACCAAAATTACGTAGCAAATATAAATATAATTTACGCAATATGATTAATATTAACACAATATGTTTCATAATTCATAATATAACACAATGATTAACACAAACTGAAATGTTCATGTGTTGGAATTTGTCAATCATTCTCAATATGTGAATTGTTCAATTACTCTTTTCAAACTTAAAAAACTAGTGTTAAAATATTTTTTCTATCTACTTAATTGCTATTTTTGTAAAACTAAAGCTTGAAGGGAGTACTGTGGAACAACTTTAAATTTACATTAACGTACATAGGATTTGCGAGGTTTAGGGAAGGGGAGGCATCAACACTTTCTTGTAATATAACAAATCTACTGTTTTCAATGTTGCCAAGAGGCGAGGAGCAGAGCATAGTAAGAAATACTCAATTAGTACACCCGATGAGCCGAAGACGATGTAGGGTAGGGTGAACAATATATTTCTGAAATTACTTCAGCGAATATTGTTAAAGAGTTTGCAATGCCACAAGCTAAATAAAGATTTGAATAAGAAAAAAATAAATAGTTTTAAGTGTATGAAATCGTCATGTTTGAAATAATTGTTAAACACTAATAGGTAATGATTATTTAAAATATCAAAGTTGCCATACACCATAAAGGAAAATTAAAATATCGTATGAGATTTACAATTAGACTATTCCTCTATTGGGTATCTATTTTTCTGATTTTTTTTATCGGAATTCATGTCGTGGTATATCTATTGTGGGGTATGCATATGGTGCTTTGGAAAGGCATGTTGGTTTTTTTAATTGTGGGGGTAATTCCTCCAGCGGTAATTACAGCCTATTTCTCAAAACGATTGGATTATATGGAATCAGAAAAACTTGATCCTCCATCGTTTTCAGGACAGAAGAAGGCTGTGTTTAAATTCAAGGGACGTACAAAACATCCATTCGATGAGGTGATGCAGCGTATAGACCGTCAATTGATTATATCTTTTTCTGATAGGAAAGGCCACATACTTAAATTCAGAACTGATTCAAGAATGACATCCTGGGGACTTGGTGGGTATCTGAAAATGGAAGATGAAGAGACGGTTACAGTAATAGTTTATCCCATCCGCCCTGGGTCTAAACGCGAAAAGTTGTTTGTAAATCAAACGTTAAGGTTGATACACTCTGTTCTTAACCCATAGCTTTCACCCTGTTCCAATTCAATCAATTTCAGCCTTAAAAGGGAAGCCTTCACAATAACGGATAACCTCTTCATTTACAAACCGAAGAAAATCGTTATGCTGCTCCTTTGTTATCATCTTAGGATAACTCAGGATAAGTAATTCCTGCGCCTGTGCTTCAATCCGGTAAGGCAGGTGTACAAAACGATAGGGAGTTAGTGTATAACCGGCACGTTCATAGAACTGCAGCCGTCGCACCGATAACTCGTTTACTAGCGGATCTATCTCAAGAATGATTGTGTGTTGTGTATCGCGTAAATATCTGATCATTTGCGAGCCGAATCCATGCCCACGGAGTTCTGGATTGACTGCCAGATACTCGAGGTAGCGGTAGGAATCCCATTCCCAGAAGAACATAAATCCTATCAGTTCGTGACCTTCCCATGCCGATAGGGGAAAGAATCGATCATCCTCACAGGCACGTAGATGATCCTCTTTCTTTCTTCGTTCTGCCAGAGGAAAACTATTTTCATATAGATCCCATACCATTTTCCAGCGCCATGAATCGGTGGTGCTGATCCTTACAAATTCCATCTGAATTAATTTTATCAGCAACTATTTCTAAAGTATATCAATAAAAACCTCCTGTTAGAGTTTAGATAAAATAAAAGATTCTTTCGTATTAATAATCCTAAATAGATGTTTCTGCTGCTGAAAGAGTTCAATATTTTTAAATTTCGCAAATACCGTCGGATGAACAGGATTTTCCTTTGCTGATCTCCACGATATTTTCTTCTTCTGTACGTTTTTTCCAGTTACCATACGCCTTGTTCAGCACCTTCACGAACAGATCTACCGGTTCGGAACCAACAATGGCTTGCCTTCTGTCCATCAGAAATGTTGGAACAGTGTCGAATCCAAGGTTGGCAGCCTCCTGCATATCCTGTTTTATCTCATATAGATAGTCGTCGCTCTTAAGCATCCGTATGATTTCATCTTCTTTCAACCCTGAATCTGTTCCAATGGATGTCAGTAAATCCCAGTCGCTATAATCTTTAGCTTCCTCGAAATAGGCTTTCGTCAGTTTTGCCAATACCGCTGTGTCCATCCCTATCTTTGCTGCCAATTTAATCAGCCGGTGTGCATCGCGTGTATTAGCTGCAATTGCGTTAGGAAGATTGGAAACGACACCCGCTTGCCCGGCAAGCATGTTAACTCCCTCAAACATACTGTTTATTTTCTCTTCAGTGTACCCGGCATTTTTGGCGAAATACTCACTTAGGGGATATCCGTTACCTTTATCGGGCAGGTCAGGGTTAAGCTGATAAGCTTTCCATTCGAGCTCCACCTCACCGGCATGCTCGAACTGCTGAAGCGCTTTTTCATAATGTATTTTTCCTATATAACAGTACGGACACATAATATCGGTCCATACTTCAACCTTCATTTTACTATTTTTTTTCATCAGCTTTCTCATTCACTTTCATAACAATCAGCTGCTTTTCGCTGTCGAAGTCCACCATAACCGTGTCGCCCTCTTTCATGCCAGTACGGATAATCAGTTCCGCCATTTCATCCTCAATATATTTCTGGATGGCTCGTTTAAGCGGGCGGGCACCGAACTGCACATCGTAACCCTTGTTGGCAATAAACTCTTTTGCCGGTTCGGTAAGAGTTACCTTGAAACCAAGGTCGCCAATTCGCTTGTATAGTCCCTTTAGTTCTAGGTCTATGATCTTGTATATTGAATCCTTGCTCAGCTGATCGAACATTACAATGTCGTCTACCCTGTTCAGAAATTCCGGAGCGAAAGCTTTATTCAGAGCCTTCATTATGATGTTGCGTGAATATTCTGTATCACTCACATCATCGTCAGTCTTGAAACCGATACCTCGTCCAAAATCCTTTAGTTGTCGTGTACCTATGTTTGATGTCATTATAAGGATTGAATTTTTGAAATCAATTTTCCTGCCAAGGCTGTCGGTTACATGACCTTCATCCAGGATCTGCAGAAGTATATTAAACACGTCGGGATGGGCTTTTTCGATCTCATCTAACAGTACTACGGAGTAGGGGCGGCGGCGCACTTTCTCTGTAAGTTGTCCACCCTCTTCGTAACCAACGTATCCGGGAGGTGCTCCCACAAGTCGCGACACGTTGAATTTTTCCATATATTCGCTCATATCTATTCGGATAAGATTCTCGGGAGAGTCGAACAGGAACTCAGCCAGTTTCTTGGCAAGGTGTGTTTTTCCCACACCTGTTGGGCCGAGGAACATAAACGTGCCGATAGGCTTGTTCGGATCTTTCAGTCCCACACGGTTTCGCTGTATAGCTTTCACAATTTTGTCCACCGCCTCATCCTGCCCAATCACCTTACTTTTAAGTTCATCACGCATCTCCAGCAGCCGCTGTCCTTCAGCCTTTGCTATACGCTGAACCGGTACTCCCGAGATCATTGCTACAACTTCGGCAATTTTATCTTCGTTCACGATCTCCGGTTTCTCTTTTATTTCTTTCTGCCAGCGCTCTTCTTCCGCTTCAAGCGCAAGAAGTAACTGGCGCTGCTTGTCACGGTAGCTTGCCGCCAGCTCATACTTTTGTGCTTTTACGGCATCTGTTTTATGTTGTTCCACCTCTTTCAACTCTTCCTCCAGATGCTCAATAGTTTCCGGAATCACGATGTTGGAGATATGTACCCTTGCTCCAGCCTCATCCAGTGCGTCTATGGCCTTGTCGGGGAATGTGCGGTCAGAAACATAACGGTCTGTGAGTTTTACACATGCCTGTAATGCTTCATCGGTATAACGCACATTGTGGTGATCTTCGTAACGCTCTTTGATGTTACGAAGTATCAACAGTGTTTCCTCCGGTGTGGTAGGATCCACTATCACTTTCTGGAAACGCCGTTCCAATGCCCCGTCTTTCTCTATGTTTTTTCTATATTCATCCAAAGTGGTAGCACCTATACACTGAATCTCACCCCTTGCCAGTGCAGGCTTAAGCATATTGGCGGCATCTAACGATCCTGCAGCGCCTCCGGCACCAACAATAGTATGAACCTCATCAATAAAGAGTATAATATTCGGGTTTTTGGACAGTTCGTTCAAAATAGCTTTGATACGTTCTTCAAACTGTCCGCGGTACTTGGTGCCTGCAACTATGGATGCCATATCGAGTGCTATCACCCTCTTGTCGAACAGAGCCCGTGAAACTTTTTTCTGTGTAATACGGAGTGCCAGTCCATCTACAATGGCCGATTTCCCTACTCCCGGATCACCGATAAGCACCGGGTTATTCTTCTTACGACGACTTAGTATCTGTGCAATTCGTTCAATCTCTTTTTCGCGGCCCACAACTGGATCAAGGCGATTTTCAAGTGCTGCCCTCGTAATGTCGGTTCCGAAATTATCCAGCACGGGGGTGTCTGATACCGCGCCCTTCGACTGCGAGGAAGAACTGTGTGAACCACCCGGGTTGAATGACGACTTGTCGCTCATATCATCATCATCGTCATCAGTAAAGTTTGCACCTGCAGATGGCAGGTTTAAATCATCAGCCTCCTCAGTCCTGTTTTCAAGAATACTTTTTATGTAAAGGAATGCACTTGAGTAATCCAGTTGAAATTGCGTTAGGATATCATAAATCAGCGTACTCTTTTCTTTGAGAAGAGCAAGCAGGATATGTTCGGAATCAGTTACATCGCTTTTTGTAAGACGTGCTTCCAAAATGCTTATTTTCAATGCTTTTTCGGTATTCTTGTTAATTACCAACTCATTTGATCCCTCATAAGGCTCCTGGATGGAACGGATGTGTGAATCAATATAATCCTTCAATACGTGCAGGTCGATGTCGAAATCCTGAAGTACCTGAATAGCCATCCCCTCGCCATCACGCAGGATGCCAAGCATGAGATGTTCAGGCCCAATATAGTTGTTTTGGAGCCGGCCTGCTTCTTCACGGCTGTAAGCCATGATGTTTCGGACTCGTTGAGAAAAGTTGTTGTCCATTATTTATTTCTATTAAGTTTAGACATTTGCATTCTACTGAACATTAAAGTAAACTTGATTTTATCTTCTTCCTTTTAACTTACCAAAATAAAAACAAGATTGTTTATTGGATTTTGGTTTGTCATCAGTTGTTTTTTGTTCGTTTTGTTTAACGCAAATGTTCCTTTCTTTAGCTGTGTTTAATCTACAAATATAAATTTTTATTTTCAATAATTCATGATGAAATGCTTTTCTTCAATAAAATTTATACTTATTGACTGCAGTTGTAACTATTAATGCAAAAACAGTGCCAATGTGGTTCAATTCGATCACACACTAATTATACACTTCTCAACCTTTTTTGTTTAATGAAATGGTGATTATATTTATCTGTCGCCTACTAAAAGTCTCATTAGTTGCACCCTGATTATGAAAGATCAAGATATCAAGTGTGTTAATAATAATTTCAGATGTTCTGGGTTTTGGAACCGACTCATTTAATCAATATTTTGGTAATTATTCTTTAAATGCCTGACAATCAGCGAAAAAGAGCCACTGGGTTTTGGATAGGTCTATTTTGTTTGTAATTAATGGATTGCATGGCATTTCGATACTATTTTACCGGACTGCTGATTTTATGAGCGATAATTTTTTAATGTTGGCTAATGGCTATATGTGAAAAAATCAGATGGCATTACAATCTTTTTCTTTTCAATACTATCCAAACAATCATGGGCGCTCCAAAAATAGCAGTGACAGCGTTTACAGGCAATGTCCTGTTTGCAATTGGAATTTGTGAAACTATGTCGCACATCAGCATCAGGATGCTCCCCAGGAGAATGGTTGCGGGAAGTATAGTCCTATGATTTACTGTACCAAAAAAAGCGCGTGCAAAATGAGGTATTACAACACCTACAAAAGCGATCGGGCCTGTGAATGCCGTTACAGATCCGGTAATAATTGCAGAAAGGGAGATAATAATAATTCGTGTTTTCCTTACATCCAATCCGCTGCTGGCAGAGTAGTTCTCGCCTAACAGCATGCTGTTCAAAGCCTTCTGAAGGAAAAAAGCTACAGCGATGCCTGGTAGAGACAGCATAAGCATTAAAGGGATTTTTTCCCATGTAACCCCTCCAATGCTGCCAAATGTCCAGGTCACAAATAGTTTTAGAGAATCTGGGTCGGCGAAACTCTGCAATATTGTTACTATGGCGCTGGCAACGTATCCGAAAATCATACCTAAAACGAGTATGGTTATTGAGTCCTTTATTCGTGCAGATACAACAAGTATAAGCACCAGAACCGTAGCAGCACCTGAAATGGCAGCTATTATTTGTGCCATACTGCCCATCGCTGCGATGAATGGATACACAGCTGTACCGCTGAACATTGTAAGTATGGCAACACCCAGCCCTGCACCTGCGCTTACTCCTAGCACATCGGGGCCTGCAAGCGGGTTTCGAAAGAGTGTTTGCATCAGTAAGCCAGCAAGGGAGAGTGATGAACCTGCAATTATGGCAGTGATAGCTTTCGGTAGACGATAATTGCGGATGATTTCATCAATGATGTTATCACCCGAAGAACTAAAAAGTGCATACCATGCCTCTTTGACCGTGATGGATGCATTGCCGGTAAAAATATCGGCAACAAAAGCAGCGATAAGCAGGATACCCAGCAATAGAAATATGACAGATCTATTTTTCACGTGCCGGTATTTCCTCCAAAGGTTTAATGTATGTGAATCTATACCCTAACAGTTGCTCCGGGTATGCAGCCTTAATCAGATCGGAGAGAACCAGGTCGGGGTTAGCAACAGCGCTCTCAAAATAATCGTTTCCTCCGGAAGGTGTTACCCGGTTACGGTTGTTATACACATGTCTTTTTTTTACCGATTCCAATAACAGATATTTGGCATCTTTTTCTACCAGTTCCCCGTAGGTCCCGGCATCGCATCCGAACCAGAATTCAGCATTCCCGAACTGAGTCAATATCGACTCAATGTCTAGTCCGATGCTTCCCGTCGCGGAGTTGTTTTTATAGCGGTAATCTAGTTGCGCATCACGGAAAAGAGATGCATTGAAACTTTGCCCCCCGGGAATATACCAAGTTCCCTGAAAGTTGTCGCCAGGCAATACTGTATATTGTTTCGACACACTCTTTACTTTCTCCTTAATGGCAAGATAACGTTTTTCCATATCGTTGAAAATGCTATCACCCAAAACCTCTTTATCGAAAAAAGCAGCTATCAGCTTGATCCACTCCGCGCGGGCAAGCGGCGACTTTTCCATCCACTCAAGTGAGCTGATGACTGGAAATCCCGCCCTGATAAGTTGTTCACTGTATCTGTCTACCTGTGCATAAGCTGAATTGATGACGGCCTGGGGCCTCAAAGCCATTGTTTTCTCAATGTTCGGTTTAAAAGGATCACCCAGATCTATAATCTCTCCCGACTCAATTTTCTGCAAAATGGCAGAATTATATATCCTGAAACCGTCAGTCACACCTTTAATAGAGTGTTGTTCATTGAGAAGATAGAGAAACTCGAAGTATGAGAATGAGTTCATAACAAGTGAGCTTATCGGTATTTTCAGTTTAATTCCTTCATCACCAGCATCCATGCCAGTCGAATCCTCCTTATAAAGATAATATACTGCATAAGGTTTATTATCTTTTGTCCAGGGGTTATTGATTGTCACTTTAGTAAATTCATTGAAGTGTTCAATCCTGAAACCCTCAGCATAATTAATAGCAACAGATGAGTTGGGGATCAGCTCCTCCGCACTCTTGTCGCGGTCCTGCCGTGGATGGCATCCCCATGGCAGTGAAAAAAAAGAGAGGATGAGTATTGTGAATATATGATTATATTTATTCTGTATTATTTTTATTTTCATTCTTATCATCCTTATTATCTTTATTATCCTTGCCATCCTTTTTCTTTTTCTTTTTCTTTTTGATTTTGATGGAGTCGTAAGCCGGAAAATTTGCATTACTTGATTTATAGCGCGTTGTAACGCGTGGTTCGGCTTTTGATCCGGGTACGTATTCATGACGGAACATGTTGAAAAAGAGGATGAAGAGAGATAGTAAAAGCGGTCCGAATATTACACCCCAGAATCCGAATAAAGGAATACCTATAAGCACACCGAACACTGTGATTAACGGATGTATATCGGCCAGCTTCTTTTGCAGCAGAAAGCGAGCTACGTTGTCTACTCCGCCTATTATAAAAAAACCGTATATTAGCAAAGCCACACCGTTCACATAATCGGCATTCAGCAACAGGCTTATACCCAGTGGGACCCACACTATCATTGTACCCACAAGAGGGAGGATGGTTGAAAAAGCAGTAAGGATGGCATACAACAGAGCATTTTCTACTCCAAAAAAGAGATATCCCAAATAGGCAAAAACACCTTGAATAATTGCCATAAGTGGAATTCCAATGGCATTAGCCTGAATAATAAGCAGCGTCTCTTCACCTAAAATCTGCTTATTCTCTTCCTTGAATGGCAGTATTTCCCTGATTGCTGTTTCGAACTCATCATTGTTGAAAAGCATGTAATATAAAACGAAAAGAATAACAACAACGTTGATGACAAATAAATAAATGCTGCTTCCAAGTATTTGCAAAAGATTGCTACCTGCCTTTGGCAGGGCGGCCAGATTTTCAGGTGTGAAAAGTTCGAATCCTATTTTCTCCTCAACCGAATTAATAAAATCGTTTATCTGTTGCATAATAGCTTCCGGATCAATCGATATACCCGAAAAGGTGTCGATTACCAAAAAAGCCATCCCGGTAAGGGGTATTAGAAAAAGGATAAGCACCTCCATAACAATAAGAAACGCACTTAACGACTTTTTGAATTTGAGCTTTTGCGTGAGATATCTCTGTTGCCCGTTAACCATCACATACAGAGCTGCAGCTCCCAAAAAACCACTCATGTAAGGGCGTGTGTATTTGAAGATGATCAGTCCCAACAGGATTAAAAAACCAATCAGAATATACTTATACTGTGATTTTTTTCTCTCTCTCTGTTTATCTATCTCAAACCGTTCTTCTATCATGTGAGCATTTTGGGAAATATACTGTTTTCAAAAGGTTACAGGAAGTCTTCAGGTTTCGAAAAACCTCCTTCTATAAGAGCCTCTTTGGCTTTTTCATAATCTGACATTTTTACCTGCATCTCAATATTCCCAAATGAATAAGCCAACCTGCTGGAAACCAGATTCTTCATATATGTCTCAATTCCCCTCATCTCCATAAATGTCTGTACGATGGTCACATCAGCAGGGAATGTGAATATTTTAACAGTTACAAAACTTTCTTCCATAGTTGTATGTTGTATATTGTATATTGGATGTTTATTTAATTCCACATCGTAAAATTACGCTTTTTTTCAGATAAAACCGTGTTTCTTCATTTATTTGAATGAAATTTAATTATTATGAAATATAACTACCATATTTATTATAATGTATAAAACAGCTTTAATTACAGGTGCAACCTCCGGTATAGGAGAAGCTACTGCTATCAAGTTTGCAGAAAACGGAGTTAATGTTATCATTACAGGCCGTCGCAACGACAGGCTTATTCAGTTAAAAAACAAACTTGAGCAGTTAAATGTTCGTGTTCTTATCAGATGTTTTGATGTGCGGGATGAAGCCGCTGTAAAAGAGTCCCTCGGAAATCTGCCCGAAGAGTGGAGGAAGATAGATATTCTGGTGAATAATGCCGGGCTTGCTGCCGGCCTCTCTGCTCTGCAGGATGGAGATATTAATGATTGGAACCGAATGATCGATACCAACGTGAAGGGATTGCTTTATGTAACCCGAACAGTTGCGCCGGGAATGGTGGATAGGAAGACCGGCCACATAATCAATATAGGATCTATTGCAGGTAAAGAGGTATATCATAACGGTAATGTCTATTGTGCAACCAAGCACGCAGTTGACGCTCTCACAAAGGGGATGCGAATTGATATGCTGCCTTATTGTGTCAAAGTGACACAAATTTGTCCCGGAGCGGTTGAGACCGAGTTCTCAATCATACGGTTTCACGGTGATAAATCTCTGGCAGATAAGGTATATGAAGGATATGAAAATCTTGTAGCTGCCGATATAGCCGATTGTATATGGTTCGTGGTATCCCGGCCTCCGCACGTGAATATTAACGATA
This sequence comes from Proteiniphilum propionicum, assembly GCF_022267555.1. Classification (NCBI taxonomy): domain Bacteria; kingdom Pseudomonadati; phylum Bacteroidota; class Bacteroidia; order Bacteroidales; family Dysgonomonadaceae; genus Proteiniphilum; species Proteiniphilum propionicum. The sequence goes on from NZ_CP073586.1 coordinate 2,272,592, forward strand.
TGGTTGTTATGCCTACAGCACAAGCATCGGCATCTGTTTTCCATAAAAAGTGAACTTTTTTGTTTAGTTAAATTATACGAAGACATGCTTGACCTTGATTATGCTGACTCAAAAAAAAGTATAGCCTTGCTCATTTGCACTTTGGCATTGCTCTGAAACTTCCGATTTAATTGAATAATATGAAAATAATCAAAATTTATCAAACCTCAATCCTTTTGTTAATGATTTCAACCTTGTTGCAGGCACAGGAAAAACTTACCTATCAAACTCCTCCCGTAGAGATGCTAAAGCTGGTGGATATCGAGAGAGCCCCAATTGTAGATATTGATAGTAAAGGTGAACAAATGTTGTTCTATTACCGTAACACATTTAAGACGCTTAATGATCTTAGTCAGCCTGAGTTGCGTCTTGCAGGATTACGTATCAATCCTGAAACCAACATATCAAGTAACATTACATATTACAACAATATCTGTTACAAAAAAATAATGGATGACAAGATTCAGCAAATTACTGGACTGCCTGAAGAACCACGTATTGCTTATGTCTCTTTTTCACCAGATGAGTCAAAAATAGCTTTTACCCATACATCAAACAGCGGCGTAGAGCTATGGATTGCCGATTTGAAAACACTTCAAGCACGAAAGTTGACTGATGCCTTATTAAATGCCAATGTTGGATTCCCATACAGGTGGATTCCAAATGGCAACGGTTTATTGGCATTCATGCTACCTGAGAATCGGACAGAGCTTAAGGATCAGAAAGTTACCCTTCCAGAAGGGCCGGTTGTGTCGGTTAGCGACGGGCAGGTATCACAAAACCGCACTTACCAGGATCTTCTGAAGAACCCCGTTGATGAAGCCAACTTCGAAATATTGATGACCTCAGAGTTATACACTGTTAATTTAAACGGAGTAAAAACATTATGGAAAGAGGCCGGAATGTATATTGATGAAACATACTCTCCCGATGGTAAATATATGATATTAACCACAATATCGAAACCTTTCTCTTACGCTGTGCCTTTTTACAGTTTCCCAAATACTACTGATATTTATACTTCCGATGGCAAATTTATTATGAATTTCAGCAGACAGCCGTTGCTCGATAAACTTCCTGTTGGCTTTATGGCAACCTTCGAAGGGAAACGAAATATCAGGTGGCGTGCTGACAAACCGGCAACACTAGCCTGGACAGAGGCTTTGGATAAAGGTGATCCGACTGTTGAGGCAGAGTACCGCGATGAACTGTTTCAGCTAAATGCACCCTTTACGGGTGAACCCTGCTCCCTGATTAAAACCATTAACCGCTTTTCCGGGATCACATGGGGTAATGATAACTTTGCAGTTGTTTATGACAGATGGTGGAATACAAGGAATAATAAAGCATATCTTATTAATCCTTCCGAGAGTAATTTGTCACCGAAAATTTTGTCTGACAGAAATTATCAGGATTTGTATAATGATCCCGGAATCATTCAAACAGAAAAAAACGAATATGGAAGGTATGTGATGCGTATTGACGATAGTTCCACTGTTTATCTTTTCGGTGACGGATATACGGCAGAAGGGCAGTTCCCTTTTATTGACGCACTCGATCTGAAGACACTAAAAAAGAAACGTATATATCAATGGGCCGGCACAAATCAGGCAGAAGAGCTGATTTCTTTTATAGACAGCAAGGCGGGTACACTTATCACCCGTATAGAATCACCCACCGAGTTTCCCAACTATTACATACGTAACCTTAGAAAGAGGATTGCCAATATTCCTCTTACATCATTCGGGAATCCTTTTAAAAGTATTGAAGGTGTACACAAAGAGGTGATAAGTTATGAGAGGGAAGATGGGGTTAAGCTATCGGGAACGTTGTACCTTCCCGAAGGTTATGATATGGAAAAAAAGGAGAAGCTTCCGATGATAATGTGGGCTTATCCTGCAGAATATAAGGATAAGAACAGTGCGGGACAGAGCAACGCCAATCCCAACAGTTTCACCTACCTTTCATATGGAAATCCAATCTATTGGGTTACTCGCGGTTATGCCATACTTGATGATGCCTCATTTCCCATTGTGGGAGAGGGTGGCGAGCAGCCTAATGATACATTTACAGAGCAGTTGGTAGCAAACGCCAAAGCGGCAATTGATGCGGTGGATGCACTGGGGTATATTGACCGTAAACGTGTGGCTGTAGGCGGACATTCTTACGGCGCTTTTATGACCGCTAACCTGCTCACCCATTCCGATCTGTTTGCCGCAGGTATTGCAAGGAGCGGGGCATATAACCGTTCGCTTACACCTTTCGGCTTTCAGAGTGAAGAACGTAACTACTGGGAAGCGACCGATGTGTATGATGCAATGTCGCCCTTTATGCATGCCGATAAGATGAAGACACCAATGTTGCTTATTCACGGAGAGGCAGATAATAACTCAGGGACGCATACAATGCAAAGTGAACGCTATTTTCAGGCATTAAAGAGTTTTGGTGCTCCTGTACGGTTGGTGATTTTACCACTCGAAAGCCACGGTTACGTTGCCAGGGAAAACGTACTTCACCTGCTTTGGGAGCAGGATCAGTGGCTGGAGAAACATGTGAAGAACCGCAGCGGTAAATAAACTCTCTTTGTGATCTGCGGTGATACTATTTTAAAATTTCAAATTCTATTCTGTCACCTGTAAGTATATTGTTGCGATTGCAAAAACCGGCGTTCACCTCTACCACATAGAGCGCAGGTGCGACTGAAGCGTAATTCCACTCTTTTAAAGGTGTGGTGTTGGGGTGGATGGTTATGATATTTTTGTTGCTATCAACGAAAATGATATCAAGAGGAATATAGGTGTTTTTCATCCAGAAACCCTGAATCTGCTCACTGTCGTGAATGAAAAGCATACCTGCATCTTCAGGCATTGAATTGCGATACATAAGTCCACGGGCACGTTTTTGTTCATCATCGGCCAACTCTATATCAATTATAGCAAGGGTGTCAGAAGTTGACTGGCTTATAAAAAGCAGTTCCCCTTGTTTGGTAAAAGGGATATCTAATGCCTCGGTTTGTTGAAATATTACATTTTTGTTATCGACCGGTTTCAATATAAAATAGAGTGCCAAACCTAAAGTAACAATCAATAATGCAATTAAATACATTCTCCGGTTGCCTTTTTTAATTTGTGATGAGCTCTTCATTTCAATGTTTTAGATGTTATATGTTTTTTATTGACTTTATTATCTTCTTATATTAAACATTTTAAGCTAGTTTTATGTTTACTCTGCAATATTTTAAAGTGAATGACACTTGATGATATTTATGTAGACTGAAATTTTGTCAGTCTATTTGCAGGTTTTTTTGCAGGTTTAATGAAACCATTATGAATCAAAGATTAGTTTCAGCTAAAATCACTCTTAATCAATGAAATAATTAATGCAAAAGTGCGACGATAAAGATATTCTCCGATATGTCAGAAGCCATTATTTTATGGATAATATTCATTGCTTAAAGGAATAGTACCATTATATCCGCATACAAAAATAATATTTTAAATAATTGAATATGAAACATATAATATTTCAGTTGATACACATAATTAATTGCAGGTTTAAATATCAAAGGTTATATACAGCTATAAGAATAAAACTAAATGATCGTATAAAATATTATAAAAACAAATTTGGCACAGAATTCGCTGTTTAGATTATGTCAAGTTTCAGATTATGTCAATTTTCAGATTATGTCGAATGTAGGATTTTGTTCAGTTTCGGATTTTGTCGCAGTTATGACAGAATTCGTATTAAGTCGAAGTTTTGTAATAGTCGAAGTTTTGTAATAGTCGAAGTTTTGTAATAGTCGAAGTTTTGTCAATTAGATAATAGCAATTAGATAACAACAATAATTTTATTAACATCAATTTTAGTAGTATGAACATTAAACCATTGGCAGACAGAGTGCTGGTAAAACCGGCAGCTGCAGAAGAAAAAACAGTTAGCGGAATTATAATCCCCGATACAGCAAAAGAAAAACCACTGAAAGGTGAAGTAATTGCCGTAGGTAAAGGTACAAAAGATGAAGAGATGGTAGTAAAAGAAGGTGATAAAGTACTTTATGGTAAATATGCAGGGACTGAAATTGAGATCAATGGAGTGCAACATCTGATCATGCGTCAGTCTGACATTTTAGCAATTCTTTCGTAAAGTATTAGATACACAAAAAACAATCAATTAAACAAAATAGAAATGGCAAAAGAAATCAAATTTAACATGGATGCCCGTGACCTTTTGAAAAAGGGCGTGGATGAATTGGCAGATGCCGTTAAAGTAACATTAGGGCCAAAAGGACGTAATGTAATTATTGACAAAAAATATGGTGCCCCCCAAATAACCAAAGACGGTGTTACGGTAGCAAAAGAGATAGAATTAGACGACCCATTCAGGAATATGGGAGCGCAACTGGTAAAGGAAGTGGCTTCAAAGACCAATGACGATGCCGGTGACGGAACAACAACAGCTACAGTTTTGGCACAATCAATCATAGGTGTTGGGCTGAAAAACGTTACTGCCGGTGCCAACCCGATGGATCTGAAACGCGGTATCGACAAAGCGGTATCAACAATAGTTGAAAGCCTGAAAAATCAAGCCATCGAGGTAGGAGATGACCTGAAAAAAATTGAAAACGTTGCCAAAATTTCAGCTAATGGCGATGAAACAATCGGTAAACTTATTGCCGAAGCCATGCAAAAAGTAAGCAAAGAGGGCGTGATTACCGTTGAAGAGTCCAAAGGAACCGATACATATGTTGACGTTGTGGAAGGAATGCAGTTCGATCGCGGATACATCTCTCCATATTTTGTGACAGATACTGAAGCTATGGAAGTGGATTTTGAAAATCCTCTCATCCTTATACATGATAAAAAAATCTCCGCTATCAAAGATCTTCTTCCCATACTTGAGAAGGGTATACAGACTGGAAAACCTTTGCTTATCATAGCAGAAGATATTGACTCCGAAGCGCTTACGACGCTTGTGGTAAACCGTCTCCGCGGATCGTTAAAGATTGCTGCAGTTAAAGCGCCAGGCTTTGGAGACCGCAGAAAAGAGATGCTTGAAGATATTGCAATCCTTACCGGTGGAGTAGTGGTGTCGGAAGAAAAGGGGCTTACTCTTGAGAATGCTACACTCGACATGCTGGGAAGCGCCGAAAAGGTAACTATAGATAAAGACACAACTACTATAGTTAACGGCGAAGGTGACAAAGAGGCTATCGAGAGCCGTATAGGACAGATCCGTACCCAGATCGATAAGACTACATCTGATTACGATCGCGAAAAACTGCAGGAACGTCTTGCCAAGCTGGCCGGCGGTGTGGCAGTATTATACGTTGGTGCACCTTCAGAAGTGGAGATGAAAGAGAAGAAAGACCGTGTTGAGGATGCATTGTCTGCAACCCGTGCTGCGGTAGAAGAGGGAACCGTTCCCGGAGGTGGTGTGGCTTATATTCGTGCAATTGACGCAATTGATGGCCTTAAGGGCGAAAACGAAGATGAGACTACAGGTATTGAAATTGTGAAACGCGCAGTTGAGGAACCACTTCGTCAAATTGTTGCCAACGCTGGAAAAGAAGGTGCTGTAGTGGTACAAAAAGTTCGTGACGGTAAAGGCGATTATGGTTATAACGCTCGTAGCGACAAGTACGAGAATCTTTACGAGACAGGTGTGATTGACCCGGCTAAAGTGGCCCGTGTTGCATTGGAAAATGCTGCCTCTATTGCAGGTATGTTCCTCACAACCGAATGTGTAATTACCGATAAGAAGGAAGAAAATCCTGCACCGCAAATGCCTATGGGTGGAGGAGGAATGGGCGGTATGATGTAATCTGATTACAGATTAGATAACAAATGAAGCGTGTGACTTGAAATGAAAAATTGAAAGTTACACGCTTTTTCTTTTGTTAAATATGAAATATATTTCTTATTTACTTTCGTTTTGTTATTTTTTGCGCTTTTTTAATAAAATAGTGATTTAAGGTAGTAATTGCCAGTTTAATCGTTTGTATTGATTATAGACGAAATGTAACAGAAATGTAACATAAATTAGATTAATTTATGCTACATTTGTTCTGAATAAAATTGGACCATTTTTTTGCATGTACATATAGCAAATGAATTTGCTTTCTTTCAACGGCATAATGCAAACAAGCTTTTTCTATACACAATTTTTAATATAATATTTCATTTAATGTCTAATTTAAACTAATAATCTATGGTGAAAAGATTGAGATTTTTGACAGTAGCTCTTTTTGTGATGCTTGCTGCTGTGATGCAAGCTCAGGTAACCAATTCCAGTATGAGCGGACGGGTTACCGATGCTGAGGGGGCCGTTATCGGTGCAACGGTGATTGCTACACACCAATCTTCAGGAACAACTTATGGTACTGTAACCAACTTGGAGGGCCGCTTCAACCTAAACGGTATGCGAGTAGGCGGACCGTATACCGTAGAAATTTCTTACATCGGATATGGTACAAGCACAACCAACAACATAACGTTGAGTTTAGGTGAGAACTATGTATTGAATGTGGTGCTCTCTGAAGAAGCCACTTCGTTGGATGAGATTGTGGTTACTGCACTTCGCACCAAATTTTCCACAGAGAAAACTGGGGCAGTGACCAATATTACCAATGACCAGATCGCTAATTTGCCTACTGTAAGCCGCAGTATTATGGACGTTACCCGTCTTTCACCTTATGGAGGCAATGGCATGAGCTTTGCCGGCACCGATGGCCGTACGGCTAACTTTACTGTGGATGGAGCTAATTTCAACAATAACTTTGGTTTGAGTGACAGGCTCCCTGGTGGAGGCAATCCTATCTCTCTTGAAGCGATTGAAGAATTGCAGGTTGTTATCGCTCCATACGATGTTCGTCAGACCAACTTTATCGGGGGCGGCGTGAACGCCATTACTAAATCGGGCACAAATACTTTCAAAGCCACCGCATACGTATATCATAGGAATGAGAACCTGAGGGGTGATGCGGTGAAAGGCCAGCAGATTCAGGGTGCCCGTGAGAAAGACCGTAATACCACCTACGGTTTCACTATTGGTGGTCCCATTATTAAAAATAAATTGTTTTTCTTCGTAAACGGAGAAATGGCTAAAATACCAACAATTGCCAATCGTTGGAGAGCTTCAATAAATGGTGTGGCAGATCCGGACAATTATATCTCCCGCACAACCGAAAGTGATCTGAAGAGAGTTTCAGATTTCGTGCGAAGTGAATATGGATACGAAACGGGATCTTACACTAGTTTTCCAGCGGATGAAAGCAATAGCAAACTTCTTGCTCGTTTGGATTGGAACATCAACAACCAGCATCGCCTGGCTCTGCGTTATAACTACACCAAAAACCTTTCATGGATATCACCCAATGCAACCTCCATGGACGGGGGTACCCGTGTGTCGGAGGCCAGAATGTCTAAAGCCTCCATGGCTTTTGCCAACTCTATGTATTCAATGGACAACCTGGTTCATTCATTCTCTTTCGATTTGAACAGCCGCTTGTCTGACAACCTTTCTAACCAATTTCTGGCTACTTTCTCAAAGCTTGACGATCTTCGTGGAACGAATTCAACAGAGTTCCCTTTCATTGATATTTTAAAAAAAGATGCGGAAAATAACGATCAAGCCTATATGTCTCTGGGATATGAACTTTTCACCTGGAACAACGGTGTTCACAACAACGTGTTGAACATCAAGGATGAGTTGACCCACTTTATGGGGAATCACAAAATCGTGGGAGGTATAGCATACGAATATAAGATGGCGGATAATGCTTATATGCGTAACGGCACCGGATATTATCGCTACACTAGTCTTGACGACTTTTTAAACGGAGGAGTACCTGAAATTGTAAACCTTACCTATGGTTACGATGGCAAAAGCAATCCTGCCGCTCGCGTGAGAACGAACAAAATCGGTGCATACGCACAGGATGATTGGAGTGTTAGTGAAATACTCAAACTTTCATATGGACTCCGTATAGATGGGTTGTTCTTCAACAACAGTGACCTGATGACGAACAAAGCGATCTACGATATTGATTATTCCGGCCGTCATATCGACACCGGTAAATGGCCTTCTGCAAGTGTTATTCTCTCTCCTCGTGTTGGTTTTGTATGGGATACCTATGGAGACAAGAGCCTGAAAGTGCGTGGAGGTACCGGTCTCTTCTCCGGAAACCTGCCTCTTGTGTTTTTTACCAATATGCCTACCAACGGCGGGATGGTGCAGTATCAGGCACAAATAAATGGCAAGACCAAAGTTTATGATGGGAAGACACAGAAAATTGTTAAAGGGTACGAGGGCTATAGTGGTTCGTACACTACGGACGCTGATGGAAACAGATTTGTTGATATGACGCAGTTTGCCGGCGGCCTTGTCACGGATGACAACGGAAAAGCGACCATCTCTGCCCTTTATAATAAATTGGCTTCATTGGGTTATCCTACAACCATATCACCTGAAGACGGGACGGTTCCTTCGGCGATTGCAGCCGTAGATCCGGATTTTAAAATGCCACAAGTATGGAAAACATCGCTTGCCGTTGACTATGCATTACCAACCTCTTTCCCATCGTCGGTAACGGTAGAAGGAATCTTTAACAAAACCATCAACGGTGTTTCTATTTCCGACTGGAGCACTCCATCGGTAGGTGGTTTTGCCCGTTTCAACGGCGTGGACAATCGCCCGATTTATCCCGATGGTTATCGTACCGGTACCAAGGCATTTGTGCTGGAAAACACCAGTCGGGGTTATGGCTGGTCGACCAATATCACCCTCAACGCCCAACCAACAGAATCGCTCAGCCTGATGGCAGCGTACACACATACAGTTGCTAAAGACGTAACCGGTATGCCCGGATCGAACGCTGAATCTGCATTTACATACGTTCCAACAGTAGAAGGGCCCAACCACATCAAGCTGCACAACTCGCAGTACAACACACCCGATCGTCTCGTAGCTTCGTTGACTACCCACGACAAGAGCGGTAATCACTATAGCCTGATCTATGAAGGATGGCGCGGTGGGGCAAACTATTCCTACATGATGGTTAACGATATAAATGGCGACGGTTACAATTACGATGCGATCTACGTGCCTACTGACGATGAAGTCGCAAAGAACCAATTCCGCTTTGTCTCGGAAGGCGACAAAACGCGTTTTATGGACTATGTGCATGCCAATGATTATTTGAAAAACCAGCAAGGAAAGTATGCTGAAGCCTATAGCGTTTACTCACCCTGGGTACATCGTATCGACTTTAGCTACAAACACGATTTTGTTGTCAATACAGGCAAAGACAAGCATAAGCTACAGCTTAGCCTGGATGTAAAAAACGTGATGAACCTGTTCAACAATAGTTGGGGTGTGGCCAAATATTTGAATCCGGAAATAGGTACGGAAGCTCGTATCCTCAAATACGAAGGTGTTGATGCCGACGGTGTGGCTACATTCTCTACACCTGCTTCTATCAATGGCGATACCAAAACATTCACTCCAAGCTACTCTTTGGGGCAGTGCTGGTATGCTTCAATTGGTATCAAGTATATTTTCAACTAATTAAAAGTATAGACAATATGAAATTAAAATATATATTTCCATTATTCATCGCAATACTAACCTTGATGATTAGTTGTGCCGATGAAGAGAGTGTGACGCTGCTTGATGAAATTCAGGTATCGTCGTCCTACGTAGCTATCCCTATGAAAGGCGGTTCCACAAGCATTACCGTAACGGCTAAAGAGAGCTGGACGGCAGAGAAAGTTACTACCGATAAAAATAAGGTCGAATGGTTGACGATATCGACAACCACGGGAAATGCCGGTGAAACAGAACTTACGTTCACCGCCCCGGAAGCCGTCGATGGCCGCGCCGCGGAGGTGCTGCTTCATTGTGGAGGCAAAACGCAGCGAATCAACATCGGTCAAGGTGTAGTAAAAGCTACCGCAGCTAAGGTGGCTGAAGTGAATGCCGGTCCCGATGGAAAAACTTTCCGCGTAACGGGTGTTTGTACAAAAATTGAAAACACCACCTATGGCAACTGGTTTATTACCGACAAAACAGGTACGCTATATATTTATGGTACGCTTGACAAAAAGAACGCTGAGAAAAACTTCTTGAGTTTAGGGCTTGAAGTGGGCGATGAAGTAACCGTTGAAGGGCCGAAATCTACCTATAAAGGAACGCCCCAACTGGTAAAAGTAACGGTTGTCGAAATCAACAAATCACTGGTGAAAGTTGATTCTGTTGAAAACGAAGTGCTTCCTGTTGAAGGGGGTGAATTCACCGCATACCTTACCTGCAAAGGGCAGGGCGTATCGGTGGAAATTCCGGAAGATGCCAAATCATGGTTGTCAATTTCCTCCATCCAATCGGCAGGAACGAATGCTGTCGTGAAATTCAAGGCTGCTGCCAATACCGGGGGAGATCGTGGAACCATCCTCACATTCCGTACCACTGACGGATCTAAAGAGTATAGTACAGAAACAACGCTGAGCCAAAAAGGAGCCATTGTGAAAGCCTCGGTGGCAGAATTTATTGCTGCTGCAGTGGGCGACACGCAATACCGTTTGACCGGTGTGATCACCAGCATTGCCCATGCAACCTATGGCAATTTATACATAAGAGATTTTTCTGGTGAAACCTATGTGTATGGTATCAAAGATTTCACAACTAAAGGTTTGAAAGTTGGTGACATCATCACCATTGTGGGCAAACGTGCCGAATATAAAGGTACTCCTCAGGTTGCTTCTGCCGTGTTGGAGAGCGTTATTCCGGTAACGGCTGCTACCATTGCCGAGGTGTTGACCAAACCCGATTCCAGCCAGGATTACTATATGGTAACCGGTGAAATTACATCGATTGCTGATGCGGTGTACGGAAATCTATATTTGAAAGACGGCGGCAGTGAGATTTATCTGTATGGTTGTTATCCGGGGTATGGCGCAACCGGCGATGCCAGAAAGAACCTGTTGGCTACCAAAGGTATTAAGGTTGGAGATACATTAACCGTTATTGCGACTAAGAGTTCTTATAGTGGAGCAGCTCAACTTGCAAATGGTTTCTATTTCAGCCACGTAAGCGCAGAATAAATAATACGTAACACTCGATAAGCAACGTAACATACAGCCTGAGTTGTGTTACAGATCATAAACACCGCGTAACAATAATTTGTTATGCGGTGTTTACTGTAGTCAGGTGAATACATTTTTTTGCTAATTTCTGTGTGGTTGTAATATTTTTTTGCCCATTTTCGCTAAAAAGAATATCTTTGAGGAAAAATTATGAGAATATCGTATAAAACACTCATGAGATGAAAATCACACAAGGTTATGATGAATGTCTTGTGTATTGACTCTTGAGTCTAATTTTTAATTATATGAAAACATTACAGGTGCCAAGACAAAATCTTTCACAACTTGAAACAGTATTCGATAAGATAAAGATGCTTCATGAAGCCGGAGCTGAGGCGCTTATCGATCAGGTGAACTGGAAGGAAGACTTCTCCAAAACCCTGCCCGTAATAGTGAGGGTAGCACATGACGGGGAAATGCTCTACCTTTTTTATATGGTAACGGGTGAGGCTGTCCGTGCAGTAAATACTGAAGACTTCGGATCGGTATGGGAAGATAGCTGTGTGGAATTCTTTATGCAACGTGAAGGAGAAAGCGGTTATCGCAATTTTGAGTGTAATGTGTTGGGAGTACTACTTTCACGCTCTCATGAAACAAGAGAAAAAGGAGTTCCTCAAACAGAAAATATGGCATCCATTTTCAGGCATGGCACCATCTGTCACAGATATGAAGGAGAAAGGCAGGTGAGCGACTGGACCATGTATCTTGAAATACCAAAAAAAGCATTGGGATTCGGTAACCATGAATCACTTTCCGGGCAAAAGATCAGAGCGAATTTCTACAAATGTGGCGATGAGACTCCCGAACCTCACTTTTTAAGCTGGAATCCTATCGACCTTCCTAAACCTAATTTTCATGTTCCTCAGTTTTTTGGACTATTAGAGCTAGAGTAACCAGTTGAGAGTAGATATTTTTAAACAGATTTAAAATATTAATGACAGATCATATGAACAAACTAAAAGAGATTGTATTTCAATTCATCGGACACGATGACAACGTGGAAATTAAACCGTTAGGAAAAGGGCACATAAACGATTCTTACAAAGTGGTAACAACTGGTAAAGAGTATGTGCTGCAACGCATTAATCACCATATTTTTAAAAATGTTTCTGAATTACAGAATAATATCTTCAGGGTAACCAACCATATCCGTAAAAAACTTCAGGGAAAAGGGGTTACGGATATAGAACGAAAGGTGCTAACAATGGTTCCTACTCAAGAAAGGGCATTGTATTACAAAGATGATTCGGGTAATTACTGGAGAATGATGGATTTTATAAAAGATAGCAAGAGCTACGATGATATAAATCCAGAACTGGCTTATCGTGCCGGAATGGCTTTCGGAGATTTTCAGAAGATGCTTTCCGATCTTCCGGGAGAACCGCTGTTTGAAACCATTCCAAACTTCCACAATATGGAATCACGTTTGGAGACTTTTAAAGAGGCTGTGAAGGCCGACAAGGCAGGGCGACTGAAAGAAGTGTCCGGTCTGGTAAAGGAGATTGAAGATCGTGCTGAAGAGATGTGCAAGGCGGAGAGATTGCACAGGGAAGGGAAACTTCCGAAACGTACAAATCATTGTGATACAAAGGTAAATAATGTTCTGTTCGACGAAAACGATCATGTGTTATGCGTGGTAGACCTTGATACTGTGATGCCGGGTTTTGTACTTTCCGACTTTGGCGATTTTATTCGTACAGGGGCCAATAAAGGAGCTGAAGATGATAAAAATCTCGATAACGTATCAGTTGATCTGGAAATCTTTGAAGCATATGCCAAAGGCTATCTGCAAAAAGCTTCTTCATTCCTTACTGATGTGGAAATTGAAAATCTTGCTTTTGGTTCAAAATTGCTTACATATATGCAGACTGTACGCTTTTTTACCGATTACATTGATGGAGATACTTATTATAAGATCGCTTATCCCGAGCATAATCTGGTGCGTACCAAAGCACAGTTTAAACTGTTGCAGAGCCTGGAGGAAAATTTTGATGAGATGCAGAATATTGTAATGAAAGCTGCTGTAAAGTAGTTTGATTTGGAATATCGTATTTCAAACTTCTGATAATAAATATATAGATTAAAACAAGCGGTGTAAGAAAAATTTACTATCTTTGCACCGCTTTATTTTGAGTAGAAAAAAGTGGCAAAGTATAGCTTGTACAATATTTCCCTGAAAAATCTTTCCGCGGGGATTCATACTTTTGAGTATGACCTGGATAGGAAATATTTTGAAACCATCGATGGCGATGAAGTGAAGAAAGGGAACGTGAAGGTGACGGTAAACGTGAAAAGAACGTCATCTACTTTCGAATTAAATATAGTTTTGAAAGGCGTTATTCAGGTCCCCTGTACACGGTGTTTAGATGATATGGACCTGGAAGTGGATTCTAAAAACAGGCTGATAGTGAAATTCGGAAAAGAGTATTCCGAAGAGAGCGACGAGATCGTAATCATCCCCGAGGACGAAGGGGAGATAAACATTGCCTGGTTTCTTTATGAATTTGTTGCTCTGGCTATCCCTATAAAACATGTGCATCCTGCAGGAGAATGTAACAGGACTGTGTATTCGAAATTGCGCAAACATCGTGCTGTAAGTTCCGATGAGGATGAAGAAGAAGGCGAGGCTGCCGATGAAGACAACTATCCGGATGATGATGATGATGATACACAAGCAAACGATCCCCGATGGGATACCCTCAAAGGATTGAATTTAGACGAGAATTGATTATATAACAGTAAAATTAAATATACAAATGGCACATCCAAAAAGAAGACAGTCTTCTGCAAGACAAGGAAAAAGAAGATCACACGACCATGCCAAACTGCCCACAATGGCAATTTGTCCAAACTGTGGTGCATGGCATATATATCACACAGTTTGCAATGAGTGCGGCTACTATAGAGGAAAATTGGCTATAGAAAAAAATGTGACGGCATAATTATTCCTAAATACAATTTTTCGAAATAAAAGACCCTGAAATGTCATGATAACTTTCAGGGTTTTTTTCTCACAAATAATTTATACGACGATGAAACGACTAAATGCCGTAATCACCGGTATAACAGCAAGTGTACCCGACTACATATTAACCAACGAGGAGCTCTCAACAATGGTGGATACATCGGATGAGTGGATAATGACACGTGTTGGAATTAAAGAAAGACGAATCCTTAAGGGTGAACAACAGGGTATTTCGGTGTTAGGAACAAAGGCAGTGAAAGAGTTACTGGCAAAAACCGGGACACTTCCGGAGGAGGTAGAGGCTGTTGTTTTTGCAACTTCAACGCCCGATCATATTTTTCCTTCCGCAGCTTCCATAGTTGCAGAGAACGCAGGTATCAAAAATGCCTTCTGTTTCGATATGGAAGTAGCATGTTCCGGTTTTATATATGGATTGGAAATATGTAACGGATTAATCAAAACAGGGAAATACAAGAAAATTATTTTACTAGCAGGCGATAAAATGTCTTCCATAACCGATTATAAGGACCGTACAACATGTCCTCTGTTCGGTGATGCTGCAGGAGCTGTACTTATTGAACCTACCGAAGAAGAGTTGGGAATTATTGATGTTAAACTTCACACAGATGGATCGGGGTATCAGCCGCTGCAGATGAAGGCCGGTGGAAGCAGATTCCCGGCAACTCATGAAACGGTTGATAAATCGGAACATACAGTGAAACAGGATGGTAAAGTGGTGTTTAAAAATGCGGTTTCTCGAATGGCAGAGGTATCACTCGATATTATGAATCGAAATAACCTCACCGCCGACTATGTAGACTGGTTGGTCCCTCATCAGGCTAATATGCGTATCATCGATGCTACAATTCAACGTACAGGCTTGCCACGCGAAAAGGTAATGATAAATATTGAACGGTATGGAAACACCAGTGCCGGGACCATCCCCCTCTGCTTGTGGGAATGGGAATCCAGGTTGCGAAAAGGTGATAATGTAATCCTTACTGCATTTGGAGCTGGCTTTTCATGGGGTAGCGTTTACCTGAAATGGGGATACAACGGAAACAAACAGTAATTACAGAAGAATGTAAGAAATGCAGCAATTAAAACATCGTTCCGGTTTTGTTAATATTGTGGGAAATCCCAACGTGGGGAAATCCACATTGATGAACCGGCTGGTAGGAGAGAAGATATCAATAATCACAGCAAAAGCTCAAACAACGCGTCACCGTATTGTCGGAATTGTAAATACCCCTGATTATCAAGTTGTATATTCAGATACGCCGGGAGTGCTGCGCCCAAATTATAAGCTGCAGGAATCGATGCTGAACTTCTCCTTATCTGCTTTAGAAGACGCAGATGTGTTGCTATATGTAACAGATGTAGTTGAGAAGATAGATAAGAATGATGAATTTCTTGTCAAAGCACAACAGTTGGATTTACCTCTGTTGTTGCTAATAAATAAGATAGACCAGTCCAACCAGGGGGAGCTTGAGAGGTTTGTAGAACAATGGAAAGAATTGCTACCAAAAGCAGAGATATATCCTATATCAGCATTAAATAATTTTGGCGTAGATATTGTTCAGAAGCGGATCCTGGAACTTCTCCCAGACTCACCTCCCTATTTTGGGAAAGATGCACTCACCGATAAGCCTGCCCGTTTTTTTGTTGCTGAGATCATCCGCGAAAAAGCTCTGTTGATCTATCAGAAAGAGGTGCCTTACTCAATTGAGGTTGTAGTGGAAGAATTTAAAGAGGAGATTGATATCATTCGTATTCGTGCTATTATTCTTGTAGAGCGTGAAACTCAGAAAGGTATAGTCATTGGTCATAAAGGCGATGCACTGAAAAGGCTTGGAATAATGGCACGAAAAGACATTGAGCTCTTCTTCGAGAAAAAAATATTTCTGCAACTCTATGTCAAGGTCGAGAAGGACTGGCGCAACAGAGATAATATGCTGAGGACATTCGGATACAAGCTCGATTGATTTTTTATTTATAATTTGTTATATTACGAGTTGCAACAGCTGTAGCTTTGTATCTTTTTGACTTCATATAGCGTGGAGTATTAGCTATATATCCCGATTCTAAAAAACTAATAATTATGCAAAACTTAGTAGCCATAGTAGGACGCCCCAACGTAGGAAAATCCACACTGTTCAACCGGTTGACACAGAGCCGTCAGGCCATTGTAACAGAGACAGCAGGGACCACTCGCGATCGCCAGTACGGAAAAGTGAACTGGAACGGTCAGGAGTTTTCGTTGGTTGATACCGGTGGATGGGTGGTAAACTCCGAGGATATTATGGAGGATGAGATAAACAAACAGGTACGCATTGCCATTGAGGAGGCAGATGTAATTCTTTTTGTGGTTGACGTGATGAACGGCTTAACTGATCTGGATTCGAGTGTGGCGCAGATGCTGCGCAGATCGGATAAGAAAGTAGTAGTGGTTTCCAATAAATCTGACAACTTCGATCTTGGGCATCAATCTGCTGAATTTTATTCGCTCGGCCTGGGTGACCCGTTTAACGTGTCTGCAATAAATGGTTCAGGAACAGGTGACCTGCTTGACCATATCCTTGCACTGTTTTCGAAAGATAGCGAGGAGGAAATTGTAGAGGATATTCCAAAATTCGCAGTAGTAGGACGCCCCAATGTGGGTAAATCATCTATCATAAATGCACTTCTTGGTGAAGAAAGGAGCATAGTGACTGATATTGCCGGTACAACACGCGATTCAATCTACTTGCGCTATAATAAGTTCGGTATGGATTTTTACCTTATAGATACTGCCGGTATACGAAAAAAAGGGAAAGTAACGGAAGACCTGGAGTATTTTTCAGTCATACGTTCCATAAGGGTTATCGAAAATGCCGATGTATGTGTGCTAATGGTAGATGCAACAAGAGGAATTGAGAGCCAGGATTTGAATATATTTTCACTTATCCAGAAAAACCGCAAAGGGTTGGTTGTGTTTGTCAATAAGTGGGATTTGGTTGAAGAGAAAGACAATATTGTGATGAAAACGTTCGAAAATGCTATTCGAAATAGACTGGCTCCCTTTACCGATTTTCCAATTATTTTCGGATCGTCTTTAACAAAACAGCGAATTCTTAAAGTAATGGATACAGCCAAAGAGGTTTATCAGAATAAAAAACGCAAAATTGCTACCAGCAAACTTAACGAAGTGCTTTTGCCCATAATCGGAAAAACTCCTCCTCCGGCAAATAAGGGTAAATATATTAAGATTAAATATATTACTCAGCTGCCTAATACACAAGTGCCTTCGTTTGTATTCTTTTGCAACCTGCCTCAATGGGTTAAAGAACCATATAGGCGCTTCATAGAGAACAGAATGCGTGAGAACTGGAATTTCTCAGGAACGCCTATAAATGTATTCTTCAGGGAAAAATAATAACCTGCTTCTTTTTATCTGGCTTAAAGATAAAACTTAAGCTAGCTTAATATTCAAGATAAACTCAATTTAGTTATCGTTCCAAAGATTAAAGATAACACTTAAGCAAATTTCATATTTTCATCTTTTAACCGTTATTTTAGTTTAACTATAAAGATTTTATTCATTGGCAGGTAAATAAAACACCTTCCAATGCATCATTACGCATGTAACTTACGTATTTACGAAAAAAAATGAATTAATCTTATGCAATCACAAAAAAAATGCCTTAATTTGTGTAACTTTTAAATTAGTATACGACGATAAAATCTGCTATCGTATATTAAAAAAAGAAAATTTGAAACGTAACATCTCGTTTAAAAGGAACGAGTATAATGATGAGGGACTACTGATGGATACGAAAAACAATATTGAGAGCGAAAAACTAACCGTCGACGAAAAAACAACAATTAACAATCCTAATCCTGATACAAAGGAACAAGGGTCGACTTTAAAAGGTAATTATCAGGAAATATCTATAGAAGAAGATCCTATGGATGAGCTACTGGAAGAGGTCGCAACAGAATCAACGAAAGAATCAGAAACGGAAGCAACCGTGAGAGCAGGAGTGAAAGTTGAAGAGACTGCTGCTTATGAAATAATTTCTGTTGAAGATAGTGCCGCAGAAGTGCCGTCCGAAGAAGCTACTACCGCAGAAATTAATGCCGAAAATCCAGAGGTTGTACCCAATTTGAATATAACTCAAACTGATGATGAAACTGGAAAGGATAAGGCTGAGAGCCAGACAGCCGAGAGTGTTGCCGCCAAAAAAAATTCTGATCTAAAGGTAAATGCTGAGCCTTCAGCTTTAGAGCCGGAAGCAACCGCGCCTGTAACTTCAGAGCCCGAAGCAACCGAACCTTCAGCTTTAATTAAAACTTCTTCAGAAGAGAAAACAAAAGGAGATGAGTCCGATATTGATTATGTTTTGGAAGATGGAGTTGAAGAGGAGGAGTCCGAAGATGAAGACGACGATGTGGATGAAAATACTGTATCTGAAGATAGTGGTATTTCTCTGCTTCCAATAGATGAAATTGTACAACACCTTCGTGATTTGCTAAATTCTGAAAATCCGAAAAGAAAGGATGTTGATGAATATAAAAATCAGTTCTATCGTTCATTACGAAATGAGATTGAAGCTCAGAAACAGATTTTTATGTCTGAAGGGGGAGAAGAGATTGACTTTGTTGCAAAAGAATCTGAAATTTTTATCGAAGGTAAAGATCTGCTTCAGAAAATAAAGGAAAAACGAGCAGCAATTCTTGCAAAAGAGGAGAAAGAAAAAGAGAAGAATGTAGCACGTAAACTGGCAATTATTGAACAGATAAAAGTACTGACCGAGAATCAGGGACAGGAAGATTTCAATAAAATTTACCAGGAGTTCAAAAATCTTCAGCAGGAGTGGAGCGAAATTAAACTGGTTCCACAGTCAAAAGTCAATGAGTTATGGAGATCTTATCAGCGCTACGTTGAAAAGTTTTACGATCTGGTTCGAATTAATAACGAATTCAGGGAGTACGACTTCAAGAAGAACCTTGAATTGAAAACTGAACTTTGCGAAGCGGCTGAAAGGCTCGACGATGAAAAGGATGTGATCTCCGCATTCCATCAGTTGCAAAATCTCCATCAAGAATGGAGGGAGATTGGGCCTGTTTCCAGAAAAGAGAGAGAGCTTATCTGGGATAGGTTTAAAGAAGCATCTACCAATATCAACAAAAAATATCAGGCTCACTTTGAAGAGCTGAGAGGGAAAGAGACCGAAAACCTGGAATTGAAAACAGCTCTGTGTGAAAAGCTTGAAGCAATAGACTACAGTCAGTTTAAAACCATTAAAGACTGGAATAATAAGGTGAAGGAAGTGCTTGAAATACAGTCGCAATGGCGCCAAATTGGCTTTGTGCCTAGAAAATGGAATACTAAGATATATAAACGCTATCGCGCTGCATGCGATATGTTTTTCAAGAGCAAGAACAACTTCTATAAGTCTCTTCGTGGAGAGATGGAAGAGAACCTGAAGAAAAAGACAATCCTCTGCGAACGCGCCGAAGAAATGAAAGATAGTAGGGACTGGAAGAAAACTACTCAGGATATGATCGAAATTCAGAAAGAGTGGAAAAGTATTGGCATCGTTCCTTACAAATATGTTGACAGTATCTGGAAGAGATTTATCACAGCATGCGATTATTTCTTTGAACAGAAGAAGTTACATACTTCATCGCAATATGAAGAAGAGACTAGAAATCTTGAAGCTAAACGAGCAGTTGTCAAGACAATCAACAATCTTGATAACTCATTGAGTGTTGACAAAGCGTTAGAGGAGTTGCGTGAATTGATGGACGAGTGGTACTCAATAGGGCATGTTCCGTATAAAATTAAGGATCGCATCTATCGCGAATTTTATGAAGCTACCGAAGCTCAGTTCGATCGCTTGAATATTGACAAGGCTGAACGTAAACTGGAAAGTTTCAAAACCAATATCTCCGATATGGCAAAGTCCGGAAATGCTAAAGGACAACTTCTCCGTGAACGTGACAGGCTTATGCGCCAATATGAACGTATGAAAGGGGAATTACAGACCTATGAGAATAATATTGGCTTCCTTTCCGTTTCATCCAAGAAAGGGAATCATCTTCTCGACGACATGAACCAGAAGATGGAAAAAATAAAATCGGAACTGCAGCTAATTGTCAAAAAAATCGGGGCCATTGATGCGGAATTATAATGATGTATGAGTCTGCTTGAAAAAGTCTCAAATTAGAAGATTTGATATCATAATCACTTGAAAATCAAATATTATATTTTCACAAAACGACTTATTAAAGTGGACTCATGTATTGATTCACTAGATAATAATCAAGGGGGCTGTTTCAAAAGGGCAGCTTCTTTTTTGATTTTTTATGCTGCTGTTTTCTCAATACTTCGGTAAATATTAAATTAACTAATTAAAATTCAATGATTTACATAACATAGTTTAACATAAAAAAGATGGTTAAGTAGCTGGCTATCAGCATCTTTACAGTATTTCGAAGCACTTTGAAGATGGATAAAACCAGCGTACTTAACCAATATAGAGGTGGACTTGCAAACTTAATTGAGACAAAAAGTTAAGCGACATTTTTAATTGATTCTTTTTTAAGATTATACTGATTCCAGAATTCATCAATGGTTAAGTTACCCAATGCTGAGAATCTCCTTTTATGATTATACCAGGATTCAATATATTCAAATACATACAAGCGCATTTGCTCTCTTGTTTTGAGTTTGGTACCATAGACCAATTCAGATTTGAAAGTTTTGAAAAAGCTTTCATCCACGGCATTATCCCAGCAATTGCATTTTCCGCTCATGCTTTGTTCCAGCTTCAAGGATTTCAACAGGTTTACAGTTTGTCTGCAGGCATACTGGATGCCCGGTCAGAATGAAATATCATTCCTTCTACAAAAGGTCTGTTCCTGCCCTGCCATCCTGATGGCCGGAACTACGGTATGGGATATAAGGTCAGGTCAGAGACACACGCTTTCACAGGCTCATTCTGATTAAACCTGCGATTCAGCAGATTTGGTGCAACCTTATAGTTGTGAGAGGCATCCGTCGTCACTTTGAATCGTTTCGAGAGTTTGCTGCGCAAGCCCATTTCTTTCATATGGCATGCTACAGTGGTTCTCGAGACAGGAGTTCCGGATACCTGCAAATCCTTCGCCAGCCGGGGGCTTCCATTGCGTCCCTTGGCAGCAAAATATGCATCCCTGATCTTTTCATCCAGCTCCATATATTTGCGCATGCGTTGGCCCTCCGGATCTTTAAGCCAGCGGTAATAACTGTTCCCGGGTACTTTCAATACTCTGCACATCACCTCGATCGTCCATTGTTTCGAGTTATATTCCTTTATGAAGAGATAGATCAACGATCTCTCCTGGAGATGATGCTCAAAGCTTTTTTTAATATGTCCCGCTCCGTTTCAGCCTCGCCAAGACGTTTTTCCAGTTCAGCAATCCTTTTGTTGTCTTCAGTTAATGACTGGACTCCGTGTCCGGGGAAACTGGCTTCCCCTTTCTGCTGGTATTCTTTCCGCCAACGATATAAAAGAAAGGGTGCAATACCCAATTCCTGTGCAAGCTCGGAAATATTCATGCGTTCTAAACTGAGTTTGACCGCATTCTCTTTGAATGCCTTGTCAAAATGGGTTCTTTGTTTACTCATATTACACAAAAATAAGCTTTTATGCTTAACTCTGTGTCCTGGCTAAGTTAGTAATTCCAAGGTATCTGTAGTGATGTTCCTGGTAAACTAACTACGAAGTTAAACAAAAGTTTCAAATCATTCCTTATGGAGACGTTTATTTTATACCTGGTCATTCCCGGCAGGATTAATTTCCTACAATTGGGGAGATATGGCAAGTCGTGTGAACAGCGATTTCGCCAGAACTTCTCGAAGGATTTTGATTGGCTGGAGTTTAACTTGTCTTTGTCTGACAAGGTATTAACCGGAGATCGCAAGGCTATTGCCATTGATCCCAGTTATATATCCAAATCCGGAAAGAATACCCCCTGGATTGGTTACTTCTGGTCGGGTGCAGCCGGTCAGGCGAAAAGAGGATTGGAAATCCTGGGAGTAGGCCTTATCGACATTGATAACAAGGATTGCATAAGTCTACAGGCCGTTCAGACTCCGGACCGTCAAACCCTGGAGAATCGCGATGCGAACCTGATCGACTGGTACCTGCTGGTCCTTGAATCGATGCGGGATAAACTCCATCGGACAAGCCGTTACGTGGTTGCTGATGCCTACTTCGCAAAGAACAACTTCGTTACGGGTCTGCAGGAGATGAAGTTTGATCTGGTCAGCCGTTTCAGGTGTAAGCTACCCCTTTTTAGGACAGTCTTTGATTAGACTGCTAAATTAGTTATTTATGTATACAATGTTATGATGTCGGACAGATTTTTGATAAGCCACTCCCAATACTAGACGATACAGCGGGCAAGACTGCCCGCCAGGGCACTCGTCTTGGCCTTGACCGCTGTAGTGGCTAGTGTTACCTTTGCTTGTCAAAACATCTGTCATACTGCTTCCTTTCGTTTTATCAGTTCTTCCCTATACTCAAAGGGTGTCATGTTGTCCAACGCCTCATGGGGCCGTTCTTCGTTGTAGTCATTCCGCCAGGCTTCTGTCAGTTCCCTGACTTCAGACAAGTTTCGGAAAATGTATCTGTCAAGTACAGCCCTTCTGTAGCTTCCGTTGAAGCGTTCAATGTAGCCGTTCTGGGTGGGTTTACCAGGCTGAGTATACATAATGTTTATCTCATTGCCTTTACACCAATCTTTGAACACCTGGGCGATAAACTCAGGACCATTGTCGCAGCGTATGTTCTTTGGTTTGCCATTAAGCCATAAGACCTTTTCCAGAACTTTGATGACACGCTTTGCCGGCATGGACATCGATATCTCCTGTGTCACGGCAATCTTGCAGGCATCATCTATGATATTAAGAACACGGAATTGTCTTCCGCACTCAATCCTGTCACTGACAAAGTCAATGGACCAGGTAACATTGGGCTCTTTAGGCATAACCAGAGGATTCTTCACTCTTGCAGGCAGACGTTTCTTCAAACGGCTTCGCTTCTCATAGTGCATTGCCTTGTAAACCCTGTAAACCTTCTTGTGGTTCCATGTCTTACCCTCACGTCTCAGCCTTGAATAAATCTTCCAGAAGCCATCACCGAAGTTGGCGGCAGCACGGATTGCGTCTTCAACTTCAGTGTCATCTTTCTTGTCAGTATAATAGAAGTAGGAGCGATGGATGTCCATCAGCTTGCACGCCCGAGAGATGCTTATACCATATTCTTCCACTATATCTCCTGCCAATTCCTTCTTTACCTCGGGCTCTAGAGTTTTTTTTCGATGACCTCCTTCAGTATCTTGTTGTCAAGTGCAAGGTCAGCATACATCTGTTTCAACGTGCGGTTCTCATCTTCAAGCTCTTTGAGACGTTTAACCTGACTGATCTCCATTCCACTATACTTGGACTTCCAATTATAAAGGGTAGCCCTGGATATATTGTAGTCACGAGCTACAACTGCGGCATCCACCCCACTTTCAAGTTGATGGACTGCCTTTACCTTCTCTGACTCACTGTGTACTTTTTTTTTCATTTTATTTCCTATGCCAAACAAAGTTAATAATTTTGTCTAACTCGGAACTGTCCTACAAATAGGGAAGGTTACACAGGGATGACGCCGCACTCTATTATCCAACACTGCAGAAACCAACGGGCAAGAAAGGCAGACCTAAACTCTACGACGGAAAGATTGACATGGCCAACCTGGATACAACCAGAGTGCAAAAGATCAATATTGATAACGGTGATCTCTACACCTTGATAGCCTATTCAAAATCTCTTAAACAGATGGTCAGGCTTGTCGTCTGGTATTCCTAAGATGGAAAAAAACCAAAACTGTTCTTCTCTACCGATCCTAAGATGAGCGGGAAGGATGTCATAGAGTATTACCGCACCCGTTTTCAAATCGAGTTTTGCTTTTATGGGAAGCAAATCGTTATGGGAAGTAGAAGTATTGTTTACACTCTACATAGTTGATTTTCCAGAATGTTTTCAATCAACTTCACATAATTACTGTCCATAATATTATATTTGAGGCAAGGCATAAGCCCCAACTTAATATCATTGTTTATGGAAGAAAAAGTAACTATCTATGAGTTGATTGACAGATGCATCGCTTATTTCAGAGACCATTGTTACACTGAACAGCGGATCAGCAGGTACAGGAGTCTTTGGCGAGCCTGCATCCTTCGTTTCATGTCCGACAAGGGCATCAAGTATTATTCTCCATCTGTTGGAGAAGAGTTTGTAACCACGTGCCATTTCAACGGCAATGTGCGTCATCATGAACGAGAAAAGATACGCAGTGTACAGGTCGTTGATGACATGCTGACCATAGGGCGAATCAGGTTGAGATGTCTCAAGCCGGTACATCATGCTCTACTCGGTGAGATTGGGGGAGAGATGGAGAAACTCATCACCCATCTAACGAACCTGCGCCGCAGTGAGACTACGCTAAAGGATTATCGTTTGTACTTGAGTGAGTTCCTTGCTCATCTCACAGCACATAACGTTCGTTGTGTGAGGGAGATAACAGAATGGCATATACTTGTATTCGTATCGTCGCATCCGACGAACAAGGTAAATATTGTATCTGCACTTCGGGTACTTTTCCGTTTTTGGATGCAGAAGGGAGTGGTAGATGGACACTTTGACGAATTATTTGACACATATAAGGTCAGGCATCCCGAGCGCATTCCCTCGTTCTATGCGAAAGAAGAGATCAGACGTGTTGAGGAATCACTCTCCCGCAGCAGTAATGTTGGCAAACGTGATTATGCAATGGTACTGTTGGCTTCACGTCTTGGATTGAGGGCATCAGATATAGCAAACTTGCAATTTGCCAATCTTGATTGGGATAACAATGTCATCTCACTCAGGATGCAAAAAACGCAAAAGAGTATCGAGTTGCCTTTGATTGCAGATGTCGGCAATGCGATTATCGACTATCTGCGACATGGAAGGCCAAAGTCCGAGTCGCAGCACATATTTTTATCCTGTCGCGCTCCGTTTAGGGCAGCGACCAATCACACAGTATGCTCTGCCATTAATCGTGCAATCTTGAAATCCGGAATCGACACGGGTGGTAAACATCATGGGCCCCATGCCCTACGCCACTCTCTTGCCACCGCAATGCTTGATGCAGGCACACAGATACCGATAGTATCTGAAACGTTGGGACATCGCAGTACGCAGACAACATTGACATATTTGAAAATCGACATTTCATCGCTTCTAAAATGCGCATTGCCTGTAACACCTGTGTCCGATGGCTTCTATATGCAGAGAGGAGGTGCTTTCTATGGCTGAGCAATTCCATTACAACAGTGTGTTGGCTCCGTATATGAACCAACTGATCAGAATAAAAAATTCTGCCGGCATCAGTGCATTGCGCACAAAATGGATACTAAAGGAGTTTGACGATTATGCCAGTGCTTATCGACTTACTGACCCACACATATCCGAGGAGTTCATTACCGAATGGCGCAAAACGCGAAAAGCCGATTGTGACAGGACACTCTATGCAAAATACTCTGTCTGGTCACAGCTCACGACATTAATGTGCCGCAGAGGATGTTCCTGCTTTATACCATGCCTGCCAAAGCAGCCAAAACCGAATTTTGCTCCCACCATCTTTACAGACGAGCAGATAAAGGCCATATTTGATGCGGCAGACAAATACCGATTGTATGACATACGCATGGGAACGGCACTCATATCCATGCCTGCGCTGCTGCGACTGATGTACGCAACCGGCATGCGGGTATCAGAAGCACTTTCCATAAGAAATTCCGATGTGCATCTTGACGAGCATTACATCCTATTGCGCAAGACCAAAAACGGCAGTGAACGGATTTCACCTTTGGGTGATGAAATGACCAAAGTCCTGGCAGAATATATCTCATACCGCAATGCCATGCCATTGGCACATGTCGCAGAAGACAGCGGACTGCTGTTTGTGAAATCCGACGGAACGGGCATCTCTCCCAATGCTGTATATCAGCATTTTAAGAAATTGCTTGTCGAATGTGGCATACCACACAAGGGAAACCACATGGGACCACGGGTGCATGACCAGCGCCACACCTATGCCGTACATGCGCTGGTACAGATGAGCCGCATGGGAATGGACTTGTACGCAAGTTTACCTATCCTCTCTGCAAACCTTGGTCATCATTCGTTATCTGCAACGGAACAATATGTGCATCTCACATGTGCCATGTATCCGGAACTGGAAGAGCAGTGTTCCCCGATTAATGTTTTCGTATATCCGCAAATATGTAAAGCCTATGACTACGACAACTGATTTTGCAAAGCACCTGAGTCGTTTCTTTTCAGACTATCTGACACACCAGCGTAATGTGAGTGCGAACACGATATCGTCATACAGGGATACGTTTGTCCAATATATTGATTACATGAAGAATGAACGTGGCATATCCGTTGACAGACTGTTATTGAAGCATCTCACCCGTGAGAATGTACTCGGTTTTCTTGCATGGCTCATTGATGTTAAAAATGTATCGCCGACCACACGCAACTACCGTCTTGCAGCAATACATTCTTTCTGTTCATATTTGCAATATGCTGTCATTAGTATGATGGATCAGTGGCAGAACATCCTTGTCATCAAAGCAATGAAGAGTGATGCACGTAAACTGAACTACTTATCGGTAGAGGGTGTCAAGTTGCTGTTGGCGCAACCTGATACATCCACGTGGAACGGCAGACGTCATCTTGCCATTCTCTCTCTGATGTATGACACCGCTGCCCGTGTTCAGGAGATTGCAGATCTTACCGTTGACAGCGTCCGCATCAATCATGAACCATATACCATATGTTTGTATGGCAAAGGTCGTAAAGCGAGAATAGTGCCGCTTGTCAAAGAACAGGTTGCGATACTTAGATCGTATATGGAGGAGAACGAATTGAACAACAGCAACTTGGCTGCTTCACCTCTATTCTTCAACAACCGACATGAGAAACTTACGCGTAAGGGCATATCTTACATACTAAAGGCCTATGTCGGTATGGCACGGAAAGAATCACCCGAGCTCATTCCCGAGAACATAAGCTGTCACAGTATACGTCAATATGTAGAGCGCTACAATATGGGGAGTGAAGAATAAAAAGGATTGATATTCTATGATTTATTAATAAAACACTCCCCATATTTATATAGTCAATGCCTACCTGCTTAAATTATTTAGCCACTGCATAAGGTTTTCATCTTCATTCCATTTGGGCATTTCATGTGTATAAAGTTCCTTATAGGATTCTTCTAAAGCTTTACGTTTCATTTCACTATCTGCACGAGCATATACTTCAGTCGTTGAAACATTTGAGTGACCTAGAAAATCCTTGATATATATCAAGTTAATGCCTGATTTCAACATTCCGACGGCTTTAGAATGGCGAAGTACGTGCGGTGTAACAGGAAAATTCACCGTGAATTCAATGTCTTTTCTGGCCATTTCAACATACCGCTTCAATATAAAGGAGATTCCCCACCGCGTTAACGATTGATGTTTTTGATTACAAAATACCGGGATGTCAGATAGTGCTATTCCCCAGGAATATCTTTTATGATCTTCCAGATATCCGGTTAACAGATCCTTTACTCTTCCTAATATCGGTACAAGCCTGGTTTTATTACCTTTCCCATGAAGTGTTATAACGGCTGGAGTATTCAATCTTATATCTTTCATTTTTAGATCTGCAATTTCTTGTACTCTTGCGGCGCTGTCATACATCAGTGTTAATAATACCAAATCTCGTTTTCCTTGTTTTGTCCTAATATCAGGTTGCTGAAAAAGTATCTTTAGTTCATCTTCAGTCAGATAAGGTACGATTGTCTTCGCAGTTTTTCCAGGTAGGATTCCAATAATTCTTTGTACTTCAAACATTCTTTCGGGTAATTCTTTCTGTACGTATTTAAAAAAGCCATGAATGCAAGATAAACGCTGATTTCTTGTCGTAATAGAACATTTACGCTCAGCTTCCAACCAATCCAGATAATTAATAATAAGTTCTTTAGTGAACAATGAGATTGTTATCCGGTCAGGTGCTATTTTCAGCTTTTGTTCACAGAATAAAAGGAAAAGCCGAAAAGTATCCCTGTAAACGGCAATTGTATTGGTACTTAGTTTTTTCTCTCCTGATAAATATGTTGTCATAAAACGAGATAAATACCAGGCAAAATCGTTTGCTTTTTTCATAGATGCCTCCCTTCTGGAATAACATATCCCAACGTAGCTTCCGTCTTGCTTATTATATCCGGATAAAGATCTGCTGTCAAACGAAGATAATATTGTGTCCCCCTAAAATCAGCGTGATCCAAATAAACGCTGAGATAAGGGAAAAGGTTAGTGATATCTTTTCCCTCTAAAACCCATCGTTTCAAGCAATGAATGCAGTATAAATGGCGGAGATCATGGATTCTTGGTCCGTGACCGGAATGCGGGATGCCCGCAATCCACAAGTATTCGCGGAATCTCCGGTATGCAGTACTTCTATCAAGACGTCTGTTTAACGGACTTTTAAAATAATATGTATTCTCATCGCTGAACAGGTGTATTTCTTTGTTTAATATTATACACCTGTTTACCAAACTTGTTGCCATTGGGATTTTCCGGTCTTTATTGTTTTTAGACTGTATTATATTTAATGTTCCGTCAACAGTATCAACATCTTTAAGCTTTAGGTTGAGCGCTTCCGACAATCGTAAACCACAACCATAAATCATACGAAACATTAATCTGTCAATCATGTGACGGTTGCTCAACGGATGTGGAGGGCAATTATCCACCGCCTGAAAAAAAAGGCTGAGTTCCTTTTCGGAAAAAATATATGGTATACAAGTGTGTTATGGAGGAGCCGACTTTACAGGACAGATATAAGAGGAATATCCGATACTGCATAAGTATTGAGCCAATCCTCTTAATATTTTTTCCTTTTTATATCTTGTAGAAGCCTTTTCATAATGTATACCGTAACAAAAGTTATTAACCAACTCATCATTTAACTCATCGCCGTTAAAACCGGTATCAAAACAATACTGATCAAACATTTCCATCATTCTCCCTTCAGTCTCGTATTTAAAGCCCGACATACGCTTCATTAGCAGGTATTACTAAGTTCAAGATAGAAGTGCAAAAGATTTGATTACATTACACTTCTTATCTTAATTGTTTTTTTCCAAAATCCCCTTTCAAAAGTGCTTAAGGGGTTTTGAAAAAAACAATTAGTCAATCAGCAACATAAAAAAATAAAAAAGGAGACCGAAGTCTCCCTAAAATTAACTATTATGTTGCTTATGAAAAAATACAAACAGTTAACTTCAGAACAAAGATATGCTATTTATTTAGGCTTACAAAACGGAACAAGCAAGTCTGAAATAGCCAAGCAGATAAAGGTAAATATTTCTACGGTTTATAGGGAATTAAGCCGTAACAAAAACAAAACTGGAGGCTACTCATGGCGTTTGGCACAAGAGATGGCCCAAGAGCGCAAAGAACGTTTACCGGGCAATAGATCGACATCGGAGTGGATTAAACAGAAAATAATCCGTCTCATTCGCAAAGATTGGTCGCCCAAACAAATCAGCGGATATCTCGCAAAATATGATCAAATATCTATCTCTCACGAGACTATTTATCAATGGATCAGGCAAGATAAGAAATCGGGAGGAAACCTTTACAAGCACTGCCGCCACAAGCTCAAATACAGAAAAAAGACCCGTAGGTTCTGCCACTAACATACCCAACAGAAAAAGTATTCGCCAAAGGCCAAAAGAGGCCGACGGAAGCCGGTTTGGAGATTTTGAAATGGACACCATAATAGGAAACGGACAAAAGGAAATAATACTGACAATGACAGAAAGAAATACAAACTTTATAATGATGAGAAAACTGCCTATGGGCAAAGACTCTAAGCAGGTTTGCAAGGAAGTCATTGCTATGTTGCTGCCTTATAAGGACAAACTGAAAACCATTACAACAGATAACGGATCCGAGTTTGCAGCACACGAACTGATAACAAAAAAGTTGAAAGTACCGGTATATTTCACTGATCCTTATTCATCGTGGCAAAAAGGAGCTGTTGAAAATGCCAATAAATTAATCCGGCAATACATCCCAAAAGGAGCAACATTTAAAGATTATTCTGATGAGAAAGTAAAAGAAATACAGCATAAACTAAACAGAAGACCAAGAGAAAAATTAGACTTTAGCAATCCTAAAATAGAGTTTTACAAAAATTATTACTAAATTGCACTTGCTGGTTGACTCTAGGATTCCTTGATTTGTACAGCAAATTTGCTTTTCCATTTATAATTACTCATGACATACCTCCTCCGGATCAATTATGCAGTTTCGTAGTCCATTCATATCAATTCTCAAATAAAATCTGGTGGTCTGGGTGCTTTGATGCCCAAGTGCCTCGGAGATAACCGGGAGCGGGGTGCCTTTTTCAAGTAAAGCAAGTGCTAATGTACTTCTCAAAGAATGAAGACCATGTTTTTGATCCTGCATTCCTTCAATCTTAGCTTTAACCATATGCCTTGTCAACATTTTATGTAAGCAGTTATGATTTGCAAATCCATCATATGGTGCTCTATGACGAATAAATATAATATCAGAATCAGTTTGAGGCCGTCCATTTTTCAAATAATCGATAATTGCCCATCCGACATCTTCAAGTAACGGCAATTCGAGTCGTTGCTTTGTCTTTTGCATGGTAATGGCAATTAGTTTACGGTTCCAGTTTAAGTCCGGTAGTTTCAATGCACGTATATCACCAACACGTAAACCAAGTCTTGCTACCAGTAAAAGAATTGCATAATCTCTTTTCCCCTTCGGATTCTGGCGATCAATTGATTCGAGTAATTTCTTCACATCAGTTTGTTTCCAGACTGAAGGGATAAATGGGTTGCGTGTAATCTTCATGTGAGGAAGGTGAGTGCATAAATCATGTTCAATAATTCCCTCTTGATAAAGAAACTGGAGATAATTTCGTAATCTGAATACTGTAGAAGCAATATACCTTGAACTAAAATCTTTTTGAGATGACAAAAATTTTAGGATATGTATACTTTCTATTGCGGAAGAAGAGGTAAGCCCCTCTTTTTCCATGAAGACAAGGAACTTATGCAGCGACCAAAATATTGATGCTTCACCCATAGGGGAGTAATTCCTGGCACTACATGCTTTCTTAAATAATTCATAATCTGCTCTGAATACATCGGGGCATTCAATCGGTTTTCTTCCATACATTCGCTTCTTTTTATGCAAACCATGTTCTGTATAATCTGAAAGGACCTTCAAAGCCCTCATGGAAGTTACGAAAGGACGCGTGTTTAAAGGACATTTATCATACAAATCATTTATGATAATGTCGAATTTAAATCGCATAAAATCAATCGCAAGTGCATTGGAATAAGATTCCACATTTTTCCCTTCAATGAATTTTTTCAGATTATTGTAGCAATGGCGGTAGCTACCGATAGTATAAGCAGCATATTTTTGCTGCTTTAGATCTGATAATACACAATCCATGAGCTCATGGATATTCAAATTTTGTTTCATACTAAAAATTTATTTAATAAATAATCAGTATAAATATGGGGAGTGTTTTATTA
Organism: Proteiniphilum propionicum; assembly: GCF_022267555.1. Classification (NCBI taxonomy): domain Bacteria; kingdom Pseudomonadati; phylum Bacteroidota; class Bacteroidia; order Bacteroidales; family Dysgonomonadaceae; genus Proteiniphilum; species Proteiniphilum propionicum. Next base: position 2,304,442 of record NZ_CP073586.1, read on the forward strand.
ATAAATCACAGAATGTCAGTCCTTTTTATTCTTCACTCCCCATATTGTAGCGCTCTACATATTGACGGAATTGATGCGAATGAAAATCCAAAGGCATCTCATAACATATTTGATGAGCCGCTTCAGCATATTTTGATAATTGTTTACGGATTGTCTCTTGGGTCAACTTGCAGTTTGGACCTTTATTATTGGAGTAGAATAAGTATCGCGCATCATCATCTGACGGATGATACTTGTGGATATAGGTAGTTAAATTGGAAACTATATTTTTAGGAATGTACTGGCTTCTCCTGACGCTTCCTTTCCCAAGTATCGACACAAAAGGCCTGTCCTTAACGTTTAGATGTAAATCCCGTAGTCGTATTGAAAGGACTTCGTCTATCCGGCATCCCGTAGTGTACATCAGCGACATGAGCACATAATCCCGCATGCCAGTAAATGTTCTTATGTCTGGGATCGAGAGTAATGTTTTCACTGCATTTTTCGACAAACTTTTTACTTGAGGTTTATCGGTTTTGAAAAAAGCGACATCCCTTGAAGATAGGTAAATGGAAGAATATCGCAAATTTCTCCTGGAAATAAATTTCAGGAAAGGCCTTAAACATGAGAGTCTTACATTGCAGCTTTGCGGCTTGATTTTTTCTATCGCATACTGATGCCTTAGTTCTCTTGCATACGCGATGGCTGTATTCTGTTTATACCAACAGGCACGGAACTGGTCTGAAAGCCATTTGTTTCTGTGGTAATTGTCATGCTCATCCGGGAAAAGCACCTTATGCCCGGGTAGCAACTTCTCGATGGAAAAGTCATAAGATTCAAGTAATTCTCTCATGCTATCATGAAGGACAACGAAGTGTTCCACGTGTCCTTTCGTTTGCCTGACTGTAATAACACCGGTCTTAAAGTCGACGTCGCATCGATTTAACATCCGAGCCTCTAATACGCGAAGGCCTGTTGAATAAAGTAAACGAAAGATAACCGGCACAACTTTCTTCCTTAGACGTTGGGATAGAGAGTTGTTAGCAGTAAGTCCATCGCAGTTTTCAAAGAAACATGAAAGTTCTTGTCTTGTAAAATAATGAGGTACAAAAATGTTTCCTACATATGGAGGCTTCGGAGGGATATCTAATGAAGCCGGATTAAGAATACTATTAACGTACCTGAGAAAGGGAAGCACTTTATAAATCCGTGACCGGTAAGTTATATGTTTTTCCTTTGATGAGATGACTTGTCAAATGATGACGGAATATATGTGTCCCTTTTCTACCCCCTTCGGTGCGGACCCCTGCCAGTTTGAATACTTTGTCCATCACGTCATAAATAGATCCGCCTTTAAGTCGACTTGGAGCTCTGTCAGTGGTGAGAAAAAGGCAATATTATTCCACGATATGTAACTGTGACTATAGTCATTTTCCGTCAGATATGCCAAGAGCGCATCACCTTTTTTGTGAATCGTGAAAATACTCATGATCTAAAAATTATATTGATTAGGATCTCAAATATAATCACAATTCTTATTGAGCTAGCATTCTATTAATCTGTAATATAGTATCAGTTTTTGGAGTTATTTCCGAGTTGATATAACCACCGTAATACCAAATTTTGGATTACATATTGCTGTGAGAGGACAGAAAAGTGAGTATTCCATGAACTGTGTAAATAGGTAATCTGGAGGGTTGAACTTCGGAGTTTAACCCTCCAGAAATTTTTATTTACTTACCACTTCAACAGTTATGAGAAAAGAAGAATTATTTTAACGATGATTTTTTTAAACAATTCAAGAGCGGGAGGGAGCTCGAGAGTTTCCTTTCCGGGTTACACAAACGAGGTATCGAGCAAATGCTCGAGGGTGAGCTTGATCATCACCCAGGTTACGATAAACACGCCAAAAGTGGCCATTCTAACGTCCGTAACGGATACGGGAGCAAAACGATAAAGACCGATTTCGGTGAAGCCCGCATTAACGTTCCCCGGGATCGGGACAGCAGCTTCGAGCCCGCTATTGTGCCAAAGCGAAAGAGCCTGTCGGAGGGGATCGGGTCCCTGGTGGTCTCCTTGTACGCCAAGGGAATGAGTAATGCCAACATCGAGAAGCAACTCCACGAAATATACGACTTCAGGCTTTCCACGAGCGCTATATCCAGGATAACTGACCGCATGACGGAAGATATCATAGCCTTGCTAAACCGTCCCCTGGAAGAAGTCTATATGATCGTATGGATGGACGGAATCGTTTTTAAGGTACGCGAGAATTCCAAGGTGGTCAACAAGACCGTTTACATTGCCGTGGGGACCCGTCGGGATGGCAATAAAGAAGTATCGGGCCTCTGGCTCGGTAAGAATGAAAGTGCCTCTTTTTGGATGAGCGTTCTAACGGATATGAAAGTCCGTGGCGTCAAGGATATCCTGATCACGGCCACCGACAACCTGAACGGTTTCACCGACACCATACAAAACGTGTTTCCATACTCCAGGACACAAATATGCGTAGTTCACCAGATACTGAACGTGTGCAGGTAGGTGGTCTGTAAAGATAAGAAGGAGTTCACCGCTGACATTAAACAGATATACGATGCTCCCACCAGGGAGGCAGCGGAAGCGGCGTTGAGCGATTTTGCCAGTAAATGGGAAAGCAAATACGCGTTTGCCGTCAAATCCTGGAGGGACAACAGGGAGGAACTGACCGTGTTTTTTGATTTCCCGGTGGAAATCAGGCGCATTATTTATACTACCAACCTGATCGAGAAACTGAATGGGAAGATTAGAAAGTACACGAAAAATAAACTTTCATTCCCTACCGGTGAGGTGGTCATGAAGTCTGTATACCTGGCCGTTAGAGAAGCGACTAAGAGATGGACAATGCCGGTGAGGAACTGGGGGATAATTTTAAACCAATTTTTATTTATCTTTGCAGATAGCGTTAAACTCTAAGGCAAAACCCTTATATTACTACTTACACACTTATCGGGATAGTATCTTTTTCTGATACATTTTTGGTATAAATTGATACGGAAATTTTAACCAATTCGGATGAAAGGCAGTTATTTTGAATCCTAATCATCTATTTCGAATCATTCAATCGTATGTACAAAAATATTTTGCTGATATATCTTTTGTTTTTATTCTGTTTATATGCATGTTTGCAAGGTGCCTCAAAAAAAAACATAATTCCTACACCCCTCATCAATGAGCTTCGTGCACCTGCCTACCCCCTGGTAACAGTAGATCCCTATTTTAATGCCTGGTCTAACACGGATAGGTTGTATGATGATCAGCTCCGACACTGTACTGATAAGGAGTTCTCGTTGTTGGGAGCCTTAAGGGTGTATGGTGATATATACCGGTTCATGGGAAAAGAGGTGCTTCCGTTGAAACCTATTCTTCCTTCAGTTCAGGAAGAAAAATGGGAAGTCAAATATACTTTTCATCAACCGTTGGGCAATTCCTGGAAAAGCATTTCATTCGATGACACATCCTGGCATACAGGAAAATCGGCTTTTGATATACCAAATGAACCTCACCTCTCCACTCTTTGGCAAACAAAAGATATCTGGGTGAGACGTACGTTTACTCTGGGTGAGGATCTGAACGGTAAAGTTATTTACCTTCAGTATTCACATGACGATGTCTTTGAGCTGTATATCAACGGGATCCAGCTTGTAGAAACAGGTTATTCCTGGAAATATAATGTATTTACAGAGTTACCGGAAGAAGTGAAAGCTACCCTCAGAAAAGGAGAAAATATCATTGCTGCACATTGTCATAACAGAACTGGCGGTGGATATGTGGACTACGGCCTGTATGAAAGGGAAGAAGACAAGGTGTCATTCTATCGTACGGCAGAACAGAAGTTGGTATACATATTGCCGACCCAGACTGTTTATACGTTCGACTACGGACCCGCAGAGAAGGATGTTATTTTTACCATCCCTTTGCTGCTGGACGATCTGACACTTATCTCGCGACCGGTTAGCTATATCACTTATCTGGTGAGATCGAAAGACGAAATGTCACACGAGTCACAGATTTATTTTGAAACAACCTCTCAATGGACGGTACATGATGATAGCCAACCGGTTTCTTTCGAGAAAATTGAAAGGGATGGAAGATGCTTTCTCAAAATAGGAACCGTTGCTCAACCCCTCCTTCAGAGGAAAGGAGACTATGTGCTGATCGACTGGGGCTATTTTTATCTGACCAGTCCAATTAATGATGGTGCAACCCTGAATTTTGGGAACAATTGGGATACCAGAAAGACTTTTTACACAACAGGCACTATCCCCGGCATGATTCCGGAAGAACTTTTTGGAAACATGCCAAAAGAGAAGACAGTACTCGCTTACAGTCGTGATTTGGGTAAAGTGACACCGGAGAAGAGAGGCGGCTACATAATGCTTGGTTATGATGATATTTACTCCATACAGTATTTTGATAAAAACCTGAAAGGTTACTGGACTATCGATGGTACCGTAGATATTTACCAGACGTTTAAAAGTGCAGAGGCCGACTATGCGTCAATCATGAAGCGTTGTGATGATTTTAACCGGACTCTGATGGCCGACGCCGAAAAAGCAGGAGGTAAAAAGTATGCAGAACTGACCTATTTGGCTTATCGCCAGACAATTGCAGCCCATAAGCTGGTGAGAGATGAGAATGGAACGCTCCTATTTTTGTCGAAAGAGAACAACAGCAACGGTTCCATCGGCACTGTGGATATATCTTACCCTTCCTCTCCTTTATTTTTAATCTATAATCCTGAGTTGGCAAAAGGACTGATCAACCATATTTTCCATTATAGCGAAAGCGGTAGGTGGACCAAACCTTTTGCGGCACACGATGTTGGTACATATCCAATTGCCAACGAACAGACTTACGGCGGAGATATGCCCATAGAGGAATCGGGAAATATGTTGATTTTGACGGCTGCCATTGCCGAAATGGAAGGGAATACCGACTATGCAGCACAACACTGGAAAGTATTGACCACCTGGGCCGATTACCTGGTTAAAGAGGGATTGGATCCCGATAATCAGCTTTGTACTGATGATTTAGTGGAACACTTTGCCCACAATGCTAACCTTTATGTAAAGGCAACATTGGGAGTTGCTTCCTATGGAAAGCTGGCATCAGCGTTAGGGAAAACCGAAGTGGTGGAGAAATACCTGAGTATTGCCGCCGAGATGGCTGTTGTATGGGAGAAGATGGCGCGTGACAACGATCATTATAAACTTGCCTTCGACAAGCCAGATACCTGGAGCCAGAAATATAATCTGATATGGTATAGATTACTAGGCCTTAATCTCTTTGACCCTGAAATTGTCCGTAAAGAGATGACCTACTACCTTGGAAGACAAAATTAATATGGCCTGCCTTTAGACAATCGTGCCACCTATACCAAATCAGACTGGATCATCTGGACAGCAACCCTCACGGGTGTCAAAAGCGATTTTGAAGCATTGTTGGATCCCCTCTATAAATATATGAACGAAACCCCTTCCTGGGTGCCGATAAGCGACTGGCATGATACAGTAACTGCAGAAAGAATGAACTTCAAAGCCCGCTCCGTGGTCGGGGGATATTTGATGAAGTTGCTGTAGGAGAAACTTAATAGGAAATAATAATTGAGAGTAATTCAGGTGTTTATACATGTCAACAGATACTCCATAATGACTTTTTATATTTATTGAGACGATTATGTTATGATAAACTAAAAGAAGAATGTTCTTTTGTCGGAAGATACAAAATATGAAACACAACAGAAATTAGAAAATCAAATCATGACAACAAGAAGAGAATTTCTCCGGAACGCAGCATTGGCATCTGCTGGATTGGCCATGGGAGGCATATCGACCAAAATGAATGCCGCAAGCTACAACAGGGTGGTGGGTGCCAATAAGAAAGTGAACCTGGCCCATATTGGAATTGGAAACAGGGGATGGGAGATCATCAACGATTTCGACAAGACAGGACTGGCCAACGTGGTTGCCCTGTGCGATGTTGATCTGAGTGCAGAACACACAAAGAAAGCACTTGCCAAATACCCCAACGCGAAACGCTTTCGGGACTTCCGGGAGATGTTCGACAAGATGGGCCACGAGATTGAGGCGGTGGCCATTGCCACGCCCGACTTTGCGCATTTTCCTGCCGTGATGATGGCGATGTCCGAAGGCAAGCATGTATATGTGGAGAAGCCGCTGAGCCGTACCTTCCTGGAGTCGGAACTGATCATGAAGGCAGCCCGGAAGTATCCCGAAGTGGTTACCCAGATGGGAAACCAGGGGCATTCCGAGGCCAACTACTTCCAGTTCAAGGCCTGGAAGGAAGCCGGCATCATCAAGGATGTGACGGCGATCATGGCCCACATGAACAACCCGCGCCGGTGGCACGGCTGGGATCCGGACATCAGGAAGTTTCCCGCGGCGGAACCGGTTCCCGCAACACTGGACTGGGATACCTGGCTGATGGCGCGCGACCATCATGATTTCAACAAGGATTTCCACTACGGGCAGTGGCGCTGCTGGTATGATTTCGGCATGGGGGCGCTGGGCGACTGGGGCGCACATATCATTGATACGGCCCACGAGTTCCTGGAACTCGGTTTGCCGGAGGAGGTAACCCCCCTGCGCCTGAGCGGACATAACGACTACTTCTTCCCGATGTCGAGCACCATTGAATTCAAATTTCCGCAGCGGGGCAATATGCCGCCGGTGGTGATCACCTGGTACGACGGGGTGGATAATATTCCTGCCGTACCGGATGGGTACGGCGTGTCGGAGATCGATCCCAATATCCCGACTGTGGCGGGTGGAAAGATCCAGCCTGCGAAGCTGAATCCCGGGAAGGAGATCTACAGCAAGGAACTCACCTTCAAAGGAGGCTCGCACGGCAGCACGCTGAGTATTATCCCCGGTGAGAAGGCGAAAGAGATGGAGAAGAAGCTTCCGGAAGTGCCGGAGAGTCCTTCCAACCACTTCGCCAACTTCCTGCTGGCTTGCCGGGGCAAAGAAAAAACTCGCTCCCCGTTTGAAATATCGGCACCGTTGAGTCAGGTGTTCTGCCTGGGTGTGGCGGCACAGCGGCTGAACCGTAAGATTGTGTTCGACAGGGAGACCAAACGAGTGACCAACGACGCCTTTGCGGATGCCTTCCTCACGGGTGAACCGCCCAGAAAAGGCTGGGAAGATTTTTATAAGATTTAAATCACATCAATACAAATAATTATGATACGAAAAACAATAATAACACTTTTAATAGCAATAGCAACATTGTCATTATGGGCACAGGAAAAGCCCAACACCCTATCCGAAAGTGAGAAAAATGGAGGGTGGCAGCTGCTCTGGGATGGTAAAACCACCGAAGGGTGGAGAGGCGCCAAACTGGATCATTTCCCGACAAAGGGATGGTCTATTCAGAATGGAATTTTGAAAGTACATAAGAGCGGAGGAGCCGAATCTTCCAATGGTGGCGACATTGTCACAACCCGGGCTTACAAGAATTTTATTTTGAAAGTAGACTTCAAAATTACCGAGGGTGCCAACAGCGGTATCAAGTATTTTGTGGATACAAATCTGAACAAGGGACAGGGATCGGCCATTGGATGTGAATTCCAAATACTTGATGACATGAAGCACCCGGATGCAAAACTGGGGGTTAAAGGGAACAGAACGCTGGGATCGCTCTACGACCTTATACCGGCTCCGGAAGAAAAACCGTATCGTAGTGGAGATTTCAATACGGCCGTGGTGATTGTAAATGGAAATCATGTACAACACTGGCTTAACGGCATTAAGATTATCGAATACCAACGCAATAGCCAAATGTGGCAAGCATTGGTAAATTACAGCAAATACAAAAACTGGCCGAATTTTGGCAATGCCGAGGAAGGATTGATACTCCTGCAGGATCATGGAGATGAAGTGTGGTTCCGGAACATCAAAATAAAAGAACTTGAATGAATTAAAATAATATATGATGTGTAAAAAAATAATTTTCTTATTGTGTTTTCTCCCTTTCTATTTATTATCGGCTCAAACAAATGAGTTGAAGAAATTTCCGAAGGGCTGTAGTCCAAAACAAGTCGGTAATCGTTTGGCATATAATTTTGTAAATGCCCGGCATGATCTGTATGCAGGTAGATATATCCACTATGCCGAAGTATGTACCTGGAACGGAGCTCTTGATTATGCACTGAAAACAAACGACAGAGAACTTATTAAACAATTACAAAATAGATTCGAACCTTTTTTCACACGCGAAAAAGTATTGTTACCTCCTATGAATCACGTAGACTACAATATGTTTGGTAGTCTTGCACTCAAACTCTATCAAATTACCAATGACAAAAGGTATCTGGAGATAGGACTGGCTTATGCCGATAGTCAATGGGAAGTGCCGGTGAATGCAAAACCGGAAGAAAAGGACTGGGCCGAAAAAGGATATTCCTGGCAGACTCGTATGTGGATTGATGATATGTATATGATTACCGTTATACAAAATGAAGCATATAAAGTTACAGGTGACCCAAAGTATATTGACCGGGCTGCAAAGGAAATGGTTCTTTACCTCGATGAGTTACAGCGTCCCAGCGGCCTTTTCTATCACGCACCCGATGTCCCTTATTACTGGGCTCGAGGAGACGGATGGATGGCGGTTGGTATGGCCGATTTACTACGTGAACTTCCCAAAAATCACAAGAACTATGTGCGTATTATGGAAGGTTATCAGGTTATGATGAAGAGTTTGAAGAATCATCAAAGACCAGACGGCATGTGGAATCAACTGATTGATGAACCGGATTTCTGGCCGGAAACTTCCGGTACAGCCATGTTCACCTACGCCTTTATCATTGGTGTTCAACAGGGATGGTTAAATGCTTCAGAATATGGTTCTGCCGCACGTAAGGCATGGTTGGCAATGGTTCCCTTCATTGATGAGCGAAATAATGTGACAGAAGTTTGTGTAGGTACTGGTAAAAAGAATGATAAACAATATTATTATGATCGTCCACGTCTAGCCGGTGATTTTCACGGACAAGCACCGTATCTATGGTGTGCTGCAGCCTTATTAAGAAAATGAATTAATTGTTTTTTATAAAGACCATTTAAATTAAAAAAATTGTAATCGAATGAGCAAAAAAATCTTGAGCGGGTGTACACTTCTCTATTTATTTTTAGTTTCAAATCTGTATGCCAGTATCGGTTCAAATATTGAAACTCTTGCAGTGAAAATAGAGAGTCACGACCTTACAGAATTTCCAAAAGGAGCCGATCCAAAAGAGATCGGAATAAAACTTACTGAGCGATATATCAGAACTATCGATACGCAGGCTCCCCGCGTAAATTATCCATATGTCTGTACATGGTTGGGAGCGTTCCGGTTTACAAAAACTATCGGAGATGATAATTTATTCAATCGATTATTAGAGAGATATAATAATATCTTCTTCAATACGGGTTCGGATAATCTTGTCCCTCCTGCAAATCATGTGGACAACAACGTCTTCGGATCCGTTCCTCTGGAAATTTATAAAACAATGAAGGAAGATAAATATCTTAAAATGGGATTGAAATATAGTGATTTGCAATGGGAGTTACCGAATGATCCCCGAATGTCGGAGATAAAATGGCATGACCAAGGTTATTCCTGGCAGACACGTATATGGATTGACGATATGTATATGATTACAACGATACAATCCCAAGCTTATGTGGTGACGAATGAACGAAAATATATCGAGCGAACTGCCAGGGAAATGATACTGTATCTCGACGAGATACAGCGTCCCAACGGACTATTCTACCATACACCTGATGTGCCTTTTTTTTGGGGAAGAGGAAATGGTTGGATGGCTGTCGGCATGGCAGATTTATTGAAAGTGTTACCTCAAGACAATCCAGGCAGGGAGAGAATTGAAAAGGCTTATAAACTGATGATGAAAACCTTGTTGAATTACCAGGCTGAAGATGGTATGTGGAGACAGCTCGTAGATGATAAAACCTCTTGGAAAGAGACATCTGCTTCTGCGATGTTTACATATGCTATGATCGTGGGCGTAAAGAACGGTTGGTTGGATGAAGTCACTTATGGTACCGCTGCCCGTAAGGCATGGCTTGCCCTTTTGACTTATCTGAACGATGATGACAATTTAAGGAATGTCTGTGAAGGAACCAATGCATACAATGATTACCAGTATTATATCAATCGTCGGCAGAATACCGGTGACTTACATGGACAAGCTCCTCTTTTGTGGTGCGCAGACGCGCTTCTTCATAAATGACAAATAATTGTTTAGAATATCAATATGAAGTTTTTTTTGATCCTTTTATATAGCCTGTTTTGTTTTATAAGCATGTCCGCCAATGACCTTCAAGTGAAAGAAGGTAACGGTGGAGATGGAATGCAAAATATTTTACCGGAGTGGGCCTTGGGTGGGTTTGTACGACCTGCCGGGGCGAATCCGGTAATCCGACCGATCACGAGTACCAAGTTCTATTGTCCAATGCAAAAGCAAGTAGTTAATTGGGAAGAGAGCGACACCTTTAACCCTGCAGCGGTTGTAAAAGGAGATAATATCTACGTTATTTACCGGGCAGAGGATAATTCAGGTACAGGGATAGGCAAACGTACATCTCGTCTTGGATTGGCAGAGAGCCCTGATGGTATCACCATGTGTCGGAGACAAGTACCCGTGATGTATCCCGATGAGGATTATATGAAAAAATACGAATGGCCCGGGGGATGTGAAGATCCGCGTGTGGCAGTAACAGAAGATGGGCTCTACGTCATGACTTACACTTCATGGAATAGAGAGAAGGCCCGATTATGTGTCGCTACTTCCAGGGATTTGATTACATGGAAGAAGCATGGTCCAGCATTTGAAGATGCCTATGAGGGCCGTTTTCTGAACATCCATTGTAAGGCCGGATCCATTGTAACGGAGATAAAAAACAACAAACAGGTTATCTCCAAAATAGGAAATGTCTATTTCATGTATTGGGGCGAACATAGGATCTGGGCGGCTACTTCTGAAAATCTTACCGACTGGAAACCAATTTTGGATGAGAATGGAGAATTAAGAACAGTGATTGCGCCCCGTAGAGGATATTTCGATAGTGCCTTAACTGAATGTGGCCCTCCGGCTATCAAGACCAATAAAGGTATTTTATTGCTATACAATGGAAAAAATCAAAATCATGATGATCGCCGTGATCGTCGATTCACTGCCGGGACATACAGTGCCGGACAGGTTTTAATGGATTTAGACGATCCCTTGAAAGTGATTGAAAGGTTAGATGTCCCTTTCTTCCGCCCCTTGGAAGACTTTGAGAAAAGCGGGCAATATGTGGATGGAACCGTTTTTATTGAAGGATTGGTTTATTTCAAGAGAAAATGGTATTTATATTATGGATGTGCCGATTCTCAGGTAAGCGTGGCTATTTACGATCCCGAGAAAGATACACCTGGTGATATCCTCCCACAATCTCTATAATATACATTGCGGAAAAACCTTGGATTACCCCTATAATCAGATAGCAAGAACAATGAAAATAAAAGTATTACTTTTTTTAGTTATAACTCTATTCTACACAAGACTATCATACGGACAGGAAGCTAAGACTGAACGGGTGTATAATGCCGTACTTTCCTCTCGCGATGGACATGAAGGCCAATTTGTCTGGAAGATGAAAAAAGCAGATGAATTAGTGGGAAAAACCGAAGATGTATCTACCTCCAGGATATCTACGAATGACTGGATGTCGGCCATTGTGCCGGGCACCGTACTTAATTCATTGGTGTATAACGGAGTTTACCCTGAACCCTATTATGGTTTGAATAATAAACTAGCATCGAATCTTATCCCCGATCTCCAACATGCTGGTCGTGATTTTTATACGTATTGGTTCAGAACGGAGTTTGAAGCACCATCTGAAAATTTCAAGAACAGGAAAACATGGTTACAGGTCGATGGAATAAATTACCGCGCAGAGATATGGTTGAATGGGAGTATGGTGGGAAATATGGCAGGAATGTTCTATCAGGAGCATCTTGATATCTCCGATTATCTCGTTTTTGACAAAACGAACATACTGGCAGTAAAAGTTTATCCGGTAGATGTGCCGGGTACGGTGAGACCAAAGGGTGGAAAAGCGATTGGCGCATTGAATAATGAATTTCAGAACGGAGGTAACGGTGAAATCGGGAAAAATGTAACCCAACTGATGACCGTGGGATGGGATTTTACTTTTCTGGATGGTATCAGGGACCGTAATACCGGGATATGGAAAGAGATCTCCATATATACCACGGGAGATGTAACCCTTCGTCATCCATTTGTGAAGTCCGACCTGTCTAAGCCCGGCTATAACCTGTCAAGACAAACAATCTCCGTAGAGCTAATCAATCCGAACAATAACTGGAAAACTCATGATCTCATCATAGAAGGTGAAATTTTAGGAGAGAACATTGTTTTTGAGAAGCAAGTGCGATTAATCAGGGGACAGCAACAAGAGGTGCTTTTTACCCCTGACGAGTATCCTCAGTTAATCATCGAAGACCCCCGTTTATGGTGGCCGATAAACAAAGGTGAACAGGAGCTGTATGATCTTTCCTTGAGAGTAAAAGATAAGTCGGGAAATACATTGGATTCCATTTTTACCCGATTTGGTATAAGGGAGATAATATCCAATACCGATACGCCTGACAGGTCACGTACTTTTTATGTAAATGGTAAACCCATTTTCATTAAAGGAACCAATTGGCTTCCTGAGAATATGCTTCGGAATTCAAATGAACGTACCTATGCCGAGTTGCGCTATACGGCACAAGCAGGCATCAATATGATTCGATTCTGGGGTGGCGGAATCACCGAGTCCGATTATTTTTTTCAGTTGTGCGATGAGATGGGTATCATGGTGTGGACAGAGTTTTGGATGACCGGAGATACAAAACATCCGGCAAATAAAAATATCTATTATAACAATGTCACTTCCACTGTGAAGCGTATCCGTAACCACCCCTCTTTGGCTTATTATGTTTCATCCAACGAATCGACAGAAATGGCCGAAACGGAAAATCTAATTCACAAGCTGGATGGAACACGGGGATACCAGATGCAGTCGGAATGTTGTGGAGTACATGATGGGAGTCCATACAAACAAGTGAACATTATGCGGCATTATGAAAATACAGCTTCTGACAGAGGCAGTCGCATAGATGGCTTTAATCCCGAGTATGGGGCGCCATCTTTGCCTACAGTGGAATGTTTGCGTGAAATGATGGATGAAAAGGATCTTTGGCCAATCAACAAGGAGGTATGGGATTATTCCGATGGAAATGGCTTTCACCTCATGACATCACTCTATACCGATATGGTGAATGAATATGGTCTATCCGATAATATTGAAGAGTTTGCTGAGAAAGGACAGTTTGTTGGGGCGTTCAATTATAAAAGCATTTGGGAAGTCTGGAATTATAATAAATTGAAATATGGTGACCGTTATGCTTCCGGGTTCTTATTCTGGTATCACAATCCTCCTATTCGCCAGGTCTGCGCCCGTATGTGGGATTGGTCGCTGGAGCCAACAGCTGCTTTATATGCAACGCAGAATGCCTGCGAACCCTTGCATCCCCAGTTCGATTATCTTAAAAACAGTGTTTCTGTAGTGAATGATTATTACCGGGCTTATCATAACTATAAGGTAACGGCCGATCTGTATGATCTGAATTCAAAGAAAATACTCTCTAAAGAAGCACACATAAACATTCCCGAATCCGGAGTATGTGAGGACGTTTTCCAGATTGATTTTCCATCAGATATATCCAGTGTTCATTTCATTAAATTAAGATTGTTGGATGATAAAGGAAATGAAGTAGGAAGTAACTTCTATTGGCGTTCAAAGAGTAAATACGATGGGAAAAATACTTTGTCCGGGCCTACTACTGCCGGTTTTCAGGACCTTTCCAAACTGAAGCAATCCAAACTGGATGTTAATTATGCAACAAGAGAAGAAAATAATAGTTATTTTGTGGAAATTGAGATTAACAATAGTTCTGGCTCTATTGCTTTTTTTACACAGCTTCAATTACTTGATGAGGAGGATATACCCATTCGTCCTTCTTTTTATACAGATAATTTTTTCTCCTTACTTCCAGGTGAAAAAAAGACCGTTACAATAGAAACAGACAAAAAGAGATTACCTGAAAAACGGTATTTGATAGTAAAAGGTTGGAATATCAAAAAACAGACTCATTCTTTGGATTAGTCCCATCTCGTTTAGAGGTGCACAGTCAATGCATCCTATTTTTTTGTTTTGATTGAAGAGAATAAACTTTATTGTAAAGCGTTAGATGCCATTCATTTATTGCTTTAAAGTGAAAATTGATAAATAAGTGTTATTTTATGAGATGAATGTTTCATTAAAATACGCCTTTTTATTTTTACTTTGAAACATCATTCTACAATATAATACTAGGATGAATAATCTATACCTCGGATCATCTCAATAAAATATTTTGAGTTCAGGGTTTTGATAAAACATAATATGAATGGAATGCATTTGAAATAACCATGAAGTTGACTTCCTTCAGCCACCTTACTTGATTTGAAGTTTTATTATAAATTAAATTAATAGTGTGAACTTATTGATAATTTTTTTTTAATTATATGTATTATGAAAATGAAAAACAGTGTGAATATTGGACGTTGGCAAATCCATTGGATGATGCTTGCGCTGATTACTCTTTGCTTCGCAAGTTGTAAGGATGACAACGAAGAGCAGGGAGGCGGTTTCGATCTGGATAAGCCGGTAGTCGTTTCAGACTTTATCCCAAAAGTAGGTGGATTGGCTACGCGAATGGTTTTGTATGGGGATAATTTCGGAAATGATCCTTCCAGGGTTAAAGTGATTATTGGCGGACAAAATGCCAAAGTTGTGGGGGTGAATAACCAGAACCTGCATTGTATCGTTCCGGCAAGAGCATACGACGGAGACATCAAAGTAATCATTGAGGATGAGAACGGGGAAGAGCTGGCACGTGCAGCTTCCGAATCAAATTTTGTGTATGAGAAGAAAATGCTTGTTTCGACTTTCCTGGGAGATTATGTGGAGAAAGAATCTGACCGGATAATTAAAGATGGCCCTTTTGGAGATTGTGGCTCTTTCCGGACCATGAGATGGCTGACATTTGACCCCCAAAATCCCAACCATATGTATGTAGCTTCCCAACAGGGGGGTACGCGTCTGATTGATTTCGAAAATGAGTATGTTAGTACCTTTACCACCAATATAGACAATGTATCTTGTGTGAATTGGACATTGGATGGGGATATGATTGTTACACGTGACCATGGAAGTGATACCTCAATAGGGAATTTTATGTTTACCCGTACTTCTGGGTTTACTTCCCGAACCGATGTGTCTCGTGGAAGGGGGGTGAAAGCCACCGCCATCCACCCGGTAAACGGAGAAATGTATTTTACCCGTTTCAGGGCTGGTGATGCACAAAGGTATGACTTTGAAACCGGCACGTTAGAGACAATATTCCAAAACCCTTATGGAGGTGTACATTTTATTTTGATCATTCACCCCACAGGAGACTATGGATACCTGGTCGAATCGGAGCGGCATTATATCATGCGCACGGATTATGACTGGGAAACCAAGAGATTTACCATACCCTATCTCGTCTGTGGTGCGGCGGCGAATGCCGGATATGCGGACGGGGTTGGCAGTAGTGCCCGTTTAAACTGGCCCATGCAGGGGACATTTGTGAAGAACCCGGACTATGAGGCACAAGGTGGCGACCAATATGATTTTTATTTCTGCGACAGGGATAATCATGCTATCCGAAAACTGACCCCAATGGGAAGAGTGGAGACCTTTGCGGGACGGGGAAACAATGGCACCTGGGGATACAATGACGGAGATCTTCGTTTGGAGGCTCGTTTCAATTGGCCGGAGTCGATCGTGTACGATGAACTTAGGAAATGTTTTTATGTTGGAGATACGCGTAATTTTCTTATTCGCAAGATCGGTTACGAAGAATAATGAATGATAAACACACAAACTTTATAAGATGAAGAATTTTTTACTGACATGTTTGTTACTCCTTGGGCTTTCGGCAAATGCCATGGCGCAGGAGGAGGTGACTGTAAAAGGAGTTGTTACCGACACAAACGGGGAACCATTGATCGGGGCGAATATTATTGTGAAGGATATGCCCGGATTGGGCACCATTACAGATCTGGATGGGAAATACAGTCTAAAAGTGACGACTTTCCGTACACTGGTTTTTTCATATATCGGTTTTCAAAGCGAGGAGGTATTGGTGAAGGATCAGCGCGTGATCAACATGACCCTGAAAGAGTCGGTGACCCAGTTGATTGATGAGCTGGTGGTCACCGCTACCGGTCCCCAGGAAAAAGTAGCCGTGACAGGAGCCATAACCAATGTCGACGTGGAAGAGTTAAAGGCCAATCCTACTACTTCCATCGCCAATTCATTTGCTGGCGTGGTTCCCGGAATCATGGCGATGCAGACATCCGGACGACCCGGCAGCGTTTCTGAATTCTGGATCAGAAGCATTTCCACCTTTGGTGCCAGTAACGCTGCATTGGTGTTGGTAGACGGCTTCGAGCGAGACCTGAATGAGGTCAATGTGGAGGATATTGAATCCTTTTCCGTACTGAAAGATGCTTCCGCTACTGCTATCTATGGTAGTAAAGGAGCGAATGGCGTAATTTTGATCAATACCAGACGTGGTAAGGATGGGAAGATCAATATCAGCGCAAAGATGGAAGGTTTTTACAACAGGCTTACCCAACTTCCCGAATTTGTAGATGGATACACCTATGCATCCATGGCCAATGAGGCAAAGATTACACGCAACCAAGAACCGTTGTTCCAACCCGAGGAACTCGAGATATTTCGTTTGGGATTGGATCCGGACCTGTATCCCAATGTAGACTGGATGGATATGATGCTACGTGATGGAGCCTGGAGCTCACGATCCACTTTGAATATGAGCGGTGGGGGAAGTACAGCCCGTTATTTTATTTCCGGAAGTTACCAGGATCAACAAGGCATGTACAAAACCGACAAGACTTTAAGAGAGTACAATACCAATGCCAACTTCAAGAAGTATACCTACCGCATGAATGTGGATGTGGATATCACAAAAACAACCTTGCTAAAGGTAGGTATAGCCGGCTCGCTGCGGAAACAAAACGATCCGGGTGTCGGCAGTACGGCAATATGGACCGCACTGATGGGATACAACTCCATTATGGTGCCCAAACTTTATTCTGATGGAAAAGTTCCGGCTTACGGGGATGATGGAGGCGATCGTTTCAATCCGTGGGTACAGGCTACCATGACCGGCTTTAACGAAAGCTGGCAAAACAATATCCAAACGAATGTGACCCTCGACCAGAAACTCGATTTCATTACAAAAGGCCTTCGCTTTATCGGTCGGTTCGGGTATGACACAAACAACTCGAACTGGATTACCCGTAAGAAAAATCCGGAGCTGTGGCTGGCCAAACGTTATCGTACCCTCGATGGCGAATTGATTTTCGAAAGAGTGGCACCGGAAGTGAAAATGACACAGGATTCGAACTCGAACGGGGACCGGCGGGAATTCTTTGAATGGGAAATCCACTATAACCGCAGATTTCAGGATCATCGTTTAGGAGGAGTAGTGAAGTATAACCAGGCTTCCAAGATACAGACCCAGCAAATCGGAAGCGATCTGAAGAATGGTATTTCCCGCCGGAACCAGGGATTGGCAGGACGCCTCAACTATAATTGGGGACTTCGTTATTTTATTGACTTCAATTTCGGATATACTGGTTCTGAGAATTTTCATAAAGACAATAGATTTGGTTTCTTTCCCGCAATTTCAGGTGCGTGGAATATTACTGGGGAGCCCTTCATGAAAGACATGAAATGGGTGAATATGTTGAAACTCCGTTATTCACATGGTAAGACTGGGAATGATAATCTGGGAGACATCCGGTTCCCCTACCTATACACGATTGAGTCGATGATGAACAGCGACGGCAGTCTTACCGGTGGTTACCAATTCGCCGATTTCAATTTTGACAGATACTACGGTGGTATGCGTTACTCTTCTTTGGCTTCACCCAATGTCTCATGGGAAATAGCCACTAAACAGGACCTAGGGCTTGACTTTTCGCTGTTGGGGGATAAGCTTTCGGGTGCCGTGGATTATTTTCGCGAACGTCGTGACGGAATTTACATGACACGCAATTATCTCCCATGGATGGTTGGTTTGGAGAGCAATCCTTCTGCAAACGTGGGTATAGTAAAGGCACAGGGATTTGACGGAAATTTTTCGCTAAAACAGGACTTGGGACAGGTGAACCTGACACTGCGTGGAAATATTACCTACAGCAAGAATGAGATTGTGGAAAGAGATGAAGAAAACACGGTCTATTGGTACAAGATGCAACAAGGCCACAGAGTAAACCAGGCCCGAGGACTCGTTGCTTTGGGACTATTTAAAGATTACGAGGAAATCAGAAACAGTCCGAGGCAAACTTACGGAGAGGTAATGCCAGGTGATATCAAGTATAAGGATATCAACGGTGACGGTGTCATCAATGACGATGACCGGGTGGCTATAGGTGCGACAACAAGACCCAATCTTACCTATGGTTTCGGTACTTCAGCCAGATGGAAAGGTTTGAATTTAAGCCTGCACTTTCAGGGTGTAGGTAAATCAACTTACTTCATTGATGGGTCAACAGTCTACATGTTTAGTTCAGGAGATGGTTGGGGAAATATATTGAAAGATATGGCCGCTTCGAACCGCTGGATTTCGTCCCAAATTTCCGGCGATCCCTCAACCGAGGACCCGAATGCCGATTACCCACGTCTGACTTACGGAAACAATGGTAACAACAACAGACAGTCCACATTCTGGTTAAGGGATGGATCCTATATTCGCCTGAAAACCATTGATATAGGGTATACACTTCCCAAAGCGTTGGTGAACAGGGCATATTTCAATGAAGTTCGCATATTCTTTATCGCTACAAATATGTTAACCTGGTCTGGTTTCAAATTGTGGGATCCGGAAATGGGAAGTTCACACGGAAAGAACTACCCACTTAGCAAAACCCTCTCACTGGGTGTAGCAGTTAATCTTTAAACAACACGCACATATGAAAAAAATAATTATCATTTTATCGATTGTAACAGGATTAGGCGTAATAACGAGTGGATGTACCGATTATCTGGACTCTGATTACCTGTTTGATGAACGGATGTCTATTGAGGATGTTTTTAAGAATCAGGATTATACGAACGAGTGGATGGCGCGCGCATACGCCTATCTGGGTAACGGATATCTGCAGGATGTGGCCAGTAAAAAGGAGGTTCCTTTCAATTTTGCCGACGACATGTATTTCGATGGCGAAGGAAATCGGTACGCGAACTGGAAAGCGGGCCGGTATAGTGAAAGCGGATTGAATGGTGAAGCCCAAGGTATATGGGAAAATGCATATAAGGGAATTCGCCAGGCTTCCATTTTGTTGGAATATATTGACCTGAATAAGGAGTTCAGCGAAGTGGAAATCACCGATATGAAAGGTCAGGCACATTTCCTGAGAGCTTACTACTACTGGATTATGCTTCGCACATATGGTCCAGTACCCGTTGTCCCTGATGCAGGAATAGATTACATGAAAGAGTATGACCAGGTTGCTCAACCCCGTAGTACTTATGACGAATGTGTGAATTATATCGAAAATGAGTTAATCATCGCTGCGGAAATGTTGCCGCTTCAACGTTCGGTGGAAGCGTTAGCCCGCCCTTCAAGGGGAGCCGCTCTTGCACTTCGCGCCAAAGTCCTGTTGTTCGGAGCAAGCCCATTGTTCAATGGAAAAGCCCCGGCAGAGGTGGCAGCCGCCATGGTTGACAGAGGGGGGAATCCGCTTCTTTCTCCGACCTATGATGAGTCGAAATGGGCCAGAGCGGCTGCTGCGGCCAAAGATGTCATGGATTTGAATTTCTATACATTGCATGTCGCTTATTTCAAGGATACGGATGCAATTGGGTACCCGGCAACCGTTACTCCTCCCTATGACGAAAACTTTTCAGATAAGGATTGGCCGAACGGTTGGAAGAATATTGATCCATTTGAGTCTTACCGTTCATTGTTCAACGGTGAAATTCCTGCCAATGAAAATCCGGAATTGATTTTTACCAGAGGACAAAACAATTCGAATGAAAATATTGCCACAATGGTCCTGCACCAGCTGCCGCGTACTTGGGGTAAGGGATACAATTCACATGCAATGACACAAAAACAGGTCGATGCTTACTATATGGCAGATGGTACGGATACCCCGGGTATGAACTCCATGTATGCGAGCCAACCTGGTTATGAGGGTCGCTATGATAGCCGTGAACGCGCAACAGGGTATGTGGCTGCGAGTGAACTGGCTGATTATCCCGAATTGGGACCCCAGGGGGCAGGTGTCTCCAAGCAATATGCAAAACGTGAACCTCGTTTTTATGCATCTGTTGCCTACAACGGAAGTACCTGGTATTTTCTGAATGCTGATGAATCTGCAGAGGAGCAAAAGAACAAGCAGATATTCTATTACCGCGGTGAGGACAACGGATATAAGATCAACTATTCACTGCTTACCGGTATTGGAATAAAGAAGTACGTGCATCCGGACGACATCAGTCTGATAGGAGGTTCGTATAACAGAGCCCGTATCCGGCCGAAAGTGGATCCGGCCATCCGTTATGCGGAAATATTGTTGATCTATGCGGAAGCATTGAATGAACTCACCGGACAGCATAGCATTCCTTCCTGGGACAGGAACAAAACGCACTCTATCAGCCGCAATGTTGCTGAAATGAAGGCTGGTATCCAACCTGTACGTATTCGTGCAGGGGTACCCGATTATCCGGATAATGTGTATGCCAATGCCGACCGATTTCGTGAGAAATTGAAGCGCGAGCGTCAGATTGAACTGTTTGCCGAAGGGCATCGCTATTTTGACCTTCGTCGTTGGATGGACGCCCCGGTAGAAGAGGCTGCCTCTACCTACGGTTGCAACATATATGCCGGCAAAGCAATGGCGGATCTTTTCCATACGCCAGTGGAAGTGCCCTCACTGGCACCTATATTTGCTTTAAAGTCCTGGTTCTGGCCCATTCATCATACGGAATTGAAAAGGAATAAAGAATTGACCCAGAATCCGGGTTGGACAAATCCTGAATAATTTTACATACTACAAAAATGAAAAATATATATTATCTTTTTTTAGTGATCACAACAGCAATATGTTGTGTGTCATGCAACAACGAATGGGAAGATGAACAATATGTGCAACAGGCTTCCTTTAAAGCCGAACCCGACGGAAATGGAGTGACTTTTGCATACCTGCGCTACCACCCCGAAGGGAAAGTGACCTATCAACTTCCTGTAATTATCAGCGGTTCAACTCCGAATATACAAAAGCGTACAGTGCGTATAGGATTGGATCTCGATACAATGGCTGTTTTAAACGAAGAACGTTATGGTCACCGTGAAGAACTCTATTTTAGAGTGTTGGATAAAAAATATTACAGTTTTCCGGAAACAGTCGAGGTCCCTGCCGGTGAATCTACCGTCACACTTCCCATAGAATTTACGTTGGGCGATCTGGATCAGTCTGACAAATGGGTGTTACCTCTGACCATTCTCGAAGATCCGGCGAACAATTACCAGCCGAATCCCCGGAAACACTATCGGAAGGCGCTGCTGCGGATCAATCCGTTTAATGATTATTCCGGTACATATGCTGGGACATTGTATAAAATTGTGTTGGAGGGAGACACCCAGAATCCGATGACGTTAAGTAGTTACAGAACTTTTGTAGTGGATGATAAAACCATTTTTCTCTATGCGGGAGCTAGAAATATTGATTCTCCTGACCGTAAACTGTACAAGATTTTTGTTGAGTTTACCGATGAGAAGGTAGATCTCCTTACCAAAAAGTTGAATATTTATACGGATAATCCGGATATCAAACTGAAAGTAATCGGGCAACCGAGTTATTCGGTAGAGGAAGCAATGGATGCAACAAAGCCATACCTGAAGCATGTGTATATCACCTTGAATCTGGCATACGAATTTGATGATTATACAACTATTCCGGGCAATGTGATCAAGTACTCGGTATCGGGATCTTTGTCTATGCAGCGTGACCTCAATACTCTGATTCCTGACGAAGATCAGCAAATTCAGTGGTAATGGAATGTTTGTGAGGGTGTACAGGGTTGCCGCAAATACAGGTAACCCTGTATCCTCCGCTACAAGTCAATAATTTAGAAGATAAAATAATGATTATGAGTCAGATGAATATTGGTTATTGGTTGTCGCTTATTGTTGGCTTATATTTGTGCTCATGTGGGGATCCCGACAACAAAGTTATCCCGGCAGAAATTACCTATTTCTCTGTGTGGGATCAAAGAGCAGTCAATCATGTGCTTCACGTGGACAATGTAAATCATATCATTACCAATAAGCAGGAGATTCCCCCCTATGTCAATCTTTCCCGGTTGATTGCAGAATTCCGGTTAAATAATCAGAATGCAATACTTAAGGTTAACGGTAAGGAGCAGCAGAGTGGGAGAGGAGAAAACAATTTTTCTGAAGAGATCGTGTATGATCTTTTCGTTGCGGACAAAAAACAACAGTCATACAAGGTTACCATCACCAAGGAAGGATTATCGAATAACTTCCGGACATTCACTTTTCCCGGTAAGCAGATGGAAAAATATCAACCCTCCATTCACCTGGAAACCGGGGAGATTTCAAATGAAAATGAAATCCCCCTGAATATAGATATCTCATCGTTACAACCGGAATTCACAACAATTGAAAAAAATGCGGTTGTCAAAGTAAACGGGGTGGCACAGACAAGCGGAGTTGGCAAACATGATTTTTCCAAGCCGGTTGTGTATGTCATTGAAGGGGAGGATGGCACTTCGAAAGAATTTACGGTGAGATTGAAACAGGGTCATGAGTATTATCTTACAAACCCTATTGTGGCGGGTAGTTATGCGGATCCGACAGTGATTCGTGTGGGGAATACTTTTTATCTTTATGTGACTTCAGGCCGTGTGAGAGGTTATAAATCGACTGATATGGTTAATTGGAGCCGGATAGCGGGTAGTTCGAGTGAGGTGTTTAGTGAGAGACCGGATTTCACGGAAGATAATGTAAGTGAGACGGGGATGTGGGCACCCGATATCAACTATTTTGATGGCAAGTATGTGATGTATTATTCCATATCCAAATGGGGCGGGGGGGCCACATGCGGGATAGGTGTGGGGATATCTGATCTGGCACAGGGGCCTTTTTTGCCTCCTCCGGGCAATTCTGATGGTAAATTATTTGTCAGTTCAGAGATGGGTGTCCATAATTCAATTGATCCTTGTTTTTTTGAGGAGAACGGACAACGCTATCTTTTTTGGGGGAGCTTCCATGGTATTTTTATGACAGAGCTGACGGCAGACGGGTATGCCGTGAAGGATACGACGAAAAAGAAACAGATTGCCGGTAACTCTTTTGAAGCTACGTATATTCACAAGAGGGGGAGTTACTACTACCTGTTTGCATCTACCGGTGCATGTTGCGAGGGGATGAACAGTTCCTACAAAGTGGTGGTCGGAAGATCCACTCAGCTTGGAGGCCCTTATCTGAGCAGGAGCGGTGTGGATATGAAGAATTATGATGCCTGGAATCCACCCGGTTACCAGCCAGTAGTGATCAGGGGCGATGAGATGTTTGCAGGTCCGGGTCACAATTCGAGAATTATTACCGATGACAAGGGAGTAGATTGGATGCTTTATCACGCTTATGTCCATAATGGAAGTGACTCCCGTAGTTTAATGATCGATAAAGTGGAATGGGATGCAGAGGGATGGCCTGTAGTGGGTAATGGTACCCCATCTTTTGCAATGAAAGAAGTTCCATTTTTTAATTGATATATAATCAATGATGAATGCAATCCAATGTGGTTTCCTATTAGGCTTTTGGTTACTTTTTTTCCCCGTTTCGTCCTGCGGGAGCAGTGGTGACATCCAGGGAGAGGAAATACCAGATAAGAATGAAGAGGAATTGGTAGATCCTGTAATCGGACTTGTTGCCAAAAAAACTGCTAAGGCGAATGAATTGGAACTTGCCTGGAGTAACCCTCCCAATACCGCATCAGTTGAAATCTCTTATTTACGGGAAGATGATGATGAGGCTAGTAACACGATTATCAATGTAAGGGTGTATAGCGAAAAAAAAAGCAGCTACCTGATAAAATTATCGAAATATGGAACATATCAAATTGGAGTGGTAGCTATCAATCATTATGGAAGACGTTCCGAGAAAGTTACAATTACTGCTACCCCTGCTAAAGAAGATGCGCCACCTTCATTTGAGATCATTCACAACACACTGCCGATTGCAGACCCTCATGTGTTATATCACAACGGTAAATACTATGCTTACGGTACCCGTATCAATGGTTTCGAAGTATATATCTCGGAGGATCTCGAGCATTGGAGGCGGAACGAAAGCCTTGCACTGCCCCCGGAGAACTCCTGGGGAACAAGATGGTTCTGGGCGCCTGAAGTCTATTACATAGCGTCCAAGAACAGATTTTTCATGTTTTATTCTGTAGATGAACACATCTGTGTTGCTTCAGCCACCAGGCCGGAAGGACCGTTTGTGCAGGATGAAAGAAGGCCGATTGTACCCAATGAGAAAGGGATCGACACTTCGTTGTTTATTGACGATGATGGTACACCTTATCTTTATTATGTGCGTTTTACTGATGGGAACGTGATATGGGTGGCTGAAATGAATGATGACCTGAAGAGTATAAAATCTGAAACACTCACAAGATGCATCACAGCTTCAGAACCCTGGGAGAGAATCCAGGGTAAAGTTGCTGAAGGCCCCTCAATATTGAAGAGGGGGAATACGTACTACCTGATTTATTCAGCCAATCATTTTGAAAGTAAAGATTATGCGGTGGGCTATGCCACGTCGAACTCTCCTATGGGGCCTTGGATTAAGTACAGCGGAAATCCGATCCTGCGCAGAGACAAACCAGCAGCATCCGGCTTGATTGGTACTGGTCATGGTGCACCTTTCGTGACAGCAGATGGGAGTTATAAGTATATCTATCATGCCCATTCGAGCATGAGCAGCGTGGGACCCCGTACCTCGTATATCAACGATTTGAACTTTTCGGAAGATGGGGAAATTACCATAACCGGAAAACCAATCAGACCGAAGGTTATAAAATAAAAGAGGAAATGAAACGAGCATGATAATCATAATCACACAAGTACATGATTAAAGCGAGTTCCATATGATACCTTTGAAGATCAATAATTTTAATCATATGAAACATCCATGTTGAGAATTTAAAACATCCAAAGGAATGAAAATGGGGAATTTCCGTACATTTGCCGTACTCATTAAACGGAATAATTTATGGAATCACAAGTGTCATTCAACCAGGTTGTCTCCCGGGGATGCGGGATAGACGTCCACAAGAAGATGTTAGTGGCCACCATAAGTGGCGAAGGACTTAGGACGGAAACCCATGAATTCGG
Organism: Proteiniphilum propionicum; assembly: GCF_022267555.1. Taxonomy (NCBI): domain Bacteria; kingdom Pseudomonadati; phylum Bacteroidota; class Bacteroidia; order Bacteroidales; family Dysgonomonadaceae; genus Proteiniphilum; species Proteiniphilum propionicum. The sequence goes on from NZ_CP073586.1 coordinate 2,330,085, forward strand.
GACCGTGACGCGCTCTTTGACAGAATTGAAAGACTGGTTATTGGAAAACAGGGTAACCCACGTTGTAATGGAGAGTACGGGAGTCTATTGGAAGCCTGTCTATCATGTCCTTGAGCCCTCGGGATTGACAGTTTGGATTGTTAATGCCCGTCACGTGAAGAACGTACCGGGGCATAAGACGGACAAGCAGGACTGCAGGTGGCTGTGCAAGTTATTGCTTGCCGGCTTGCTAAAACCCAGTTATATTCCCCCTCGGGAACAACGGTAGTTACGGGATTTGACGCGTTACCGGACCAAACTGGTACAGGATATCTCCTCGAACAGGAACCGTATCATCCGCATCCTGGAAGACTGCAATGTGAAACTTTCAAGCGTGTTAAGCGACACCTCGGGAGTAACGGCAACCAGACTGATCGACAAGTTGTGCCAGGGGAAAGAAGTGACCATGGGCGATATTGAAGAGGTATACCACAAAAAGATAGAAGCCACCAAAGAGGAACTTTTTGAAGCCTGTAACGGTTACATCACCGACCACCACATCTACCTGCTGGGCACAATCCGGGGGAACAACCGCCACCTGGAGTCTCTCATACGGGATTTGAATGAAAAGATCAAACATGCCCTTGCCCCTTATGAGAATGCCCTGGAACGTCTGCGGGAGATCCCGGGATTGAACCGCAAGAGCGTGGAGGACCTTATCGCCGAGATCGGGCTGGACATGGATGTTTTCCCAAATGAGAAGCATCTAAGCAGTTGGGTGGGCATTTCACCGGGTAACAATGAGAGTGCCGGTAAAAAAAAACGGACGCACCACCCACGGGAACAAGCAGGCTAAATCCATCCTGAGCCAATCGGCATGGGCGGCGTCGCGGACAAAAGACACGTTCTACCATGCCCGGTACCATCGCCTGGCAGCTCGCCGCGGCAAAAAAAGGGCCATCGTGGCCGTGGCCCACTCCATCCTCAAGTCGGTGTATCATGTCTTAAAAGACTAAGTCCCTTACAATGAACTGGGAGCCGATTATTTAAACAGCCGGGTGGAAGCAAGGCGCAAAAGGTATCTGAAGGCAGAGTTGGAAAAGATGGGATATTGCGTCGAGCTTGTCCCGCATAATCCCGTCAGTCCTGCCGGAAGTTGAAAGTCACCAACCCTGACATAAACGGGAAACAAGTACCAAAGGTCGATTTTTACTGGCGTACGGCGCGACAAGGCGTCCAAGTCGAATATGAAACTGACCTCAACAGGTAAGCACCCAAAGTTGTTGCACAAGAGCACGCATATGAAATTTTAAACCCTTCTTACCTGTTTGTCTTTCCGATAACCGGTGCATTTGTCCAAAAGATGAGTGCTGTCTTTTGTTTTGTCAAAACGAAGAAATATAATTTTTAAAATGAATTAAATCATTAATTAATAGATATATATATCGAACAATTTACATATGAAAAGAAACATTCTACAGTTCACGATATTATTGCTTCTTGCCTCCTTTTTTTCTTGTTCAGATAAAAAAGACGATCCTGAAAAATATAGAAAAGGGTGGATTCTCGTTTGGGAAGACAATTTCACGGACTCGTCCGATCCAAGTGTTTGGAAGAAAATACCCCGCGGAAAACATCCTATGAACAAGTATATGAGCGAGAATAGTTTCCTTTATATTCATCAGGACGGAAACCTTGTCTTACGGGGAATGCAGAATTTATCAGAAAGTAGCGCGATTCCTTTTCTCACGGGAGGAATCACCAGAGAAGGTTTTAAAGAGAATGAAACCGGAAGAATAGAAATTAGGGCATCTATTAATCCCGCATCAGGTGCATGGACTTTCATTCGACTTTTGCCTGAAAATCGGAAGGAGAATATCGCGATCAATATTATGGAGCAGTATAACTATGATGATTTCATTTATCAATCTGTTACGACTGAATATACTACAATAAAAAAGATGACTGACAATCCACCTTCCACTATGATAGTGGGAGTAAACCCTGCCCGGTATCATATTTATGGAGTAGAGAAATATCCCGACAGCTTGGTGTTTTATGTAGACGGGGTTCGTACCAGAAAATATCCCAGGATACTGACCCAGATTACTGGGCAATTTCCATTTAATGATCAGGATTTAAATCTTCATATTGGTATTTGTATCAATAAAGAAACGGACTCCGATGCGTTACCAGTAGATATGTTTATTGATTGGGTACGCTATTATAAGCAGATTCCTCCTACCGAGGGTGTAATGAATGACCAATAGTTCTGTATTCAAATTAAATGTAACATGAAAAATAACAACGCTATATTGTTCTTTGTAGGATGGATTCTCTTTTCCTTACCATTGGTAATTTCATGTGCTGGTGATGATCCTATACCGGATGACAGTGGCAAGGATAACGGAGGAGGAAATGAGGTCATAACCGTTTCTCCCGTAAATGATCTGGCAGTGGAAGAAACAGGGAAAGCAAATGAACTGTACGTAACTTGGACTTACCCTTCAGAAGCCCTTTCCGTTGAAATATCCTACCTGCCGGAAGGAGAAGATGAAGCCGGAGCAGTGAATAACAATATACGCCGGACTACAGGTGATAAAGGTTCTTTCCTGATAAAAGTATCGGAACACGGGACCTATATTGTGGGGGCAGTAGCCATTGACAATTACGGAAACCGCTCGGAGAAAGTAACTGTCAAAGCCACTCCCACGAGGGAAGAAGATGTGCCGAAAACCCTTTTTATAGAACGGGCCGATATACTTATGAGTTCGCTTATAGACCTCTGTTTCGGAAAGTCGCCCCGTGATTGCTGGAATACCAGGTATCCCAATGCGACAGGCCCCTATTGGGATGGAGATGCTGTGGTATGGGGACAGGGGGCCGGCCTTTCTGGATTCGTGGCATTGCGGAATGCTGCTATTGGTACTGAATATGAGGCGAAATACACTGCTATGACGGATCGTATGTACAACAGTATTAACAGTTTTATCACTACCGATAATAACCTGAAAGCCTATGCCGTTTATCCGCAGAACGGGAATCAAAGATTCTATGACGATAATGTATGGATAGGTTTGGATATGGCCGAGTTATATAGACAAACCGGAGAAAACCATTTCCTTGAAAAGGCTGAAATGGTATGGGATTATCTAATGGTAGGAAATACAAGTTCGGCAGGAGGTGGCATTCTCTGGAGAGAAATACCGGCATACAGCAACAAACACACCTGTTCCACGGCACCGGCGGCAGTACTGGGATGTAAACTCTATGAAATAACAAAAGAGGAAAAGTATCTCAGTAAAGCTAAAGAATTGTACGCTTGGCTAAAGCAGTATTTGCAGGATCCTAGTGACCATCTCTTTTATGACAATATCACCCCGGGGATGGTGGTGGATAAAGCCAAATATAGTTATAATTCAGGCCAGCCGATGCAGGCTGCCTGCTTGCTCTACAATATCACCGGCGAACAAAAGTACCTGGAAGATGCCAGCCAGATAGCAATTTCTGCCCACCGGAGGTGGTTCTCTTTATATAATTCCAAAGAGCTGGGTGAAGAATTCTACCGGATCAATGGAGACCATGCATGGTTCTTTGCCATTATGTTCCGGGGATTTATTGAACTGTACAGGATCGATAACAGAAGGACTTATATTAATTCATTTGAAAAGAGTATGTTGCAGGCATGGGAGTCGGAATGCCGTGATAGGGCTACCAATTTGTTGAGTAACAGGTATTTTGTAAATCAGACCCAAACCTCCTGGGAAGTATTGCACGAAGGAGGATTTGTGGAGATGCTTGCGCAACTCGCGGCATTGGAAAAAGAGGGGCTATAAAATTAAACGAATTAAATCAACTCCCGTATGGGATATATAAGCAACTAAAGCGAAGACATATGTCAATGAGATCTATTCAATATAATTTGTTTTTGAGTAAATGGTTTATGCTTTTTCTCCTGTTATTCTTGTCATGTGGAACGGACGATCCGATCCCTTCTGATGATGACGATGACGATAATGGAGGAGAACAGGTAATCATTATGCCTGCCGTAGAAAATCTGGAGATAACAAGTACGGAAAATCCCAATGAACTGCAGGTTTCCTGGATCTATCCCGAAGAAGCCACTTCTGTGGAACTATCTTATCATCCGGAAGGAGAAAACGAAACCAATGCCATCAGGAATAATGTGCGTAGGTCTACGTCGAACGAGGACTCTTACCTGATAAAAGTGCCGGAGCATGGCACATATGTAGTTGGTGCTATTGCCATTGACAACTACGGAAAACGATCGAAGGAGGTAAAGGGTACTGCTACGCCGTTGCATGAAGATGCCTTGCTGACGGTTTTTCCCGAGGGAAGTGATCCAAAAGAGATAGGGATAAGGCTTACCGAACGCTATATCAGAACAGTAGATACCCAAAATCCTCGTGTCAACTATCCCTATGTCTGTACCTGGTTAGGCGCGTTCTGGTTTTCCCGGACGATAGGGGATGAACAATTATACAATCGGTTACTCGCCAGGTATGACAATATTTTCTTTATGTCGGGATCTTCCAATTTATATCCCGCTCCCAACCATGTGGATAATAATGTATTCGGATCGGTTCCATTGGAGATATATAAGACTACCGGTGCCGGCAGGCATCTCGAACTGGGATTGCATTATGCTGATACACAGTGGAAATTGCCGCCCAATGCCACACAGGATCAGAGAGATTGGCATGAGCAAGGCTATTCCTGGCAAACACGTATATGGATTGATGATATGTTTATGATCACTGCTGTGCAGGCACAAGCGTATCAGGTTACCGGGGACAGGAAATATATCGACAGGACCGCCAGGGAAATGGCGATGTACTTAGATCGGATTCAACGCCCTAACGGACTGTTTCATCATACGCCTACTGTGCCGTTCTTCTGGGGACGTGGAAACGGATGGATGGCAGTAGGCATGGCGGAATTGTTGAGGATACTCCCTGAAGATAATCCCGACAGGCCAAGGATAGAAGAAGCCTATCGGTTAATGATGAGGACATTATTGCAATATCAGGCGGAAGATGGCATGTGGAGACAATTGATAGATGATCCGGTATCTTGGAAAGAGACCTCGGGTACTGCCATGTTTGCCTATGCCATGATTGTAGGGGTAAAGAAGGGATGGCTCAATAAAGAGACTTATGGAGCAGCCGCCCGCAAGGCATGGCTGTCTCTTTTGACCTATCTGAATGATGATGACAATATAAGGGATGTGTGTGAGGGTACAAATGCCCGGAACGACTATCAATATTATCTCGACCGTAAACGAAATACAGGTGACCTGCACGGTCAGGCACCACTCTTGTGGTGTGCGAATGCTCTATCTAGCGATTTATAATAAAAATCTAAAAACAAAAAAATTAATGGTATGAAAAAAAACCAAGTAATTGCTTTTTTTGTGATATTCGCATTTATTGGAATATCGCTGACAAACTGTAAGGATGATAATGTGCCCGATGATGTGGACGTTAGAGTGGAATCTGTGAAATTGGATGAAGACCTGAAAAAAGGGTTGACGGTAGAAGTAGGAAGTGAGACGATCAATATCGCTGGAAAAGTAACTATCTTGCCGGAAAATGCCACAAACAAAAAGGCGATATATGCCTCTTCCAACTCCGATGTAGCGACCGTAGATGAGCAGGGAAAGATAACAATCTTTGCCGCAGGTACTACGACAATCACGGTAACGGTAGATGAAAAATCAGACAGTTTCACACTGACGGTAACCGAAAAAGAACCAATCAGGGCAGCAGAGATACAAGTAGAAAATGCTGAACTGGAGCTTACCGTAGGCGAGTCTGTGAATATAGCCGAGTGGGTGACTGTGCTACCGGAAGATGCTGAAAACAAAAATGTGACTTACGCATCGGAAGACGAAACAATCGCTGAGGTGGATGCAGAGGGTAACGTTACTGCCATAGATGCGGGTACTGTTACAATCACCATTACATCAGAAGATGTGCCTACTGTGAAAGCAGAGATCGAAGTAACCGTAGAGGATTTCATAGGCGACTATCCGCGTGCCGGATGGAGTGTTACAGCTTCTCAAGAGTTGTTCACAGGTGAAGGGAATTCTCTTACCGGCGCTATTGATGGGGATGAAAATACAATGTTAGCATTGGTAAGGCCAAGTAAAACATTCAGAGAAATTTCGGTACCGAGTGCTGCCAACGGCGGATATATCCATTTTGTGATAGATATGCAAAAGCCGCAGAAGGTAAATTATTTCAGGATACGTCATAGAAATACTACCCAGGTATTCCTCCGCTATTTAATGATTGAAGAGATATCGGGAAGTAATGATGGAGTGAATTTCACGACCATTGCCACCGATGTGGAAGTTACCAATGCCAGAACAGCAGAAGAGATTGAATCTCCCAATATTCCGATTCAGGTTTCAAAATACAGGTATCTGAAATTCTATTGTCAGAAAAATGAATGTTTCTTGTCTATGTCATCAGGCGCTTCAGCCCAGTTGAGAGAGATTTATTTAGGATATGAACCAGAAGAATAAATGGGTATTGTTCCTTACGGGATGGGCCATCTTCTCTTTCGCTCTATTGATTTCCTGCGGAACGGAAGATGATCTCATCCCCGATGGGGATGACAAGGACAAAGAACCGCCGGGGAAAGTGGTTGTCGCCCCGGTAATTGATTTGGTTGCGATAAGGACAGGAAATGCAAATGAATTGCAGGTTACCTGGATCTTCCCATCAGAGGCGGTTTCCGTTGAGATCTCCTCCCTGCCGGAAGGAGGCAACGAGGCCAATGCGGACAAAAACAGCGTACGCCGAACCACAGATGACAAGGGGGTTTTTCTGTTAAAGGTGCCGGAATATGGTACCTATAACATTATTGCCGTGGCCATTGATAACTATGGAAACCGTTCGGAGAAAGTAACCATCACAGCTACACCCCGGCAGATAAGTGTGAATATTACACCTATCGCCGAACTGAACCAGGGAAACGCTACCATCAATTCCCACGAAGATGTTATATCACGTTCATCGCTAAAGATGAATTACAGGAGTTACGTTGAGTTGGGAAGAAGTTCACTTGGGATTGACCATCCCCGTTATCCGCGGATCAAGAAGATGACCAATGGCAACTATATCATGTTCTACCATAACGCCCAGTCTACAATCGGTGCCAGTTGCGATTATGCAATCGGCCAAAACCTCAATTCATGGAGTCACAAAGGCAAGATATTTGCCAACTATAAAATTATCGACAGTAATGGTAATGACAATGAACGGCGTTATGCAAACTGTGACGGGATAGTACTTTCCAATGGCGATATTTTAGCCGTGGTGTCATACGGGGCCGACAGGGGATATCGCGATTTGCCCCTCGATGCAGGAATTGAAATCAGGCGCAGTAGAGATAATGGTGTTACCTGGAGCGATCCTATTGAAATATATCAGGGGGTAAATTGGGAACCCTACCTGCTTGAATTACCTTCAGGAGAGATACACTGCTATTTTACAGACAGTAGCTGTACCGGTATTGAATCAACCGATACGGGTACTGCCATGGTAGTGTCTAATGACGGTGGCAACACGTGGACTCCCGCATTCGGTACCAATCCTTATTATGTATTACGTACCAAGCACTATAAGGATGGGAATACATATTTCAATAACCAGATGCCGTGCGTGATAAAACTCAATGGAAGCAATGAACTGGCAGCCGCCCTGGAGGCCAATATTGGAGGATATCACATCTCATTTGCCTATTCGGGCGAAGATGGTGAGTGGAACTATCTCAACCCGGATGAAGAAGGCCCTGCGGATCGGCATGATTCTGCTTTCTCCGGTGCAGCTCCTTATATGGTGCAGTTTCCCTCAGGAGAAACGGCCCTTTCATACAATAGTGGCTCTACTTTCTATATAAAGATGGGGGATGCCAGGGCACGTAACTTCAGTCAGGATGCATACTCTCCCTTCAAGGGTAAGGGATATTGGGGTACACTGGAGAGAGTAGATGGCCATCGGTTGGTGGGGGCTATGCCCAACACTTCTGTCGGGCAGGTAATGTTGGCTGAGGTTGTGCTCAATCACCGTATTGAAGCAACATCGCGGAGTGTGCAGGTGGATGCGGATAACTCCGAATGGAGTAATACCGACCAGGCCCTTTTTGTCGGTGATAGATCGCAGGCACAGGGAACGCTCAGGAGTTCGTTCGATAACGATAGTGTCTATTTCTTGGTCGAAGTGCTTGATAACTCCCTGTCGGAGGATGACTACGCGACCATTTATATAAGTCCGGTGACGGATAACGATATGTTGGCCGGTGAAGCTTTGCGGATCAGGGTGTCACATGATGGACGGAGAAGTGTGGATAGTTATAACGGAGGATGGAGGAGTAGCGATGCGGATGTTACCGTGAGTGCGACTTATAGAGGAACTGTCTCTAACGCCAGTGATGAGGATTATGGCTATATCGTGGAGATAGCTGTGCCTCGATTAGAACTAGGCATAAAATCTGGAGAATTGTTTGTTAACTTCTCCTTATTTGACGATCTCGGCGGGGAGGATGCAATCAGCCCTTCTTTTACTAGTGCGGCTAACTGGATTCCAGTAATAGGACTGTAATTCTATAATATATAAATGTGCTTCTAAAAAGATTGAAAATGAAAGATAAATTATTCTTTTTGTTTTGCTTGATTACCGTTTTTTCAATGCTATCATGTAAAAATAATCCATATAAAGCGGACGTGATCATTTACGGCGGCACGTCGGCCGCCGTGATCTCGGCGGTTGAAGTCGCCCGGTCTGGAAAAAGCGTCATTATTGTTTCCCCCGACAAGCATTTAGGCGGGCTAACTTCCAGTGGTCTGGGATTTACCGATTCAGGTAATACCGACGCTATCGGGGGCCTCTCCCGCGAGTTTTACCACCGGGTTTGGTTGCATTACAACGATTCCACGGCATGGACATGGCAAAAACAGTCGGAATACGGTAACAGAGGGCAGGGTACCGTGGCCATGGATGGGGAAAGCAAGACAATGTGGACATTTGAACCACGCGTGGCCGAAAAAATATTTGAAGATTTTATTGAGGAGTACAATATAAAAGTGTACAGGAATGAATGGCTTGACAGGGAATCGGGTACCGAGGTGAAAGATAACAGGATTGTTTCCTTTACTACTCTTTCGGGTAAAAAATTCAGGGGTAAAATGTTTATTGATGCTACCTACGAGGGCGATCTGATGGCGGCCGCGGGTGTTTCTTACACGGTAGGCCGTGAAGCCTGTGGGCAGTATGGCGAAAAGTGGAACGGCGTGCAGGCCGGTGTATATCATCATCGACACTATTTCAGCACTCCTATCGATCCTTATATTGTGCCGGGAGATCCGTCCAGCGGATTACTTCCCCATATTTCGGTTGAACCCATACAACCCAATTGCACGGGTGACGATAAGATACAGGCATATTGTTACAGGTTGTGTATGAGTAATCATCCCGATAACAGGGTTCCTTTCGAGAAACCGGAAGGTTATGATCCTGCCAACTACGAACTGCTTGCCAGGGTCTTTGAATCGGGATGGAACGAGTGGTTTGCCAAATTTGATGTGATTCCTAACAGGAAAACCGATACCAACAACCACGGTCCTTTTAGTTCCGATTATATAGGAATGAACTATGATTATCCCGAGGCATCCTACGAACGGCGCCGCGAAATTGTGGAAGATCATATAAATTATCAGAAAGGATTGCTCTATTTCGTATCTACCGATGAACGGGTGCCTGAGGAGGTGAGAAACAGGATGCAGAACTGGGGACTGGCCAAGGATGAGTTCACCGATAATGGCAACTGGCCCTATCAGCTCTATGTGCGTGAAGCAAGAAGGATGGTAGGTGCTTATGTCACTACTGAAAACGAAGTGCTTGGAAAGGTGAATGTGCCCGATCCGGTTGGAATGGGTTCATACACGCTCGATTCCCACAATGTACAGCGTTTCGTAACAGAAGAGGGATTTGTACAAAATGAAGGGGACGTGGGTGTGAAGCCTTCGAAATCATATCATATCGCTTATGGTTCAATCATACCTGTAAAAGAGGAATGTGAGAATTTGCTTGTGCCGATTTGCGTTTCTTCCAGCCATATCGCTTTCGGTTCAATCCGCATGGAACCGGTTTTCATGATCCTGGGGCAGTCAGCGGCAGCAGCTGCAGTGATGGCTATCGATAATAAAACCAGTGTGCAGGATGTCCCGTATGAACAGCTTAAACAGGTGTCGCTGTCTAGAAATCAAGTGTTAAAGGTGAATCAATAATTGGTGTAGAGTTGCAAAGGGGAGAAACTAACATTGGTACTTACGAGTTTTACGAGTCATCTTACATGTTTCATGGTTTCTTGAAAGGGATTATGGGAACTCGATTTAATGGAACTCCAGTGAACGTTAACTTGGAAGGCGGAAAGTACGTCCGGTTGGAGAGAAACTGGCAGAAAGGCGATAAAGTAACGCTGAATGTTCCGATGACACTTTCACAATCAGTTTGGCATGTGAATCAGGGTAGTCGTAGCATCAACTACGGACCGCTGACTTTTTCGTTGAAGATCAAAGAAAATTACGAACAGGTAAACAGTATCGAGACCGCAATCTGGGATTCAAAATGGCAAAAGAAGGCTGATCCAAGTAAATGGCCTACTTACGAAATTTATCCCGGGAGCGATTGGAATTATGGACTCGTCATAGATGACAAAGTACCTTTAATAGAAAACTTTGAAATAGTTAAGAAAGACTGGCCTACTGATAATTTTCCGTTCACGGTAAACAGTGTGCCGCTTGAGATAAAAGCACATGGACGAAAAATAATCGGATGGGATTTTGACCGGCATGGCCTTACCGGTGAACTTCCCATACGAGAGAACCTCCGGTTTGAACCTCACACAGAAAACATCACTCTCATTCCTATGGGAGCAGCTCGCCTGAGAATTTCAGCATTTCCAGTATATAATCCATAATAGTATGAAAATTTCAATAATTGCACCTTGGTCTATCATTTTATTGACTTTATATTTAAGTTGTGGAATATTAAACAACGAACAAGTTGTCAATCCCGTAGACAGAGTGTCGCTGGCAGATCCGTTTATTTTGCTATACAAAGATGTTAACTATGCGTATGGAACTCACTCAAAAGACGGGATTGCGGTTTTTACGTCTGATAACTTGAAAGTATGGCAAAAGGGAGAAAAACTAGCCCTGCATAAAGATGATTCTTTTGGTGAAAAATGGTTTTGGGCTCCCGAGGTTTATTTGGTGGACGGCAAATTTTTCATGTATTATTCGGCAGATGAACACATGTGCGTAGCCGTTTCCGATTCGCCGCTGGGACCGTTTATGCAAACTGTACAGAAACCGATGGTTGAAGTAGAAAAAACCATTGACAACAGTTTGTTTATCGATGATGACGGAACACTATATAACCAAAATGAAGTTAACGTTATTATTGAATTAACGAAATAATTATAATTGTTTTTATTGCTTGCAGTTTGTGATGTTTGAAATATTATCCACATGAAAAGTTTTAAAAAAAAATGCGTTGTACTTTTTATACTATTCATTACATTGTTGATGCATAGAACTTTAGCAATGCCCTATCCCGAGTATTCTTTTAAACATTACAACATAAACAACGGGTTATCACAGAATACGGTAAGGTCTATTTTTCAGGATAATCAGGGATTCATGTGGTTTGGCACTAAAGACGGGTTGAACAGGTTTGATGGTACAAAATTTAAAGTTTTCAAATTTTCGCCAAATGGAAAGTTGACCGATAATGTTTTTCATCGCATATTGCAGGATAGAAATGATAAGATATGGGTTGCGACTGAAGAAGGTGTATATATATATGATATGCACAAGGAAGAATTTCATCGGTTTAACCGTGTTACTATTGAAAATGACTCAGTGATGGGTGTTGTTACTGAAATGGTGACAGATAAGGATGGTGATATATGGATGTCAGTTGAAGACAAAGGTATTTATCATTATAGTCTTGCTGAAGATTTGCTTAGTTTTTATGCTATCCCATTGGTAAAGGATGGAATGAAAATGGTTAGTTTATGTGCTGACAGCAATAAAGGTGTATGGGTATTCCCCTACTCATCACCTTTTCTTTATATCAACAAGCAAACAGGAAAAATTACCCGGCATAATCTGAAAGATGACAATAAATTGATGTCTCAGGTCGGTGAAGTATCTGATGTTATTATGTATCAGCACAACCTTTTACTTGTAGCAACATCGCAAAAAGGGTTAATAGCGATCAATACCATCAATAAAACACATAGTATTTTACTTGATAAGGATGCTTGGGGTGAGCCAATATTCGTCAGGTGTATTGAAATTATTGATTCCAATACTCTTTGGATAGGTACAGAGTCGGGTGTTTATATTTATCATACGGATACAGAAGATGTGATAAATCTACGGCATGATGATATTGCTTACAATTCGCTGTCAGACAATGCTATATATTCAATATGCAAGGATAGGGACGGGGGGATATGGGTCGGCTCCTATTTTGGAGGAGTAGATTATTATTCTAATCAACAGAATAGCTTCGAATTGTTTTATCCACTTGCCGGCAAAAAAGGTTTAAAAGGTAAACGTGTCAGGGAATTTTGTCCTGCTCCAAACGGGAATATGTGGATTGGTACAGAAGATGGCGGTCTTAACTTTTTCGATCCGAAAACAGGAACTTTTTTGCCGCTGCCTCATCAATTGGAAACATTGTACACTAATATTCATGCTTTGTATAATGATGGAGATGATCTTTGGATAGGAACTTTTTCAAAAGGGTTGAACAGGTATAATCTCAAAACAGGCAAACTGGTTAAATATACTCATTCCGATGATCCTCTTTCGATCAGTCAAAACAGCGCGTTTTCACTGTGTAAGGACAGACAGGGGGTATTGTGGGTTGGTACTTTATCAGGGGTGGACATCTACGATGAAAAAAATGATAAATTCAATCGGATTGAAAAGTTAAAAGGAATATCTATTCAGAATATTTTTGAGGATAGTTATGGTTTTATATGGATATCTACTTTTTTAGATGGGCTTTATCGATTTAATCCTGTAACAAATGAATGGAGTATCTTTGTGCACAACGCCCTGTACCCAGGTAGTCTGTCATATAATAAAACCACATCTGTATATGAAGACAGTAAAAATAGACTGTGGATCACTACCCAAGGTGGAGGATTTGGCCTTTTCGACAGGGAAAGCGAAACATTTACTACCATTAACAGTTCTCATGGGTTGCCGAATGATGTAGTATACCAGATAGTTGACGATAGTGACGGTTTTCTCTGGTTATCCACAAATTCCGGGCTTGTAAGATTCGATCCCGAAAGAAGAGTTTTTAAGAACTATACTGTTAACAATGGGTTAAAAACAAATCAATTCAATTACATGTCGAGTTATAAAACTAGGGATGGGATAATTTATTTCGGATCATTAGACGGATTTGTACGCTTTGACCCAGACAATTTTAAAGAAACCCAGATCAATGCCCCACTCCTGTTTACAGATATTTTTGTTAATAATAAAATGATAAGCCCTATTGACTGTAAATCACCCTTAAAAAAGAGTTTGATGTTTACGGATGCTCTGAGTTTGCCTTATCACCAGAACTCTTTCAGCATAAGTTTTGCCCGTTTGGATTATTCCGGCGCCGACACTGATCAGATATTTTATATTCTAGAGGGATTTGATAAAACCTGGATATCTGCCGAAGATAACAGAACTATTATCTATTCTAACTTAAAATCTGGTAATTATAAACTCATACTCGGAATTTCCGGTGAAGATCGCGGAGAATCCATTGAAAAAGTAAAAACCCTATCCATTCAGATAAGACCTCCTTTTTGGCGCACCCAGCTGGCTTTTTTTATATATTTTTTGTTTCTTTTAACTGCTACATATATACTTACACGCTTTTTAACCGTACGCGGTAGACTCAGGCAAAAGGTTAAAATGAGAAATTTTGAACAACAGAAAGAACGGGAACTGTATCGGTCAAAAATAAATTTTTTTACCAATGTAGCCCATGAAATCCGTACACCCCTTACTCTGATTAAAGCACCGCTCGATCATGTATTGATGACAGAGGATGTCTCTGATAGCGTGAAAGAAAATCTGTTGATTATGAGCAAGAATACAGGCAGGCTGCTTAATTTGACCAATCAACTGCTTGACTTCCGAAAAACAGAATCTGAAGCCTATCTGTTAAATCTTCAGACACAAAACGTTACTGAACTGATTAGAGAAACCATACTTCGCTTTACACCAATGGCTATACAGAATAATATTACATTGGAGACAGATCTACCGGGTGACGATATGTTCGTCCAACTGGACAAAGAGGCATTTTTGAAAATCATCAGCAATCTTTTAAATAATGCCATGAAGTTTTGTGATCGTTACGTTAGGCTAGAAGCAAATATCATAGACAATGAAGCTAGTGAGTTCCATCTGATTACAATAAATGACGGAGAGCTTATACCTGAGGCAAGTAAAAAGGAAATTTTCAAACCTTTTATACAGATTGATGAAGTGCAGGAAAAGAATATTTCCGGAACGGGAATAGGACTTGCACTTGCAAGCTCGTTGGCTGAACTCCATGGTGGAAGTCTGACCCTTGAAAATAATGACAAATATAACCGGTTCCTTCTGAAACTACCTGTAGGAAATGTAAGTTTTAATGACTCCTGTATTCATGAGCAGAAGAAAAAAGAGATCCATTTGGAGAAAATTGACGATGAACAAAGAAAAGGAGCTACTGTACTGCTGGTCGATGATGATGTAGAGCTGCTTCAATTCGAGGCTAAATTTCTTTCAGCCCATTATCATATCCTTATCGCGGAAAATGGTATTCAAGCATTGGAACAACTGAAAAAATCGAATGTTAACCTGATTGTAACGGATGTAATGATGCCTGAAATGGATGGGTTCGAATTCACACGAAGAGTTAAGTCGGAAATTGAATTTAGTCATATTCCTGTTATTCTACTGACTGCAAAGGTGATGGCGCAATCTAAAGTTCAAGGGTATGAACTGGGGGCTGATGCATATCTGGAAAAGCCATTCTCTGTTGAAGTGCTGCTGGCTCGAATAGAAAATCTGCTTCAGGGCAGGGAAAAACTCCGTGAAACTTTTCTAAAAAACCCTTTCATCGGGGCAAATAGCATGGCGCTTACAAGGTCGGATGAAGAATTTATTAAAAAACTTCATACAATAGTTCATGAAAATCTTGATAATTCTGATTTTATTGTGGAGAATATCGCGGAGCAGTTCAATATGAGCAGAGCTAGTTTTTATAGGAAGATAAAGGGAGTTCTGGATTTAACACCAAATGAATACATTAGGGTAGAACGATTGAAAAGAGCAGCGCAGTTACTCAAAGAGAACGAATATAAAGTTAATGAAGTGTGCTATATGGTAGGTTTCAGCTCACCTTCATATTTTTCGAAATGTTTTCAGCAGCAGTTTGGTGTATTACCTAAAGATTTTGAATAGCAAATGCTTTTATGAGATTGTATTTGTACTTTTTGATCAATTTCTTCTGCTTACTCTCTTTAGTAGTAACTATTTTCGTGACGTTGAAATAATACATATCTAAAAATAACATTAGCATGAAATCAAAATTAGTCTTATTTGTTTTATTTGTTACAACTTTATCTCTTTCTGCCCAGTGGCAACCAGTGGGAGATAAACTCAAAACAAGGTGGGCATCGGAAATCGATGTGAATAATGTGCTCCCTGAATATCCGAGGCCAATCATGGAACGTACTGAGTGGCTAAACCTAAACGGATTGTGGAATTATGCCATTTTGCCCGTTGGTAAACAGAAACCTGGCAGTTTCGATGGTGAGATCCTAGTCCCTTTTGCCATTGAGTCAAGCCTTTCGGGAGTTCAAAAAAGAGTTGGAAAGGATAATGAACTTTGGTACCAGCGGGAATTTACAGTACCTTCAAAGTGGAAAAACAACATAATACTACTCCATTTCGGCGCCGTGGACTGGAAAGCCGATGTATGGGTCAACGATGTGAAAGTGGGTCATCACACTGGAGGTTATACACCTTTTTCATTTGATATCACACCTGCTCTTACGAGTGGAAAAAACACCATTGTCGTGAAAGTATGGGATCCTACTGATCAGGGGTATCAACCACGCGGAAAGCAGGTGAACAAACCCGAAGGCATCTGGTATACACCGGTAACCGGTATCTGGCAGACTGTCTGGATAGAACCGGTACCTCAGAATTATATCAAAAATATTAAAATTACGCCTGATATCGATGTTAATACTCTTACTATCGAAGCTGTTGCAAGTATAGCATCAACAGCAAATAGGGTGGAGGTAAAGGTGCTTGAAGGTACACATGTAATTGCTAAGGGTCAATCCATCAACAATCTTCCTGTTGAAGTTTTAATGCCGCAAAACGCCAGGTTATGGTCGCCCGGCGATCCATTCCTTTACGATCTGGAAATTACACTATCCGATGGTTCAAAACAGCTCGATGAAGTAAAAAGTTATGCTGCAATGCGCAAATACTCAACTAAACGAGACGACAATGGAATCGTAAGATTGCAGCTAAACAACAAAGATTTGTTCCATTTCGGACCGCTCGACCAAGGATGGTGGCCCGACGGGCTCTATACCGCTCCAACAGATGAAGCATTGGAGTACGATGTGGTTAAAACCAAAGATTTTGGCTTTAATATGATTCGCAAACATGTGAAAGTCGAGCCTGCACGCTGGTACACCCATTGTGACCGTCATGGTATCATTGTCTGGCAGGATATGCCAAGCGGTGACAGGAGCCCGGAATGGCAAATGCATCAGTATTATACCGGCGTAGAAAGGATGCGTACTCCAGAATCCGAAGCCAATTTCCGTAAGGAATGGAAAGAAATTATTGATTATCTATACTCTTATCCTTCCATTGGAGTATGGGTGCCTTTTAACGAAGCGTGGGGACAATTCAAAACAAATGAAATTACAGAATGGACAAAACAATACGATCCTTCCCGTCTAGTGAATCCCGCCAGTGGTGGCAACCATTATACAATAGGAGATATGCTTGATTTGCATAATTATCCGAATCCAAGGATGTATCTGTACGATGCTCAGCGTGCAACTGTTTTGGGTGAATATGGCGGTATAGGTTGGGCAAACAAGGAACATCTGTGGGAACCAAACCGTAACTGGGGTTATGTGCAGTTCAACAGTTCAAGTGAGGTGACGGATGAATATGTGAAATATGCCGAACAACTGAAACAACTGATTCGTCAGGGATTTTCAGCAGCCGTTTATACCCAGACCACCGATGTGGAGATTGAGGTGAACGGGTTAATGACGTATGACCGTAAACTGGTAAAGGTTGACGAGGCACGTGTGAAAAAAGTGAACCAGGAGATATGCAACATATTAAAAGATTAATATTTCACTCTGTACCGTATATATATTTATCTCTTATCAGGAGCAGCGTACGACTGGATTCTCTATCATGCTGTATCGGTGGCTAACCCGAAAGGGAGGGTGCTGATGATGGACCAGATCCTATGGCAAAACGACTGGCCTTATGTTAAAGGAGGAACGCCATCTTTAGAAGCCGTAAAACCTGTTTTTTAATGCGTATTGGTTATTTATATTGAATAATTGCTTACATTTGTGAAATATAGGCGATTTTAGCAATAATTTATAAATATAGAGAGAAGAAAAGATGAAGCTTAACAGAATGATCTGGCTGCTGGCAGTTATTGCAGCGGTTGGATGTACGAACAAACAAAAAGAGGCTCCCGCTGAGCAGACAACGCTTTCGGGAATGAAGAAAATTGATTTTCAATCGGTTGCGAATGGTGATTCTACCGATTTATATGTATTGAAAAATTCTGCTGGCATGGAGGTTACGGTAACTAATTATGGCGGACGGATTGTTTCTGTTATGGTGCCCGGCAATGATGGTAAACTGCAGGATGTTGTTCTTGGATTTGACAACATTAACGATTATATGAGTATAAACAACAATTTTGGAGCTACCATCGGCCGTTACGGCAACAGGATTGCCAACGGGAAAATAACTGTAGAAGGTGTGGAGTACCAGCTTCCGAAAAATAACTATGGCCACACCCTGCATGGCGGGCCTGAAGGGTTTGACAAACAGGTTTTCAAAGCTGTTCAGCAGGATAGCCAGACCCTTATTCTCACATACTTGTCCAAAGACGGTGAGGCCGGATTCCCTGGTAATCTTAACGTGAAAGTGACTATGGTGCTGACCGATGATAATGCTATTGATCTTCAGTATGAGGCTACCACTGACAAGGAGACCGTGGTGAATCTGACAAACCACTCATACTTCAACCTGAGCGGCGATGGCAACAACACCATTCTAAAAGACTTGCTAACAATTAATGCCGATGCGTTTACACCAGTTGATGATACCTTTATGACTACAGGAGAGATTAGTCCGGTAGAGGGTACTCCAATGGACTTCAGGACTCCTACCGCTATTGGTGAAAGGATTGATAATTACGATTTCGTGCAGTTGAAAAACGGCGACGGTTATGACCATAATTGGGTATTGAATACAAATGGAGATATTTCAAAACCGGCCGCCACGGTTTATTCCCCCGTGACAGGTATTCAGCTTGAGGTATATACAACAGAACCGGGTTTGCAGGTCTATACAGGTAACTTCCTCGACGGAACGGTGACCGGTAAGTATGGGGCTGTATATGCCAAACGCAATGCCATCTGTCTGGAAACACAGAAATATCCCGATTCTCCTAATAAACCCGACTGGCCATCACCCTACCTGAAACCGGGTGAGAAATATACCAGCCGCTGTATTTATAAATTCACAGTGATAAATGGTAGTAATAATTGACAAATGGATTTCGGGCTAAAATTATCAAATTGTAGCCCGAAATTTTTTCTTCGTTTCTTTTTATTTACTTTAAATTTCTAATTATGCAAAATTTAACAGATCTACCCATTTGGGTAATTGTACTTCTGGGAGTGCTCGCGTTGTTTGACGCGGTAATGAAATTGATTGCTATGTGGAGATCTGCACGGAACAACCATCTGGTATGGTTTATTTTCCTTGCCATTTTCAATACGATTGGAATTTTGCCTATTGTCTATCTGATTCTGCATAAGAAAAAAGCAATGCCCGAAGCAGAATAGACCGGGAAGTTAAATGCATTAGAAGTAGGGGGCTGTCATATTTAAAGATGGCCTTCCTTTTTTTCATAATATTTGCACCATTGAGAAAGACCGCATATTTCACATTTCGGCCTTCGTGCCATACATATGTAACGGCCGTGCAGGATTAGCCAGTGATGTGCTTTGGTAAGCATTGACTCCGGGATATACTTTACGAGTTCCATTTCAGATTGGAGTGGTGTTTTTGAATTGTTTGTCAACCCGATACGGTTGGCTACACGAAAAACATGTGTATCTACAGGCATTGCCGGTGTGTCGAATGCCACAGCCAGTATCACGTTGGCTGTTTTTCGGCCTACTCCCGGAATGGTGAGTAGAGAATCTATGTCTGAGGGCACCTCTCCATCGAAATCCGAAACCAGCTTTTTTGCCATTCCTACCAGGTTTTTGGCTTTATTATTTGGATAAGAGCACGATTTGATATACTCAAATACCTCATCATGTGATGATGCAGCCATTGCCCTGGGTGTAGGAAATGCATCGAACAGAGCGGGTGTTATCATATTTACCCGCTTGTCTGTGCATTGTGCAGACAGAATCACTGCAACCAGCAGTTGATACTTGTTTTTGTAGTGCAATTCGGTTTCTGCCGATTCCGCATTGGCTTCAAACCAGTCTAGAACCTTTTTATAACGCTCTTTTTTGGTCATTATTTTGAAAAATTGTCCCGTAGCATCACTTACATACTGCTATCTCTGTTTCTTGGAATTCAGTATATTAGCTTATTGATCAGGATGTTGTACTGTAATAGCTATCACGTCAGTTTTAAAATTTCTCTTATTACTTCTCAAATGATATTAATAGTTTGATAAAATATCATTTGTTGCACTTATAACCAAATAACTATGTGGCCTTTTTGAAAGGTGCATTAAATGTTTACAATCAGGCGATTATATTTGCATCCTTCAAAAAACGTAATATGAGTCCACTTTAATAAGTCGTTTAGTGGAAAAATGATATTTGATTCTCAAGTGATTATGATGTCAAATATTCTAATTTGAGACTTTTTCAAGCAGACTCAACAATATATAATAATTGCGTGGCTTTATTGTTTTATTTCATCTGATAAGGGAATGAACCGGGCACCCAGATCGGGATCTTCCATATCCGGATCAAGTGGATACATAGGGCGTTGGATTCGTTTATAGGGTAAACGGAGCAGATCCTGATCCACACCTCCGGGAGTAAGCGCCATTATCCAGTCGCCACGCATATTGTAAAGTTCTGGCACAAGATATCCGATTTTTACTACAAGAATATCCGTTTCTCTGGGTTTCAGCCCCAAATCGGTGAAGTTTTTCTC
Organism: Proteiniphilum propionicum; assembly: GCF_022267555.1. Classification (NCBI taxonomy): domain Bacteria; kingdom Pseudomonadati; phylum Bacteroidota; class Bacteroidia; order Bacteroidales; family Dysgonomonadaceae; genus Proteiniphilum; species Proteiniphilum propionicum. Next base: position 2,350,648 of record NZ_CP073586.1, read on the forward strand.
GTAGTGATAGGCGTTTCTCTTTTCCGTTACAATGGTGTAGACATTGCCACTTTTAACAACTACTTCAGTGCCTGCATCCACATCGCTCTCTTTAATGGCCGCAATCTCTCCCTTTATCCTGACAGGAGGAGCAAAACGATTATCCACCATAGCACCGGCCATGGCATCTATTTGGGCACCAACACCAATCTCTCTGGCCTTCTTTACCAGTTCGGGACCGGGGATTGATGCATAGATAAGGGTTTTGCTTCCTGAAAGCTTCAGTTCAGGGCGCTTGAATATTTCGTGCAGGGTCCATGTCACATCTCCGGCGCCTCCTGCAGTGGGGTTATCCCCCATGTCGCTGATAATAAATGGTTTTTTGTCACTCTTAAAGGCTTTGTCTAAAGCATCATCCAGATAAGTCGTGGGTGCTACAAACTCAAACTTATCTCTAACCTCCCAAAAATGTTTTGCCAATGTTTCAGCTGCTTTGGCAACAGCCTCTTTATCGTCGCCATATGCCATGATCACACCGTGGTTACGAGGTTCATCAGCCCAGGGATAGGACATCCAGATGGCAGCGTCAATAACTTTGTCATTATCCAATACCCCGGGAATCTGGGCGTAAAGGCTTTTGCCGGGTTCAATACGAGTACTCGTTTTTTCTCCTGGCAGTAAAATAGGCACAGGAATCCAGGCTTTGTATGCAGGTTTGCCTTTTCCGTTTTCGAGCCTGCTGAGAAGGTTGGTGACCGCCCTCTTTTTCGATTCAATAGCATCTTCATGTGGAGCCAAGCGGTAGCATGTAATCAGATCGCTGTTCTGTGCCAGTCGTCGAGAAACATTGCCGTGCAGATCCATCGATGTTGAGACTAGTACATCAGTGCCTATCAACTCCCTTATACGAAGAAGAAGATCTCCTTCCGGATCGTCAAGTCCCTGAACGCTCATTGCACCGTGGATATCGAAGAAGAGCCCATCAAGCGGTAGGGACTCTTTTAACATATCTAATGTTTTGGTTACCAGCGATTCGTAGGCCTCTCGGGTGACGATTCCACCTGGCATGGCGTGGCCACGAAGCGTAGGAATCCATACGGCGCGGTCAATAATACCCGAATCAACTGCCATAAAAGGGTAATAGGTTAAGACCTTTTCTCCTTCACGTGCATTAAATGCCTCTTCGTTGGTTACTGCCGGAGAAAAGGTACTTGACTCAATTGCAATTCCGGCAATAGCTATTCTTGGTAACTCTTTTTTACCGTCTCCGCTGTTACAGCCGTAGGAAAGTAGTAGCAGCATTAAAGAAATGGTTAAAATATTTTTCCCCATAATGTATATTATTTTAAATTATTGATGACGTGAATAGTATGTATGGCCGTGATTGCAGCCGTTTCAGTCCGAAGCCTTGTTTCTCCCAGGCTAATAGGTTCGAAACCGTTTGAAATAGCTTTATTTACCTCGCTTTCACTAAAATCTCCCTCAGGCCCGATTAGAATAAGAGCATTCTCTCCTTTATTATAGAGTTGTGCGAGCGGGTTCTTGGGAAAATTATAACAGTGGGCAATAAATTTTCTCCCATCGAAAGGTCTCACGATCAAGTCATCAAACTTTACCATCCACTCTGTCTCCGGCAAGAGAGCCTGTCGCGATTGTTTCATTGCAGAGATAACTGTCTTCTGCAGGCGTTCAATCTTTATATCTTTTCTTTCTGAATAATGGCTGATGATTGGCGTAATGCGGTCAATACCAATTTCAGTAGCTTTTTCCACGAGCCATTCGTTCCTTTCAGTCTGTTTTGTTGGAGCGAAGGCAAGATGGAGCCTGTAGATGCGGTTCTTAGGTTTTTCAAATTGATGTTTAATTACAACCACACAATTTTTGTGATGTGCCTCTATCAACACGCATTCATATATAAAACCAAAACCATCGGTAACCGACAGCGTGCTACCAACACGCATTCTCAGGACTTTTACGCAATGCATCGATTCCTTTTCGGGAAGTCGGGGATTAATCCTGATATCAGGGCAATAGAAAAGAGTATCTGCCATATTTTGCTAAAACTCATGATTTATTCTCTCTTCGGTTGATCTCATCACGCAGACGTGTAGCCAGTTCATAATTCTCTTCATCCACGGCTTCCTTAAGCCTGTGCTTGAGTGCATCGAGGCGCAGATCCGACAATTCCTCCTCAATGCTTCCTTTTTCTTCTTTCGGCTTTTCGGGGGAAGTGGAAGCGGATTGTTCATCGAAAACTATAGCCATATTTTGCATGATATCTTCTGTGGTATATATAGGCGAATTTGTACGAATAGCCAATGCCACAGCGTCAGATGTACGGGAGTCGATACGATATTTTTTTCCGTATTGCTCCAGCAGCAGTTCCGAGAAGAACGCACCGTCTTCAAACTTATGTATCAAAACTTCAATCAACTTCACATCAAGTGCCTTCCATACCGATACCATCAGGTCGTGCGATAAGGGCCTGGGAGGGGTAATACCTTCCATTACAATTGCAATTGATTGAGCTTCAGGTGTCCCTATTACAATTGGAAGACGGCGAATTCCATTTTCTTCTGCAAAAATAAGAGCATAAGCGCCGGCCTGAACCTGACTGAATGATATACCTAATATGGATAGTTTGATTCTTTTAGTCCCCATGATTTGGTTTTTTTGTTCAATAGCAACATCAAATATACAATTTATTTATCCGGAATTGATATTTATCGCTGTTTTTTTGAAAATTTAGACAATTTAGATGTGAAATGAAGAAAAAAATTGTATCTTTGCAGCCACGTTAAAACATGGTGGTTGTAGCTCAGTTGGTTAGAGCGTCGGATTGTGGTTCCGAAGGTCGCGGGTTCGAGCCCCGTTTTCCACCCATATCTCATGATAAATGAGGTTTTTATTCTCTTTAGATTTGTTTTAGGTAATCACGTATTTTACATACGTGATTTTTTATTTTACCCTCCGGCGGAATTCAGCACATATTACAGCTGTGGCAGCAGCCACATTCAGAGATTCAGAGGTGTCCCTTCCTGAAGGGAAGTTTGGAATGAAAAGTCTCCGTGTGATTCTCTTTTCAGTTTCCGCACCTATTCCTTTTCCCTCGCTCCCCATTACAATGAAACCTCTGTTGGAGAGAGTTTTATTGTAGATGTTTTCCCCATCGAGAAATGTTCCGTAAACAGGTAGATTTATCTGTTTCTGCAGAAATTCAGGAATATCAGTATAATGCACTCTCACTCTGGCAATTGCACCCATGGTTGCCTGGACTGTTTTTGGGTTGTATATGTCTGCGGTATCATACGAGCAGACAACATGTTCAATTCCAAACCAATCTGCAATTCGCACTATTGAGCCTACATTTCCAGGATCTTGAATACCATCGAGCACAAGAGTCAGACCTTCATCAAAATTAATATTATCAATGTTCGATTCAGGCTGATAAAAAACAGCTATGATCTGTGGTGCCGTTTTCAGGAAGGTTGCCTTTTTCAATTCACTTTCATCTGCTTCAACTATCTCCCCGGCTTTTAGCTCAGGATGAGCTGATATAACTTCGGGTAATGCCGCTATGAGCTGACATTGGCATGTGGCAAGAAGATCTAAAACCAGTTTTGTCCCTTCCGCTACAAACGTGTTATTCTCAATCCTATGTTTTTTTTCTTTAAGCGAACGGATATATTTTATTCTGTTTTTGCTAAGCGACATTTTTTATTTTTTTGTTGATTGCAAATGTAATCATTATACCTGAATTAATTATTGAGTCTCCTCCTAAAACCTCAAAACCCAATTTTATCGGTTTGCAACATATTGAAAATCAATGATTATCTTGTGAAATTTTCAAGAAAAAAGACTTATTGGAGGAGACTCATTATTGGAATAATCTTTTATAAACTGCATATCTCATATTCTCAAAAGTTGTACTCAACATTGTCATTTTTTCACATTGTCTATTTGTTAATTAAATTATTATCGCTGAAAAGTAGCAAATATCAGATCATCACTCAAAAGTTGTCATTTTTTCTATCTTCTTATCCATAAAAAATATATCTTTGTGACTTACGTTGTCAATAGTTTGGTGTTTTTTCAAAAGAACACTTATAACTACTGATTGTTAATAATTAATATGACTTTTAAATATATAGCTTTAATTTCGTGACTATATGAGTGTTAAGTGAATATTTACCGAAGTATTGATGTTGTAGCAACCTCTTTTTTATAAAGGCATCAACTTGTAGTAGAAAAATCAGATAAGAAACTAAAAAAATATAAACAAGATTGATTGGTTATGATCAATTGATTAAAAACATGATCGTTACCTATTCAATACACCACAAAAATAAATATTAGTATGAATGATATCTCAACAATGATTAAAGTGGCTGATAATATAAGAATCCTGTCGGTATCAATGGTCGAAAAAGCCAAATCAGGCCATCCCGGAGGTGCTATGGGAGGAGCAGATTTTATCAATGTCCTATTTTCGGAATTTTTAGAGTACGATCCCGAAAATCCCAACTGGGAGTTAAGAGACAGATTTTTTCTCGATCCCGGCCATATGTCGCCCATGCTATATTCAGTGCTCTGTTTGAGTGGCAAATTTTCATTGGATGAGCTGAAGAATTTTCGTCAATGGGGGAGCTCTACTCCGGGGCACCCTGAAATAGACGTTGCACGCGGCATTGAAAATACATCAGGCCCATTGGGTCAAGGACATGCTTTTGCAGCTGGAGCAGCAATAGCTGCAAAATTTCTTCAGGCACGACTGGGAGATATAATGGATCATACCATATACAGTTTTATTTCCGATGGAGGCATTCAGGAAGAGATTTCTCAGGGAGTAGGGCGTATTGCAGGCCACCTGGGTTTGAGCAACCTGATAATGTTTTATGATTCTAACAACATTCAACTTTCAACAACTACCGATGCTGTGTCGAGTGAGAATGTGGCAAAAAAATATGAAGCCTGGGGATGGAAAGTAATTTCTATTAACGGTAACAATGTTGAAGAAATTCGTGGTGCCCTTAAAGAAGCCAAGGCTGAAAAAGAGAGGCCAACGCTTATTATTGGTAACACTATTATGGGATTTGGAGCTGTTAAAGCAGATAACAGCTCATTTGAATCTCAGGTATCCACTCACGGGCAACCTTTGAGTGCAGCTGGTGGGGATGTTGCGTTGACAATAAAAAAGCTGGGTGGTGACCCGGAAAATCCGTTCTTTATTTTACCTGAAGCCAAAGAACTTTATGAAAAACGCAAACAGGAACTTAAAGAGATAGTAGCTGAGAAAAATGTTAGGATGGATGCCTGGGCAAAAAACAACCCCAAAATGGATGAAAAGGTGCACAAATGGTTTACCCGAGAACTTCCTGAGATCGATTGGGCAGCTATTAAGCATAAACCAGGTGTAGCAACACGCGCCGCTTCTGCCACAGTTTTGGGAGAGTTGGCAAACCAGGTAGACAATATGGTTGTAGCATCTGCCGATCTCTCTAATTCTGATAAAACAGATGGTTTCTTGAAACAAACAAAAGTGTTTGCCAAGGGTGATTTTACGGGAGCCTTCCTTCAGGCTGGGGTCTCTGAGTTTACCATGTCGTGTCTCTGCATCGGGATGAGCCTTCATGGTGGAGTAATTCCTGCATGCGGCACTTTTTTTGTGTTCTCAGACTATATGAAACCCTCCATTCGGATTGCTGCTTTAATGCAAACACCTGTAATTTTTATCTGGACACACGATGCTTTTCGTGTCGGAGAAGATGGCCCCACTCATCAACCGGTAGAGCAGGAAGCACAGATTCGTCTACTGGAGAAGTTGCAGAATCATAGTGGTCATAACTCTATGCTTGTCCTCAGGCCGGCTGATGCGAACGAAACCACTGTTGCCTGGAGAATGGCTCTTGAGAATAGTGCATCACCAACCGGACTTATCCTTTCACGTCAGAATATCAAGGACCTTCCTGCAAAAGAATCGCGTTTCAGCGAAGCGATGAACGCGAACAGAGGAGCCTATATTGTGGAAGATGAAGCGGACTATGATGTGATTTTACTAGCATCTGGCTCTGAAGTTTCCACACTTGTTGAAGGGGCTGAACTGCTTCGTGCCGACGGAGTGAAAGTGCGTATTGTCTCTGTTCCCTCAGAAGGGCTGTTCAGGTCTCAATCACCCGAATATCAGGAGTCGGTATTGCCAAGAGGAAAGAAAAAATTCGGTTTAACGGCAGGGCTTCCAGTAACTCTTGAGGGTCTGGTTGGCTCTGATGGCTCAGTCTGGGGTATGAGATCTTTTGGTTTCTCTGCTCCATACACGGTACTCGACGAAAAACTCGGGTACACTGGAGAGAATGTATATTTACAGGTAAAGAAACTGCTTAAATAATAAAGCAGTTTCTGCTTGGGAATTGAGATTTCAGGTAAAGATAAAATAAATTATTATGTCATTATTTAACAACCCGGAAAAACCTATCGGGATTGGATCTGACCACGCAGGTTTCAGGAGGAAGCAATTTATTTTGAACCTTCTTAAAGAGAGAGGTATCCATTTTAAGGATTTCGGTACATATTCAATGGAAAGCTGTGATTATCCTGATTATGCACACCCATTAGCAATTGCAGTTGAAAATGGTGAGTGCTATCCTGGGATAGCTGTTTGCGGATCTGGAAACGGAATTAATATGACGGTCAATAAACATCAGGGAATTCGTGCTGCTTTATGCTGGAATAGTGAAATAGCTTATTATGCAAGGGCACATAACGATGCAAACATTCTAACAGTTCCAGGCCGATTCCTTAGTGATGAGGAAGTTATAGAGATTCTAGATACTTTTCTCAAAACTCCATTTGAAGGTGGCCGTCACGAAAGAAGAATCAACAAGATTCCCTGCATTTAGATTGCTGAACCTCAGTTTTGAGGACGAAGATACTCCTCCTGTTCCAGCAGTGCAGCGTTATTTGCAGAGCAGAGAAATCTCTCTGTTTAATGGCATAATCAAAAAGGTGTGAGCATATGCTTATTAAGAAAAAATATTTCATACTTCTGATCCTGCAGCTTGTTCTTATGCAGGGCTGTGGCGAAGTGAGCATGCAGTTTGACAATCATCCCCGGGGTAATTTCGATGCACTCTGGACTATATTGGATAGAAACTACTGCTTTTTCGAATATAAGGAAGTCGATTGGAATGATGTGTACAGGGAATTCAGTCCCAGAATCACTTCAGAGATGAACAACGATGCCCTTTTCAAACTCATGGGTGAGATGCTTGCTGAGCTGAAAGACGGACATGTTAACCTGGTTGCGTCACACGATATGACCAGATACTGGCAATGGCAGGAGAACTACCCTCCTAATTTCGACCCATCAATTCAGAAATATTATTTCGGAAACGATTATGGCATCTCGTCTGGAGTAAGGTATAAGATTCTAGAAGATAATATCGGTTATCTTTATTATGGAAGTTTTTCAAATGATGTTGGCCAGGGAAATCTAAGTGAAATATTAAACAGAATGGCAATCTGTCACGGGCTGATAATTGATGTGAGAAACAATGGTGGCGGCAGCCTAACCAATGTAGAACGGATAACAAGCCGCTTTTTCAACGAGCGCAAGCTTATTGGCTACATCTCTCATAAAGTAGGACCTGGGCATAATGATTTTTCTGCTTTGTATCCGAAATATGTTGATAGTTACAACGGGGTGAGATACCAAAAGCCGGTGGTTGTTCTTACCAACAGAGGATGTTACAGTGCGACAAACGAGTTTGTAAGTATAATGAAGTATGCACCAAATGTTACCATTATAGGAGATAAAACAGGAGGAGGCAGTGGGTTGCCGTTCACCTCTGAGCTTCCCAATGGCTGGTCCGTACGATTTTCAGCTTCCCCAATGTTCAATGCCGAAAAGGAACATATCGAATTTGGCGTGGAGCCCGATATCTATGTAGACATGAAGGACAGCGACAGGGAAAAAAACAAAGATACTATTATTGAAACCGCCCGCGAATTGATAAAATCCCAGTAGGAATCACCTTTTGGTATCTGTTTTTTGTGAAAATTTCTCTTTGAAATTCATAGGTGTATAACCGGTCTTGTTTTTAAATATCCGATAAGCATTTCTAACATCATTGAAGCCCGTTTCAATTGCAATATCGAGTAAACTTTTATCTGTCGTCAACAGTTCATTAGAAATACTTTCTACTTTTTTATCTAAAATATACTGATACACCGAACTACTTGTTGCTTCTGGAATCTTGTTATTATCAACAATCACAGATAACTTTTAAAGTTAAGCAGATGCAAATATAATCATATGTGCATATTGGTTAATATATTGGTAATAAACAATTTGGAACGATGCGAGCTGAATGGTTTTTGTATAGTAGAACACAGATTAATTTTTTTATCCGAAAACATTTACGAATACGGAATACTGTCAAGTCTTTATAAATTTATACATGTGAAACCGATATATTTAAAATAAACGTATGAATAAAAACTTTATCCTATTATTGCTAATAAGCATTTTTTTGATGTCTGCCACACAAATAAGCGGAAAGGACAATGAAAGAGAAGATCTGATTATTGAAAACGACCAATTTAAACTGGTTGTCGGGCATGACGCTATCGCAAAAAGTTTGATTATTAAATCGACTAACGAGGAATGTTTAATGCAGGGAGAGAACATAGCTATATTCTCTGTCACTCAAGAAAGGCCCTACCATAATGAAATAAAGCTGGCACATCCCAACAAGAAAACAATATTTCAGGCAAACTCAATCCACCGTGAAGGTGATAAGCTGGTTGTTGGATTTGAGTTAATTCCATATAAAGTGATTATCCAGGTAAAAGAAACTCCCACTTATGTGAGTTTCAATCTTAATGATTTTATTACAGACGGTATTTATCCGGCATATCTTAAAATCACTCCACCACCCGCAACCGAAGTGTGCCTTTTACAATTACCTGTTCGTAATAGAGAAAATTTTGGTGAATGGCTAAATGTCTCATGGGATGATAATGTTGCTGTTAATGTTTTGAGTACAGATGAATATGCATATGTCGATTTTGAAAAACGAAATGGATATAACATTTTAAGAGCGAGTGCAGTTAAGGATATAAAGTTTATAGGAACCGGTGCTGCCTTAATTGCTTCCGAAAGCAGCAAATTGTTGGATAATATTGCTCAGTTAGAAGAAGATTTTAATCTGCCAAAAGGAGTAGAAAGCAGGAGAGGTGATTTTATCAATGCTTCCTATTATTGGACAGCAAACGTTAATCCAACCAACGTAGAGCAACACATAAAATATGCCAGAATGGGCGGTTTCAGAGCGATGAGCATCTATTATCCCAGTTTTGAGGGCTCAGGAGGGTATGGCATCATCGGAAATTATGAAATTGATAAAATGCTATATCCAAAAGGGAAAGATGATCTGAAGATAATGCTCGATAAAATTAAGGCTGAGGGAATAATTCCTGGAGTTCATTTTCTGCATTCGCATATAGGGAGAAATAGCCAATATATGACTCCTATTCCCGATTATCGGCTAAATCTTGTTAAAACATTTAATTTGTCGAAAAATCTGGGGATTGATGATACAACCGTCTATGTCGAGCAGAATCCTGAGGGATCGGTAATGGCAGAAGGATGCCGTGTTTTAAAAGTGGGAACAGAACTTATTTCCTATAAGAGCTTTACAACTATACCACCTTATAAGTTTACCGGATGTGTAAGAGGAATAGACAAAACTACAGTTAACAGTCTTACAAAGGGGGAAGTAATCGGAATATTGGATGTCAGTGAATTTGGAGCCACAAGTGTTTATATTGATCAGCGAACAAGTTTACAAGACGAGATCGCCGGAAAAATAGCAAACATTTACGATGCCGGATTTCAATTTATATACTTCGATGGTTCGGAGGGAGTAAATCCCCCTTTTGGTATAAATGTAGGATTAGCACAGTATAGAGTTTTCAAGCGTTTAGAGCCTCAGCCATTGTTTGCAGAAGGTGCAGCCAAAAGTCATTTTAGCTGGCATATGTTAAGTGGAGGTAATGCTTTTGATATTTTCAGACCTGAGGTCTTGAAAGAAGAGACAAGAAAGTGGCCAGCTGAAGAAGCTTCAAGGATGAGACATGATTTTACGCGAATAAATTTTGGCTGGCTGGGTTATTGGGCTCCAGGTGAAGCAACAATAGGAACTCAACCGGATATGCTGGAGTATGTAACCAGTATAGCGGCAGCCTGGGATTGCCCCATTTCTATTCATTCCAACCTCGAGGCATTTGCCGCTCATCTAAGAACAGAGGACAACCTGGAGGTAATTCGGAGATGGGAAGAGGTCAGAGCCGGGCATTGGCTTACCGAAGAACAGAAAAAACAGTTACAGAATGTAAATCAGGAACATCATCTATTATTGAATGAGCAAAATCAATTTGAATTATACCCTTATGAGCAAATTACAGATGTAGCAGGTGGTAGTAAGGAGGTAAGAGCTTTTATTTTTAAAAGGAAAGGCGAATATTATGTACTCTACTGGCATATATCTGGAGATAAGAAACTGAAATTGTCAATAGATAATAGAGGTGCGGCATTGTATCGTGATATTGGACGGACAGAAAATAATATTTCTGTTCAAAACAAAAAAATTGTAATACCTGTAGGTAATCGCAGATATCTAAAAGTATCAAATGCGACTAAAGAGCAATTAATTAAAGCTTTTGTCAATGCTGAAATTCTTGATTAGCGAAGTATTGAAAATATGCCTCACATGAGAATTGGTATTATAACTTATGAAGATGTTATTAAGAGCAACAGGGAAGGGGCTTTGTCTTGCGGCACTTGTATAAAACAAGATACTGAAAGTTTCACGTAATATTGCAGATTTTGGTACCAACACTGATGTTTTACAGGTTCACCTGGCCGAAGTTATTAATTAACATAATAGACATTGAGGCCTTACATTGGTGATTTGTGATGAGTCTGTGTTAGACTGGAAGATTGGAAGAGAAAAAAGAGGAGTATGAAAAAATGAAATGAAAGGAAAGGATATAAAATATGAAAACTTATTTCGACTAGTTGCTTTTAAGGACGACGAGCAGGCCTTCAAAGAGCTTTTTCTCGAATTTTATCCGGCATTGTGTGTGTTTGCCATGCGGTATATCACACAGGAAGAAACAGCCAGGGACATTGTTCAGGATATTTTTTTCAGAATTTGGAAAAACCGGAAAAGCATGGATATAAATACTTCGTTCAGAAATTTTTTAATTACTTCAGTTCGCAATAGTTGTACGGATTATCATAGAAAGCAAGAAGTCGAAAACCGGTATATGGAAAAAAGCATGTTGTCCTTCAGTCACATTTCACCGGAAGAAGTGTATACCTTAAAAGAACTGGAAGTCTCCATTGGCGAAGCATTGGCAAAACTATCGCCCAACGTGCGTGAAGCGTTCGAGATGAGCCGCTTTAAGGGAATGACCTACATTGCCATAGCCGATAAAATGGAGGTTTCTACAAAAACCGTCGAATCGTATATTAGTAGGGCATTAAAAATTTTACGCATTGAATTGCGTGATTACCTCCCCTTCTTACTACTGTTTATATAGATGTTCCTTTTCCACCGACATTGTTAAATTTTTCCTTTTTCCTAAAAACTTCACTTTTTTTATAGGGTAAACCGAGAGTTGTTCGTCAAGTATATATAAATGTCAAAAACGAGATGATTGAAAAGGAGACTCCCGATTCTTTGAATTATTTACTGGAGAACTACGAGAAACAAAAAACGATAGACGCTGCAGTTGATTGGGAACAATTGCATAAACGCATCATTTCCGATCGGAACAGGCGCCTGTTCTTCAACTACCTGAGAAATACGGCCGCCATCCTTCTTCCCCTGTTTCTGGCATATCAGTACGCGTTCTACCCCATTCTCAAAAAAAGCGGGTCCGCTATAGAAACCATTACAATCACCTCTGCTCCCGGGATGGTGACAAAAACCATACTTCCGGACGGAAGCGAAGTCTGGCTAAACGCGCTTAGTTCACTTACCTATCCACAACGTTTCTCAGAAAAAGATCGCACAGTGCAACTCTCCGGAGAAGCTTATTTCAAAGTAGTTTCCGATAAAAAACACCGTTTTAATGTGGAAACACCTCAAAAAATGATCGTGAGTGCATATGGCACGGAATTTAACGTGAATGCATATGAAAGTGATGAAAACTATGAAGTTACTTTGGAAAGCGGGCAGGTAGAGGTCTCTTCTGAAATCGGTTCAAAAGCAACAGAGTCATTGGTAGTTGATGAAAAGGCAATCTTGCATATTTCAACCGGCAACATGCATGTGGTAACGGCAGATACCTATGTGGAAACGGCCTGGAAAGACGGGAAAATGGTTTTCCGTCGAGAAAAACTGGTTAAAATTGCAGAAAAACTTTCAAGAAAATTCGGAGTAGATATATGTCTTGAGGGAGACAGACTTAAAGAGTATGAATACACGGCCACGTTTACCGACGAAACACTCGAAGATATCCTCGACCTGCTGAAAAGGTCAGCACCCATTACCTATTCCATATGCAAACAAAAACAGTTAAACAATGAAACATTCACACGCAGGAAAGTAACCATAAAATCACAATAACTTACACAGTTTTCATAAAAGGAGGAGGAACGCCTATGATAAGATAAATACAAACTGAAATAAAAAAAGGCGGGAGAGGGTTTTAACTCTCCCGCTCATGACTTATAATTACCCTCGCGGAAAATCTCACCTCACCGCCAGGCAATAATTACTAAACCCATAAAATGAATTTAATAACATTGTAAAAGTATGAATAATAAATCAATCAACCAAAAAGCAGATATTTTTTATGCTTTATTAAAAAAAATCCCTATTGTTATGAGAATAACGCTTTTACTGCTGTTCGTGCTCACTTTTCAACTACAAGCTGAACACATCTATTCTCAAGACGCCAAAATTTCGCTGGACATGAAAAATTCAACCATCGAAAAAGTATTGCAAACCATTGAGGAGAAATCCGATTATTACTTTCTGTACAACAACCGGTTAATCAATGTAGACAGGAAAGTTAGCGTCAGGGTAAGGAATGCCGCTATTTCAGCCGTATTAGAGAAGCTTTTTAAATCGGAAAATGTGGAATATGAGGTAAAAGGCACGCAGATTATCCTGCATCCGAAAGAAATGCACCGCCAGATTACTGCCGTTAACGAAGCTTTACAACAGCATAAAAAGGACATTACCGGGACCATTGTCGATGCGGCTGGTTTGCCAATTATTGGAGCAAATATTGTTGAAATCGGAACCAACAACGGAACCGTAACCGATGTGAATGGGAAATTTTCGTTAAGCGTTGAAAACAATGCCACTATTCATATTTCTTATATCGGTTACTTAGAACAGAATATCAATACAGAAAGAAAAACAATTTTTAATATAACGTTGCAGGAAGATATGAAGGCTTTGGATGAGCTTGTAGTTGTTGGATATGGAGTGCAACAAAAAGCTACAGTTACAGGAGCTATATCATCTGTTAAAGGAGAGTTAGTATCAAATTCAGGCTCCTTAAACGTAAGTAACTCAATAGCAGGCAGAATTCCCGGTGTAATTGCAAATAATCGTTCGGGTGAACCCGGATCAGACTGGTCTAGCATTTTAATACGTGGAAAGGGTACACTAAATGATAACTCACCATTAATTGTAATAGATGGAGTAGCAAATAGAGATGGAATGGAACGTATCAATCCAAACGATATAGAATCAATTTCAGTTTTGAAAGATGCTTCAGCTGCTATTTATGGTGCACAAGCTGCAAATGGCGTTATTCTAGTAACAACAAAATCTGGTATCCAATCTAAACCGACTATCGAATACAATGGTTCGATAAGCCTGTCACAGCATACTCGAACACCTAATTTATTAAATGCTTATGATTGGATGGTTTATGATGATGAGATTAAAGGTCATATGAATCAAACTAAATTATGGACAAATATCAAAGAAGGCTATAAAGATGGATCTATTAATAAAAGCAAATATGGTGATACAGATTGGATGAATGTTATGTTTCGGACAGTTGCCCCTCAAACAAGACATTCAATTTCTCTACGTGGGGGTAGTGAAAGTGTAAGCTATTATGTCTCTGGTGACTTAACATACCAAGAACCTCTATATAGAAACACAGTTTTTAATTTTAAAACGAATCAAGTTCGTGTAAATATTGATGCAGAGGTTACAAAAGACCTATTAATAGGGGTTAATGCATCTGGACGTAATGAGAATCGCTACCAAAGTCCGATTTCTGCAGGGACAATGTTCTGGGAGGCATTTATGGCATACCCTTACTTATATGATTATTATCCGAATGGTTTACCTGCACCCGGAATAGCATGGGGGAATAATTTAGCGATACTAGCTTCTGGGAAAGAAATCGGGTACGATAACGTACAAGACTTTTTCCTTAATACAAAATTTAACTTTAAACTTGATTTAAATAGTTTAACAGAAGGGCTTGCTCTTTCAGGGTATGCAGCATTTGATCCACATTTCAGAAACCAAAAGATTTTTAATGATGTTTGGGATACTTACAATTATGACGAAATAAATGATGAATATATAAAACAAACAACAAATGCTGTAAGCAATATTATAACTCTGAATCAATCTAATGACAAGAAAATATCTACAACTTACAATGTCAAATTAGATTTTATTCGACAGTTTGATAAACAAAAATTTAGTGGATTCATTGCTTATGAACAGAGTAAAAATAATGGAGAGTTTTTTGATGCTTGGCGAGGTTATTTTCTAAGTAATCAATTTGATTATTTAAACAATGGTGGTGATAAGGACAAAACAAATAGTGGTTATGGGTATGTACACGCTCGTCAGAATATTTTCGGTCGTTTAAATTATAATTACTTAAGCAAATATATGATAGAGTTTACTCTCAGACACGATGGTTCTATGAACTTTGCAAAAGAGAAGCGATGGGGTACATTTCCAGGAATATCAGCGGGTTGGAGAATAAGTGAAGAGAATTTCATGAATTCAATCAATTGGGTGGACGATTTAAAACTACGAGGATCTTGGGGTAAGCTAGGCAATGATAGAGTATCACAATTTCAGTATTTAAGTACTTTCAATATGGTTAATGGTGCAGTTTTAGGAGAATCAGCAGCTTTGAACAAAGGTTTTTCCCCTGGTCGTATTGGCAATCCATCTATAACATGGGAAAAAGTGGACACAAAAAACATTGCATTAGAAGGTGTTTTATGGAATCAATCTTTAAATTTTGTCATTGAATATTTTAATCAGAACAGAAAAGATATTCTCACTAAAAAAATGGCGTCTATTCCATCTTATACAGGTTTAACTCTCCCTGATCAGAATATTGGTGAAGTGACAAATCAAGGAATCGAATTTGTTGTTAACTATAATCAAATTGTAAATGATTTCAAATATTATGTTGGCGCAAATTTGACTTATGCAAAAAATAAAATTGTTTTCTTTGATGAAGCAGCTAATACAACTGAATGGCAGAGGAGAACTGGATATCCTATCGACTCATGGTTGATGTATAAAACTGATGGTATTTTTCAATCTAAAGAAGAAATTGAAGCTACGCCTCATTTCCCGGGAGCTAGACCAGGAGATATAAGATATGTTGATGTGGATGGCGATGGAAGTATTACTAGTAATGATAAGGTAAGAGATTATATCAGCAATATACCTCAGATAGTTTTTGGATTGAATATGGGCGCATCTTGGAAAAATTTTGATCTAGACTTGTTATGGAGTGGTCAAACGAAAGCTAAACAAATGATAATACCAGTATCTTATAACACGTATCAGAAACTATTTGATAATAGATGGATTTCGGCTGAAAGTACACCTGATGCCAAATATCCACGTGCTTTTAACAAAGATGATGGCATGAATACTAGATATTCTGATTTTTGGCTTTATGATGCATCATTTATTCGTTTAAAGAACTTAGTGTTATCATATACATTGCCACAAAAAATGACCAATAAAGATAAGGTCAATACTTTCAGAATATTTCTAAAAGGTGATAATTTATTCACTATCGATCGTATTAAATTTTTAGATCCCGAGACTAGTTCTGTAAATGCAGGACATTACTACCCTCAGCAAAGAACATATACTCTTGGTATCAATATTAGTTTTTAATCATTTTAAAGTAATTAATATGAATAATATATCAAAAAGAGTATTTTACTCATTAATAATAATTTCAAGCGTAATTACATCTTGTGATTTCTTGGATATTGAACCACTTGACTCATATACAGAAAATAATATATTCTCTGATCCTGCATTAACTAAAGCTTATGTTACTCGAAATTATACATTACCTGTTAATGGATTTAAAAATGAAGCTCTTAGATTTGTTTCTGATGAGTCGCATAATAATTTCAATTGGGGCGGGGCTTGGACAATAACAAGAGGTCAGATGACGCCTGATCAATATGGAAGTTTTGGAATTTGGAATTCATACTACGGATATATAAGAGCATGTAATATATTTTTTGAAAATGTTGAAAAATTGAGCGGAAGCAAAGAAGAAAATTCAATCTTGATCGGAGAAATGACTTTCTTTAGAGCATTCTATTATATGGAATTAATTAATAGATACGGAGGAGTTCCCCTAATAAAAAAGACTTTTGATTTAGATGATGAAGAAATGATGATTTCCAGAGCTAGTTATGAAAACTGTGTTGACTTTGTGGTATCAGAATTTTCTAAAGCAGCATCCATGCTTCCTGAAACATGGTCCGGAGCTAATTTTGGTCGAGTAACCAAAGGAGCTGCATTGGCAATGAAATCAAGAATTCTACTATATGCTGCAAGTCCATTATGGAATACTACTAATGATATTTCAAAATGGCAAGATGCTGCAGATGCTTGTGAAGAAGTTTTCAATCTAAATAAATATGAATTGGATAACGACTATAAAGGTTTATTTCTTAATAGCAAAAGTCCGGAAATTATTTTTCAGCGATTGTACACTAATGAGTATTCTAATGGCTTTGATTGGCCAAACACACCTAATGGATGGACAGGATACTCCGCAACTTGTGTTTCACAATCAATGGTAGACAGTTATGAAATGGCAGATGGGTCGATGCCGAATATTTATAACTATGAATTGGCAAACAACGATCCTTGGGCTGGCAGAGAACCCCGTTTTTACGCATCTATTGTTTGCGATGGCCAAATATTCAGGGATGATGAAGTTGAATTTTGGATTAATGAAGATGGTAAAACAGGAGGTAAAGATAGTGAATTTGGTACTGACAACTGGAATCACTCGAAAACACATTACACAATTCGTAAATTTATGGATGAGTCACTAAAATCGCCATGGAAGGATAAAGGCAGTCAGCCATGGATTTACTCCCGCTATGCAGAAATATTACTTAATTATGCAGAAGCGATGTATCATATTGGAGATGAGGCGACTGCGCGGAACTATGTTAATCTAATACGAGAAAGGGCAAGAAATGGAGCCGAAAATGTTTTACCAGATATTGTAGCAAGCGGAGATGAACTATTGAAAGCTATACAGCATGAACGCAAAATAGAATTAGCATTCGAGGAACATCGTTTTTTTGATGTTCGTAGGTGGAAGATTGCTGAAATTACAGATAATATACCTGTGCAAGGTATTAAAATAGTTAAGAAAACAAATGGCACTAAATCATATACTATTGTGAAAGTTGACGATAGAGCCTTTGTTACGCCTGATCATTATTTATTCCCGATACCAAATGATGAAATTAGGAAAAATGAATTGCTTGAACAAAATCCTGGATATGACAAAATTCAATAGATAAATTAAATAATTTGTTTATTGATTAGTTGATAAATAACAATATTAATTTGGCTCATTTTAAATTCAGATATTTAATTGTTGAAATCCAATTTCAAAATCTAATTTAAAATGAGCTTTTTTTAAAACTATATGAGAAAAAGTATAATATTAATATATATAAGTATATTTAATTGCATCGTTACGGTAGCCAAAGATTCAAACCTTATATTTTCTTCATCAATAAGTGATTTAAATGAAGCTTTTAAATGGTCTAAAAATACCGCACTCAGCTATGCCCATGATGGTACTGATCCAGTTGGTTTTTGGTATGAAGCAGCTTTGCCAAATAGAGAGGCTTTTTGCATGAGGGATATTGCTCATCAAAGTATAGGAGGTGAAATATTAGGACTTTCGAATCATAATTATAACATGATGATTAAGTTTGCAGAGAATATTTCTGCTTCTAAAGACTGGTGTACATATTGGGAAATAAACAAGAACGACAAGCCGGCGCCGGTAGACTATTTTAATGACGAACAATTTTGGTATAACCTACCTTCAAATTTCGACGTTGTACAAGCTTGTTTTAAATTGTATGAGTGGACAGGTAATAAAGAATACTTATATAATCCTGTGTTCATAAACTTCTATGAAAAAACTCTGTATGATTATATAAAAGTCTGGAAATTGGAGACTGAGAATTTATTAACTAGATCAACTCACATGAACACTGAACTGCCATTTAAAGAGGAGACTAAGTTTAATGGTAATAGAGGCATCCCTTCTTACATTGAGAGTGAGTCGGGCTTTAGTTTGGCTGGAGATTTGGTTGCTTCTATTTACGCAGCTTGTGATGCTTATAGTAAAATTCTAACAATAAAAGGAGATACTAAAAGAGCGGAGTTTTTTAGGAACAAAGCGCAAAATTATAAGTCTTTTATAAATGATAAATTTTGGAATAACAAAGAGAATTATTTTAATTTTTTTTGGTCATCAATTGAGGGGGACTTCATAATGAAAAACACTCCGACGGCAGGTGAAACATATTATGTCTGGTTCGATGCACTTGAGACACCAACAAAATCTCAAACTACTATTAACAGAGTTTTAGTGTCTGAGAATAACGTAGAAAATTTATCTCACTTACCCTTATTACTGTATAGGTATAGAATGCCTGAGAAAGCTTATGAAATGCTGTATACATTAAGAAATCACGATAGGAAGGAATACCCAGAGGCATCTTTCGGTTTAATTGAAGGAATAACAGTAGGTCTAATGGGAATACAACCTAAAGCATCTATGAACATAATACAGACATTACCTCAGCTAATTTCAAACGAACAATGGGCTGAGATATCAAATTTGTCAATTTTTAGTTCCTTAGTAAATATAAGACATGAAGGAAATTATAAATCAATTTTCGTAAATAACAGTGAGAAAAATTTAAATTGGAGAGCATCATTCTATGGAGAATACGATAAAATATATTTAAATGGAAAAGAGTGTTCTCCTAAATATGCAGTTGATGTTATGGGAAATATATACTCTTATATAGATACTGAAGTTAAACATGGAGAAAGACAAATTTGCAATATTTAAATCAGTACGTTAAGTAGATTGTGAGTAATTCACTAATACAAATTTCATTTTACACTTTTAAAAATTAATTATCTTATGAAAAATATAATACTAATTTTTATTTGCCAACTCATCGTATTGACTGGATTTGCAAAAAGTAATCAAAAAGAAAATCGTTGGGAGATTAACACATCTGGAAGTATATCTTGGAATATTGATTCTCGCATACCTCATTATGACCATATTGAGATGAGTGGTGAGCAGATTTCTGTAGTTATTAGATATGGAGTTGATGAAGACGGTGCTTTTGTATTGGAGCGCAGTTTTGTTTGGCCTATGTTACGAACTATTCCAAATAATACTCATGCCAGCCTTATGCGACGCTTTGGGTGGGATGTTATGAGTGATATGATCACTGTAAATACAAGAAGAATTGATCAAGAAAAAGTAAATAAAATTACTCTTGAAGGTATTATGATTGTTGAGAGTGAATTATCAGCTCATCAGAACGGGAATCTGCAGCTTACTCGATATTTATTTCCATCAACTACAGAAGCTGCCTATGGTGAAAAGTATGTACTGAGAAATGTGGGAGAACGGGCAGTTTTAGTTGAGGTCCCTTATGCTAATTCAGTGATTAGGACAGATCCTGAAAAAGGAGTTGATGGTGAATACATAATTGAGGCAACGGTATCTGGTGTGCCCGGTACATCGATTGAAGCTGGAGATTCTGTGATTTTCTACGCTGATTTTAAGGCATACAAAAATGATTATACCTCACAGGCTATTGATGTTGAAAAGGAACTGATTAAAAGAAAAGATTTAATATCTGAGTTGCAAGACAACTTAGTCCTAGAAACACCTGATCCGGTAATAAATACAATGTTCTCTTTTGCAAAAATTCGCGGTTCTGAAAGTATTTATAAAACAAATGGGGGATATATGCACGGACCGGGAGGAGAGTCATACTATGCTGCTATTTGGGCAAATGACCAAGCAGAATATATCAACCCTTTCTTCCCTTTCTTAGGTTATGACACAGGTAATCTATCTGCAAACAACTCTTTTAAACATTTTACCCGTTTCATTAACGACGAATACAAACCCATACCTAGTTCTATTGTTGCAGAAGGATTAGATATATGGAATGGAGCCGGAGATCGTGGTGATGGCGCTATGATCGCTTATGGTGTAGCTCGATATGCGTTGGCAAGGGGAGATAAACAAGAAGCATTTGAATTATGGCCGTTACTTGAATGGTGTCTTGAGTATTGTCGGAGAAATTTAAATGAATATGGCGTTGTCACTTCCGATTCAGATGAACTCGAAAACCGCTTTCCTTCCGGGAGTGCCAATCTCACTACTTCATCCTTATATTATGATGCTCTGCTTTCAGCAACGTATCTTGGAAAAGACTTAGGCAAATCAGCCTCTCAAATTCAATCATATAAGAAGCAGGCAAAGGAATTACGTCAAGCCATTGATGATTATTTCGGAGGAATAGTTGAAGGTTTCAATACGTACAAATACTACAAAGAAAATAACGTGCTCCGTTCTTGGATTTGTATTCCTCTTACTGTAGGTATTTATGACCGGAAAGAAGAAACTATTAAAGCACTATTTTCACCTCATCTTTGGACAGAAAATGGGTTACTGACTCAAGCTGGAAGTGAAACTTTTTGGGATCGGTCAACATTGTACGCTTTGCGTGGAGTATTAGCAAGTGGCCAAACAGAAAAAGGCATGGAGTATCTTAAGAATTATTCCACACAACGTTTATTAGGAGAACATGTCCCATATGCGATTGAAGCATGGCCAGAAGGTAATCAAAGACATTTGTCTGCAGAGAGTGGACTCTATTGCCGTATTATAACCGAAGGGTTGTTTGGTATTCGTCCAGTCGGTCTACGCTCATTCACTCTAATGCCGAGTTTACCAAAAAATTGGAATACAATGAGTTTGAAAAAAATTAGAGCATTTGGGAATAATTTCGATCTGGACGTCTCTCGAAAAGGTAAGAAAATTAAAATCGACATAATAATTGACAATAAATTAATCATAGAAAAAATTATTAATGAAGAAAAAGAAATATTAATAGAACTCCCTCTTTAACATTACTCAATTCATTACTAAATAATAATTCTATGCAAAATACGATTAAGGCGAAGTTATCCGCCATGATGTTCTTCCAGTTCTTTATTCAAGGTTCTTGGTACGTGACCATGGGAACCTATTTAGGAAGGACCCTCAACTTTTCCGGAGTTCAAATCGGCCTGGCATACAGCACCGCTGCTATTGCCGCAATTATATCTCCTGTCATTGTGGGAATGATTGCCGATAGGTTCTTTTCGGCTAACAGAGTTTTAGCATTTCTGAATGTGTTAGGGGCTTTTCTATTGTTTTGGCTTACGAAGGTTCAAACTTTTTCTTTATTTTTCCCAATTCTGCTTTTCTACAGCATTTGCTTCATGCCGACCATGTCATTGACCAATTCAATATCATTTGCAAACCTGATTGACCCTGCGAAAGAATTTTCAAGAATCCGCCTGTTCGGATCCTTCGGCTGGATAGGAGCAGGATTACTAATAAGTGCATTAGATCTTGAGATTTATTCAACTCCGTTTCTAATAGGTGCAGGGGTATCATTGCTGGCAGGTTTATTTGCGTTGATATTGCCTTATCGTGCGCCTGTTCAAGCAACACAGAAGATAACAATCGGACAAATGCTAGGGTTCAACGCGTTTAAGCTTATAAAAGATAGATCGTTTTTAGTACTCTTGGCCTTTTTCCGCACTGACTTGTATTCCACTTGCTTTCTATGATTCTTTCACCAATCTTTTTATTGTCAATGTTGGTATCAGTAATGCAGCGGCAGCCATGAGCCTGGGACAGGTTGCAGAAGTGGTTTTTTCTTTTTGCTTTCCCGCTGATTTTTATCAAGTTGCGTTACAAGGGAAGTATTATAGCTGCTATTGTAGCTTGGATGTTGATGTACGGATCATTTGCGCTGGGTGCGCATACGGGTAAAACCGGATTTATCTATGCCGTATTACCCCTTCACGGATTTTGTTTTACCTTTTTCTTTGTTGCAGGCCAACTCTATGTAGATGAAAAAGCTCCGTCATCACTGAGGAATGCAGCACAGGGACTGATTGCCTTTGCAACCTACGGGGTAGGAAAATATCTTGGAACGTTGGTCGCCGGAAATGTAGTGGATCAGTATACCACTCAAGGGGTGCATGATTGGGTATCTGTCTGGACTGTTCCTTTTGTGATGGCTGTCATTATTCTTGTTGGATTCGTTTCTTTATTTCGCGAAAATCTTAATACAGGGAGTGAAACGGGGAATACGTAGCCTTAGGGAATATAGGAAATGGCATATTTGTAATATGCGGGGACTTTTTTGTTGAACTGTTGGAGTTGATAAGTTGTCAAATAATTTAAATTCAGAAATATTATGAAACGAAAGAAATTAAAAATGGGTATGGTTGGCGGAGGAAGTGATGCCTTTATAGGAGCCATACACCGCCGCGCAGCCTTTATGGACAACTATATTGAGCTGGTCTGTGGCTGTTTTAGTGTTAATCCTGAAATCTCCAGAAGTTCAGGCAGGGAATATTTTCTCCCGGATCATCGGATTTACGATTCCTACCAGGAGATGTTCGAGAAAGAAATGGAACTGCCTGTCGAGGAGCGGATGGATTTTGTAACCATAGTCACACCGAACAAGTGGCATTTTGAGCCTGCAATGATGGCATTGGAAAGAGGGTTTCACGTGGTTATAGACAAACCGATGACCTTTTCACTGGAAGAAGCCCTCAAGCTGAAAGAGAAGGTTGAGGAGACAGGACTGGTCCTGGCATTGACCCATGTCTACTCAGGATACCCGGCAGTCAAGGAGGCTAAAGCAAGGATTGCCGGCGGAGAACTGGGTAAGTTGCGTAAAGTATACGTGGAGTATACCCAGGGGTGGCTTTCGCAACGCATAGAGTTGCAGGGAGGGAATAATGCCGGCTGGAGGACAAATCCAAAGACCACGGGCAAGGCCGGTTGCATGGGCGACATAGGAACGCATGCCTGGCATCTGGCTGAATACGTTACCGGCCTGAAAGTGCTGGAGGTGTGCGCCGATCTGCAAACGTACGTGGAGGGACGCCTGGTGGACGACGACGGGGCATCCCTGCTGCGAATGGAAAAGGGAGTTACCGGAGTATTGATGGCTACCCAGATCGCCACCGGCGAAGCGAACAATATCCGTCTTCGTGTGTATGGCGATAAAGGCGGATTGGAGTGGAGACAGATGGATTCGAACAGGTTGACCCTGAGGTGGGGGGGGATAAGCCCGCTGAAGAGCTGTATATGGGTAATAATGAATTTATAAGCAAACTGGCTAAATGGAATACCCGCACGCCTGCCGGCCATCCCGAAGGTTTCATTGAAGCCTTTGCCAATATTTACCGCAATTTTGCCCTGGCCGTCATGGCCGCAGAAAGCGGAGACAATCCGGATGAACTGATTACCGACTTCCCTAACGTCTATGACGGGGTAAGGGGAATGCAATTCGTAGAAATGATGGTACAATCAGGGAGCGATAATAATACAAAATGGCAGAAATGGATTGAATAGCTAGTATTCAGGATTGTTATTTCAAAATTTAACGTGGTTAAATAAATGATACATACCAAACAATAATTAAAAATGAAAAAAGAGGATAATGTAACTAGAAGATCATTTCTGAAAGCTTCTGCAGTAGCAGGAGCCGTAGGGGTAATCGGCACAGGATCGGCAGGATTTCTAACATCCTGCCGTCCGTAAGCAATGCCGTAACACGATGGAGGACCTTATTATTGCCGCCGGGGAACTGGGATCTATCGGCGTCATCATAGTTCCGGCATTCAACAGCCAGGTTCCCGTTATACCCCATAATCAGGAGACACGCGATTTTCTCTGTGAGCAGTTCGAAGAAATGGGTACCTTTGCACAGCAACAGGGAACCACCGTCATCCTGGAGCCGCTCAATCGCAGAGAGGCCTTTTACCTGCGCCAGGTAGGCGATGCTGCATCCATTTGCCGCGATATCAATAACCCGGGTGTGAAATGCATGGGCGATTTCTGGCATATGACCTGGGAGGAGAACTCCGATATGGGAGCGTTTATCTCAGCTGGCGAACATCTGCAGCATGTGCATGTTGCCAGCCGCAAACGCCGCAGCATGCCCGGAGAAGATGGAGAAGCTGATAACTATGTTAACGGTTTTAAAGGGCTGAAAATGATCGGATACGACAAATATGTCAGTTTCGAGTGTGGTTGCCAGGGAGACCGTAAAGTGGTAGTACCCGCGGCGCCGGAACTGTTTAGAAAACAATTGAATGAGGCCTGATCGACTAAAATATAAATTCAAAAAAATTGATTTGAAATCCTCGCCGAAAGTTTACTGAAAAGAAAATAGGTGTTTTACTTCGGAGTCATTCTGTTTTATGACACGATACATGTGCTCACGGTAGTATTCCATTACTAAAATTAATATCTTTGTATTATAAAACAACAACATAAAGTAACTGAACATGAAAAGAACAATTCCTCTGATCCTTGTGCTCCTGATCGTATGCGGAGCAATAGATGCACAGAAAAAATTCAACATCTCCTCACCCGACGGAAGACTGACCGCTGAGGTTGTTGTGGGAAAGCAACTCACCTGGAGCCTGGCACACGATGGCCAGCAGCTGATCGAACCCTCAGCCGTATCACTCACCCTCGCCGACGGCGAGCA
Organism: Proteiniphilum propionicum; assembly: GCF_022267555.1. Lineage (NCBI taxonomy): Bacteria > Pseudomonadati > Bacteroidota > Bacteroidia > Bacteroidales > Dysgonomonadaceae > Proteiniphilum > Proteiniphilum propionicum. The sequence goes on from NZ_CP073586.1 coordinate 2,375,825, forward strand.
ACTCGGTCCCGATGCCCGCGTACGGCACGCCAAACAGGAGAGCGCCGACGAAACCATCTCCTCACCCTTCTGGATATCTTCAGAAGTCCGCAACACATACAATGAGCTGGCGATTAGCTTCCGCGGCGACTGGGGAATCACTTTCCGACTGTATGACGACGGACTGGCCTATCGGTTCCGCACTTCCCGCAAGGGAACGCTCACCATCGCCGCGGAGGAGGCAAATTTCCGTTTCACGGGCGACCGGACTGCCTGGGTACCCTATGTGAAGGGGGGACTGGGTGGTGACCAGCTGCAGAGCTCGTTTGAAAACACTTACGTCCATACGCCCCTCTCACAAATCGACCGCGAGCGGCTGATTTTTTTGCCGCTGCTGGCAGATGCCTCGGAAGGAAAGCGACTCCTGATCACTGAAGCCGACCTGGAATCTTATCCCGGCATGTACCTCACACCCGATAAACAAACACCCAACACCCTCAGGGGACTTTTCGCGCGGGTGCCCGCCGCCGTGGAGCAGGGAGGGCACAACATGCTGCAGATGCGTGTCACCGAAAGAGAAGAGTACATCGCGAAAACAGAAGGAAGCCGCAGTTTCCCCTGGCGCGTCTGTCTGGTAACCGATAACGATGCATCGCTGGCAGCCAGCGATATGGTCTATCGCCTGGCATCGCCCTCACGGCTGGCCGATACCTCCTGGATCAAGCCCGGAAAGGTAGCCTGGGAGTGGTGGAACGACTGGAATATCCACGATGTCGACTTCAAGTCCGGCATCAATAACGATACCTACAAGTACTACATCGACTTCGCCTCGGAACATGGCATCGAGTATGTGATCCTCGACGAGGGATGGGCCGTCAACCTGAAAGCCGATCTGATGCAGGTGATACCGGAGATTAATATACCGGAGCTGGTCGCCTACGGCCGTGATCGTGGAGTTGGAATCATCCTCTGGGCCGGCTACCACGCCTTCGACCGCGACATGGAAGAGGTGTGTCGCCACTACGCCGCGATGGGTGTGAAAGGGTTCAAGGTAGATTTTATGGACCGTGACGACCAGGAACTGGTCGAATTCATCTATCGCGCAGCAGAGACAGCAGCTCGTCATAAACTATTGCTCGATTTCCATGGTATATACAAGCCAACCGGACTGAGCCGCACCTGGCCCAATGTCCTTAACTTTGAAGGGGTGCACGGCCTGGAGCAGCTGAAGTGGTCACCCGAGAGCATCGACATGGTCAACTACGATGTTACCGTCCCATTTATCCGCATGGTTGCGGGGCCGATGGACTACACTCAGGGAGCTATGCGAAACGCTGCGCGTGGTAGCTACCGGCCGGTCAACTCCGAACCGATGAGCCAGGGTACACGTTGCCGTCAGCTTGCTCTCTACGTAGTGTTCAACTCACCCATAAATATGCTGTGTGACAGTCCTACCGAGTATATGCTTGAGCCCGAGTCGCTTGAATTTATAGCATCCATCCCCACCGTGTGGGATGAGACCGTGCCCCTCACCGGCAGGGTGGGTGAGCATGTGACGCTGGCCCGCCGCAGTGGCAGCGACTGGTACATTGGCGGCATCACAGGCTGGGAGAGCCGCGACATGACAATCGACTTCTCTTTCCTGCCGGCGGGACAGTATGAGATGACTCTCTTCCGGGACGGAGCCAATGCTCATCGCAAGGGTGCCGACTACCGCAAGGAGCTACGGAAAATTGAATCCGGAGAGTCAATCAGTCTGCATCTTGCACCGGGAGGCGGCTTTGCAGCAAAACTGCGGAAAATTTAAACGATTTTGTTTGAAAAGATTGTTTTTCCATAAGACAGATATTGTATATTTGTCAACGAAGTATTCAAAACTCATATTAAAACATTTTTCAGGCAACTCATAAATTTCTAAAACACTCAAATTACAATGAAAAAATTATTGATCCTCTTCTCCATTTATCTTGCCGCCGGCATGCTATTTGCTCAAGAGCAGACCGACCGCTATGCGGAAATTACCAATCCGAAACTTCTACACATCAACCGGGAGGAGCCGCGGTCAACCTTCTCTTCATTCACAGATCTAAAGGAAGCCCTTGCTGCCGGTTACATATCCAAAGGGAGCGATGTGTTGTTACTTAACGGGAACTGGAAATTCCATTATACCGACCGGTTCAATGAACGTCCCAAACAGGGCTTTCAGAATTCTGGCTTTGACGACAGCCAATGGAGCAACATACAGGTACCTGGAAACTGGGAAGTACAAGGCTTTGGTGTTCCAATCTATGTGAATGCCACCTACGAATTCACATCTCCGGGACATGCACCCTACTGGGATAAACCGAATCCTCCGCTTGTTCCGGAAGAATTCAATCCAACTGGTACCTATCGGAAATTGTTCACTATTCCGGACAACTGGCAGGAAAAGGAGATAATCCTCTGTGCCGATGCAACCAAAGGTGCAGCCTACTACTATCTCAACGGGGAGTTCGTCGGCATGAACAAGGAGGGCAAGCTACCGGCACGATTCAACGTGACAGAACATGCAAAAGCGGGAGAAAACGTGATTGCGGTTCAAATTCACCGCTGGAGCAGCGGTTCCTACCTTGAGTGTCAGGACTTCTGGCGGCTCTCAGGTTTTGACCGTGATGTCTACCTTTATGCCCGTCCCAAACTACACCTGGCAGATGTCTTCGTTCGTTCGGGCCTCGATGTTAGCTACACCAACGGGCAGTTTGCGCTCGACATCACCGTAGCTTCTCCGGAAGGGAACACCCGCCCATTCACTGTCAACTACACACTGTTGGACGAGTCCGGTAAAAAAGTGTCTGTCGGATCCCTCTCCGATAAGAGTTCCGGAAAAGCATCCGTTAGCTTTGAAGAGATGATCCTCGGTGTGAAAAAGTGGAGCGCCGAAACTCCTTACCTTTATACGCTAACCGTTGAGCTGATGGACGAAAAGGGAAGCACCCTTGAAGCGACAGCACTGAAAGTAGGTTTCCGTACAGCGGAAATTAAAAACCGCCAGTTCCTTGTGAACGGGCAGCCGGTATTGTTGAAAGGGGTGAACCTGCATGAACATAATGAACATACCGGTCATTACGTCACCGAAGAACTGATGAGAAAAGATTTTGAACTGTTCCGCAAATACAACGTCAATGCCGTGCGTACAAGCCACTACCCGCAACCGGAGCTCTTCTACAGGCTGGCCGACGAATACGGGATCTACGTGATCGACGAGGCCAATATTGAGAGCCACGGGATGGGATATAACCTCCGGAAGGGAGGTACGCTGGCAAATAACCCGCTTTTTCTGGAAGATCACCTGAACCGCACCATAGGCATGGTGGAACGCGACAAGAACCACCCAAGCGTTATTACATGGTCTCTGGGCAACGAAGCGGGTAACGGATACAATTTCTATGAGACCTATCGCTGGATCAAAAGCCGGGACACCTCCCGTCCTGTACAGTACGAACGGGCTGTGATGGAGTGGAACAGCGATATTTTCGCGCCAATGTACTTCAACCCCGATGAGATTGAACGGTATGCTAAAGATCCCGAATCCGACCGCCCTCTTATCCTTTGCGAGTATGCTCACGCCATGGGAAACAGCTTGGGCAACTTCACCAAATACTGGGACATAATCCGGAAGTACCCGCTGCTACAGGGGGGCTTTATTTGGGACTGGGTGGACCAGGGATTGGTGAAGAGCGATGAGAAGGGAAACCGTTTCTGGGCCTACGGTGGCGACTACGGACCGACAGGTACTCCAACTTCCGGCGACTTTTGTATCAATGGTGTGGTATTCCCAGACCGGAGCGTGAAACCGCATACCGAAGAGATGCGCAAGGTATATCAAAATGTTTGGTTTCGGAATTTCAACCCGGAGGATGGGTCGGCAGAGCTCTACAACGAGCATTTCTTCAAGGACATCAGCAGGTACAACGTTACGTATAGCATCAAGGCTGAAGGGCGGGAGCTGTCAAAAGGACCGCTAAATGTGAATGCAGATCCCCAGGAGGCCATAAAAGTGAATATACCCGGATGGTCCCGCTACGCAAACAGAAATGATCAACTGACCATTACCTTCACAGTAACACAGAAGGAGGAGGAACGGCTTATCCCCGCCGGCTGGGTGGTGGCACGTGACCAGTTTACCGTCAATCACCTTTCTGATTTAGTTACTGGTAAAGAGAAAGCTGCTAAAGTAGAAGAGGACGAAACATCGGTTATCGTGAGCGGAGGTCGTTTCAAGGCTGTATTCAACAGGGAAAGCGGTCTGCTAACCTCCTACAGGGTGGATGGAACAGAATATATAGAAAACGGTGCGGGACCCCGTCCGTTCTTCTGGCGGGCACCTATCGATAACGATTACGGAGCTAGGCTGCCTCAGCGGCTTTCGGCGTGGAGAGAGGCTAGCTACCTGGAACTAAAGGCAGAAAACCTTAGGATAGCGACAGGTGATGAAACCACTCTCACCTATAGTTATAATTACCCCGAAGCTGGAGCCAGTAACGAAGTTACTTATACTATCTACAATAACGGAGCAATGCATATATCCAACACATTCAATGCTACTGCATCTAAGGCAGAGCTGATACCACGCATTGGCATGAGAATGCAGCTTAGCGGAGAGCTGGTGCAAGCGGATTATTACGGAAGGGGCCCCTGGGAAAACTATGCCGATAGAAAAAGTTCTGCTTTTGTGGACCTATACTCATCTCCGATAAGTGAGATGGTCACACGTTATGTGCTTCCACAGGAAAACGGACATCATACCGATACCCGCTGGCTGGCACTTACCCAAAAGTCGGGCGCCGGACTTCTCTTTGTTGCGGATAGCCTTTTCGAGTTCAACGTGTCTAACTATCTTCTTGAGACCATAACTAACGGAGAATCGCTCAACAACGATGCCCCGGTAGGAACCGTCGATCGAAACAAGCATATAAGCGACTACCGCCCATCGGATGTGGTGGACCTCTTTATCGATCACCGCATGCAGGGTGTGGGAGGGAACAACAGCTGGGGTAAGCTTCCGCTGGAAGAATACCTGATTCGTCCCGGAGAGGGCAAGGTTACCTACGGGTTTACCCTTATCCCCATCAGGAACAGGAAAGAGGTTGAACGCCATTTCCGGTAGTGGACTTCCTCCCGGCAGCTTTTTTCCAACCTGTTGGTGGTCATAATTCAGAGTCCGCTGAGTTTATCATGCCACCCATGCGTTCAGGTAGTGGTAGTTTACTTAATTAGTTTAATATAATAGGGGGCTGTTGACTTTTTGTTGGCAACCCCTTTACTATTTTCCTGTTTTGCATGTACCTGCTTCACGCTATGAATGATAAAATTATTAGCTGTTAAAAACCATGCCGGTTATACACTTTCAGCGACATTATCATATGCGAAAGATGAATTAATGTTATTAGACTAAACTAAAATAAAAATGAGATCAAATGAAAACAAAATCAATTAATTTTCAATTTGGTGTTTATAATATATCTATTATAACTCTGTTACTTACGATGTTTTCATGTCTGCCATGGAGAAGCAAGAAGAGTGTTGATTACGTTTCCCCGCAAACCGTTTTTAAAATCAATTCTTCTGAAAATAATCCTCGCAACAGTGAAGGTGATTTTATAAATCTTAAAGATGGAAGAATTCTATTTGTGTACAGCCATTATTATGGAACTTCTTCCAGCGATCACGCCACTGCTTATCTTGCAGGACGATATTCCGATGATGGGGGGCAAACATGGAGCGATAATGATGAGATAATTGTAGAAAATGAGGGGGGCATGAATGTGATGTCAGTCTCCCTGCTTCGTTTGCATAATGGAGATATAGCCTTGTTTTATTTAAGAAAAAATTCAACTGAAGATTGTATTCCGATGATGCGTATTTCTAAAGACGAAGCAAAATCGTGGAGCGAAGCAATCCGTTGTATTACTGATAAACAAGGCTATTTTGTGCTAAATAATGATAGAGTTATTCAACTTAAAGATGATAGGTTATTAATGTCAGTGGCCTTACATCAATTAAGAGGCGGCAAATGGTCAAATAAAGCCGATTTATTCTGTTATTACTCAGATGATAATGGCTTGACATGGTATTCAAGTTCACAAGTGCCGGATAATACTGATATTATTACTCAGGAGCCAGGGCTGGTTGAGATGAGGGATGGCCGTGTAATGATGTATATTCGCTCAAGCGGAGGATACCAGCAAATGTCATTTTCTTCCGATAGGGGAGAGACATGGAGCCATATTGAGGCTAGTAATATCCCGTCTCCATTATCACCTGCCTCAATTGAAAAAATACCAGGTTCAAATGATTGGCTTCTTGTGTGGAATAATAATGACGGGACGGATCCTGTTATTAAAAATAAAAGGACACCTTTAACTGTAGCGATTTCAAAAAATGAAGGGAAAACATGGGAAAATATCAAAAACATTCAGGACGATCCGGATGGATTTTATTGCTATATTGCAATTCATTTTGTAGACAAAAATAATATTTTACTTGGTTACTCTGATGGGAATCAATCTAAAAAAACACTTTTGTCTGTTATTGATATTACTCTTCTAAATAAGCAATGGCTTTATAAATGAAAATATTTTTCACGATAAGATAAAAATGAGTACTTTTATAGGCGATTAACTCTTTCTTATAGATGAAAGTTATAATTTAATATTTCTTATCAAAAACAACAATGTCGAGAGTTTCAAGAAGGAACACTAAGCCAAAAAAGAAATTTCACAATCGTAAAGGATTTTTCCTTATAACAGGAATTATAATTGGAATTGTATTTGTAGGAGCTTTGTATCAGACCTCGGTCTATTTTTCGACCAATGAATCGTGTATGATGTGTCATGTGCATCCTCATGTAGAAGATAGCTGGAAGCTGTCTACACATGTGAACAACGGTAGTGGAGTAATGGTAAACTGTGTGGATTGCCACCTTCCTCCTACAGACAACACATGGGAGCACTATAGCGCAAAAGCAGCACTTGGAATGCGCGACCTGTGGGGCTATCTAACCAAAGATACTGCCGATTTCGACTGGGATAAAAAATCAGAATTGGAATACGCTGTCAAATATATACCAAACAAATCATGTGTTAAGTGTCATCAAAATCTTTTTCCGGAGGGAATTACCGATGATGGTATCACAGCACATCTATATTATGAGGAGAATGCGGAAAAACTTGACCTCCAATGTATAAGCTGCCATCTCGATGCAGGGCATTATAATCCTAACTACGCACATGGACAGATGACAGGAATTCCTGGTGTAACAGGTTCAATGGCAGCTGACAGCAGCCTGTTTTATAAGGAATCGACTCAGGTAACTGCCTTTGCCAATTATACTGAGCAGATTCCCGGAACAGTTGTTTCATTCAACATGATTGCTGTTGACGGTGGAACATTTTTAATGGGGAGCCCGGAAAAAGAGCATTTCCGCAACCCGGATGAATCGCCACAGCATGAGGTTTCCGTGAGCCCTTTCTTTATGGCTGAAGTGGAAACTACATGGGATCAATTTTGGGCATTTTACGCTGAGACAATAAGTGAAGGGCGCACTCCCCCTGAAGTTGTTTATGAAAACAACTTGAATGCAGAAGAGGTTGATGCCATCTCCGGGCCAACACCTCCTTTTGGCTATCCGGACCAAGGTTGGGGGCAGGGCGACCGTCCCGCTATCACGATGACACATTACGCAGCTGAAACATTCTGTCAATGGTTATCAAAAAAAACAGGTAAGAATTACCGCCTGCCAACTGAAGCGGAATGGGAGTATGCTGCCAGGGGGGGTAAAAAAACAGCCTATTTCTTCCAAGGAAGTCCGAAGGATTTTTCCGACCGGGGCTTTATGAGGAATATTTTCAAACCTAAAACCGACAGCATCAGTGCTTATGTGGTGTATAATAAAAATAGCGATGGTAGAACACAACTGCCATTGGCTGTATTGCCGAATCAATATGGATTGAAGAATATGTTGGGTAATGTGATGGAATATACATCCGACAAATACGATCCGGAAGCTTATGGCAAACGTTCGGGAGTTACCGTAAATCCACGAGTGACTGAAGGTGAAGAGTGGGTGGTAAGAGGCGGATCATACAATTCCGATGCAGCTGATGTGCGCTGTGCAAGCCGTAGTCACACACAACATGACGCCTGGCTGAAGACAGACCCGCAGCAACCAAAGAGTATCTGGTGGTATTCTGATATTAAAGGAATCGGGTTCAGGGTAGTATGTGAACCAGATTCATCAATGAACCTGAACTAATTGACCGCTCAGTCAAGTTCGCTTAATTGATTCAAATATATGAGTCCGTTCGTAAAACCCGAAATGTTAAAATCGTTATTTACAATGCATTGAATGCCAATATCTGTTTTGGCCCGATTGTAATGTTAGGGATTTTCATGTGGACTCAAATATCAAATATATAGTTTCGGAACAGATTGTAATTGCCGGAATAATGTTTTGGAAAAGAGAGATAAAGATACTGTACAATCTAAATAAATCAATTAAAAATGAAAAAAGAGGATAATGTAACCAGAAGATCATTTCTGAAAGCTTCTGCAGTAGCAGGAGCCGTAGGGGTAATCGGCACAGGATCGGCAGGATTTCTAACATCCTGTAGTGGAGGAACTGAAAAAAGCAAAGGTGGCAGTGTTCCTTTAAAAGAACCAGGGAGCTATTATATTCCCGATCTGCCTGATCTGGCCGCTGATGGTAAAGAGCTTAAAGCCGGTGTTGTAGGTTGTGGAGGACGAGGTTCCGGAGCAGCAATGAACTTTTTGAATGCTGCCAACGGTTTAACTATTGTGGCATTAGGTGATGTTTTTCAGGACAGGGTGGACGGACTGGCAGAAAAGCTTAAGAACGAGAAAAATATTGATATACCTTCCGATAAACGATTTGTCGGCCTTGATGCATATAAACAGGTTATAGACAGCGATATTGATGTGCTTATCGACTGTACGCCTCCATTTTTTCGTGCAGAGCATTTCAAATATGCAGTAGAGAAAAGCAAACATTGCTTTCTCGAGAAGCCAATATGTGTAGATTCTGTTGGCTATCGTACAATAGTGGCAGCGGCTAAACAGGCGAGGGCAAAGAACCTTAGGGTTGTTACCGGAACTCAGCGGCACCACCAGCGCAGTTATGTTGAGTCATTCAAACAAATCATGAACGGCGCCATAGGAGAAATTACCGGTGGTGTTGTATACTGGAACCAGAACATGTTGTGGTATCGCGACCGCCAGCCCGGCTGGAGCGATTTTGAATATATGGTGCGCGACTGGGTTAACTGGAAATGGTTGTCTGGCGATCATATTGTGGAACAGCATGTACATAACATCGACGTGTTTACCTGGTTCTCCGGCCTGAAACCTGTCAGTGCAGTCGGTTTCGGATCGCGTCAACGCCGTATAACGGGAGACCAGTACGATAACTTCAGCATCGACTTCACAATGGAGAACGGGGTGCACCTGCACAGTATGTGCCGCCAGATCGATGGCTGTGCCAACAATGTTAGCGAGTTTATCCAGGGAACTAAAGGTTCGTGGTCAAGTGACGGCGGTCATGTTATCAAAGACCTCGAGGGGAACGTTATCTGGCAATACGACGGTGAAGCTGAGAAAGCCGAGTTCCAGCAGACCGATCCATATACACTAGAACATGTGAACCTGATAAACTGCATACGTGGGAACAATCCCATTGAGCAGGCATCAGAGACAGCCATATCGAATATGGCGGCAATCATGGGTCGCGAGTCGGCATATACAGGGCAGATGGTTACCTGGGATGCCATGACTGCGGCACCGCTCGATTATACTCCTGCCGACCTGAATATCGGTAAAATGGAAATGAAGGGGTTCTCGGTTCCTGTACCGGGAAGCGCTAAATAAATTGAAATTATTATGACTTTTGACAGACGAAGATTTCTAAAAACTACCATCGCGGGTTCTGCTGCCATGGCTATTGGGGGATGTAACTCTTTTGGTTCTGCAAACACCAGAAGCCAGGTGACTTCCAGTAAAGCAAAACTAAATATCTCCTTTCAGGAGGGTATAGCACCGGGAGATAGCCTCAACGAGAAGTTCGACTTCATGGAGAAGCATGGAGTTGTAGGTTTTGAACCGCAAGGCAGAGGAATCCGCGACCGTATTCAGGAGATCAGAGATGCTCTCAATGAGCGCAACATCAAGGTTAGCGCCATTTGTGCAGGTTTCGACGGATTTATCCTGTCCACCGATCCTGCCGTCCGTAAGCAATGCCGTAACACGATGGAGGACCTTATTATTGCCGCCGGGGAACTGGGATCTATCGGCGTCATCATAGTTCCGGCATTCAACAGCCAGGTTCCCGTTATGCCCCATAATCAGGAGACACGCGATTTTCTCTGTGAGCAGTTCGAAGAAATGGGTACCTTTGCACAGCAACAGGGAACCACCGTCATCTTGGAACCGCTCAATCGCAGAGAGGCCTTTTACCTGCGCCAGGTAGGCGATGCTGCATCCATTTGCCGCGATATCAATAACCCGGGTGTGAAATGCATGGGCGATTTCTGGCATATGACCTGGGAGGAGAACTCCGATATGGGAGCGTTTATCTCAGCTGGCGAACATCTGCAGCATGTGCATGTTGCCAGCCGCAAACGCCGCAGCATGCCCGGAGAAGATGGAGAAGCTGATAACTATGTTAACGGTTTTAAAGGGCTGAAAATGATCGGATACGACAAATATGTCAGTTTCGAGTGTGGTTGCCAGGGAGACCGTAAAGTGGTAGTACCCGCGGCTCTTGAGTTACTTCGTAAACAATGGGAAGAGGCCTGAGGCCGCTTCACTGTTTCCGGTTTGATGAAAAATGAGTGAAAGAAATCGGATTTTTCACTCATTTTTTATCACTGGATAAATGAGTTATAGTAACCATTTCAGTCAAGCTTGGCTTCAGTTTATCTGTTTAAAGCAAAAGTAAAACAAGCTAGTAACATTTTGTATCAATAATTACGGCATGGACAGATTACTGAAACTTCTTACCTCCTATAAGGCAACCATTACCCTGTTGTTTGTTTATGCTATTGGTTTGGCAACAGCTACGATTTTGGAAAAACAGATGGGTACCGAGGCAGCCAAAATGCTTATATACTACTCACCACTGTTTATCTTACTGCAGTTCCTGTTGGTGCTTAACTTCATCCTTATTCTTATTCGTCAAAATTTCATCAAAAGGAAAAGATGGGCAATGGTTGTGGTTCATTTAGCTCTTGTAGTCATCCTTGCGGGCGCATTAGTTACTTTCCTGTTCGGGAAAGAGGGGCAGATACATATCCGTGAGGGTGAAAAGGCAGACACAATGATGATGCATACATCAAATGGAATTAAGACCGAGAGGATGCCTTTTGTGCTGGAACTTGCCGAATTCAGGATTATCCGTTATCCAGGATCTGAAAGCCCATCATCTTACGAGAGCGATCTGCTGATACATATCAATGGTGAAGTGAGGGAGATGAAACTGTTTATGAACAACGTGCTTGATTTAGAAGGATATCGATTTTTCCAAGCTTCTTACGATCACGATGAGAAAGGTACTATCCTTTCGGTCAACAGTGATGTGGCTGGACGAACTATCACCTATACAGGTTACCTCATTCTTGTGTTTGGCTTCATCCTTATGTTCATTCTTCCCGGTTCACATTTCAGAAAACTTGCAAGACAGCTTAAGGAGACAAGGGAGAGTGCAAGGAAAACCGTGATGACGCTCACTATGGTACTGATTACCATGGTAAGCCAGGGACAGGAGCTGCCAGGTAGCCATATGATTGAAGAGATACAACAAAATACCATACCGCAGGAACATGCGGCAAGGTTTGGTGCATTGCCGGTACAGTTTCACGGGCGCGTGATGCCTATGAACACTTTTTCATCAGAGATATTACGAAAAATATATAAGAAACCGGTATATGGCAATCTCAACTCCGACCAGTTCCTTCTGAGCCTGATTGCACAGCCGCAGATGTGGATGCAGGTACCAGTTATCTCCATGGCAAACGAACAGATCAGTGACCGGTATAACCTGCCGGTAGAACATGTTGCTTACTATCATTTTTTTGATCATAGGGGAGACTATCGGCTATTGCCTCAACTGCAGGAGATATATCATAAACCGGCAGGTGAACGGAGTACTTTCGATAAAGACCTGTTAAAGCTTGATGAAAGGGTAAACATTTTATATCAGTTGTTTAACGGTGCTATGCCGGGCATCTTTCCCAATCCTCACGGCTCTTCTCACACATGGTATGCTCCGGGCGGCAATCTATCTGTTTTCAACGAAAAAGACTCACTTTTTATAACAAACACATTCGCATGGTACCTCTCGGAAGTTACACTCTCGCTCAGTAGCGGTGATTGGAGCAAACCCGGCAGGGTGCTCGATTTGATTGAAGAGTATCAACGGAAGAACGACAAAGCCTCGCTTATCAACCCTAAAAAACTTGAGGCCGAAATCCGTTATAACCATCTGAATATTTTTAATCACTGCAAAGAAGGTTATTTTCTCTTTGGCGGAATTCTTCTGATGCTTGCATTTATGCTAATGCTGAACGAACGAAAGTGGATTCGTTATGCCTCAGCACTGTTTATAGGAGGGACACTGCTGGTGTTTCTTATACATATTTATGGTATGGGAATGCGGTGGTATATCTCCGGTTATGCTCCCTGGAGCAATTCTTACGAGACAATGGTTTATGTAGCTTGGGCAACGGTACTGGCGGGACTTATCTTTGGCCGGAAGAGCACCATCACGCTTGCCCTGGCAACCCTTTTCGGTGGTATCATCCTTTTTGTTTCAGGCCTCAACTGGATGGATCCGCAAATAGACACACTGGTACCGGTACTGAAATCGCCATGGCTGATGTTTCACGTGGCGGTGATTGTGGGGGCCTACGGATTTTTTGGTATCAGCTTTTTGCTTGGTATCACCAACCTATTAATAATGACTTTCACTAAGAAGAGTATGCTTCTATCATACCGTATCAGAGAACTGACAATTATCAATAACCTGTCACTTCTGGCGGGGCTTGCACTGATGGCGACCGGTACTTTTCTGGGTGCTGTATGGGCAAACGAATCGTGGGGCAGGTACTGGGGCTGGGACCCCAAGGAGACATGGGCACTTATAACAATTGTAGTATATTCAATAGTTACACATATACATCTAATTAAAAAGTGGGATAACGAATGGATCTTTAACTTGCTGTCGGTATTTGCATTTTCTTCAGTACTTATGACTTTCCTCGGGGTAAACTATTTCCTGAGCGGTATGCACTCTTATGGGCAAACAGAAAGTACAACGTCTGTTTTTTTGTACATTGCCATCGCATTTCTTATGATTGGCATTCTGGGCATATTCTCTTACAGAAAGAGAACAATTTTTAAGCAAGATCTGCTTGAAAAAGTCTCAAAATAGAATATTTGACATTATAATCACTGAGTCTCCTCCGATAAGTCTTTTTTCTTGAAAATTTCACAAGATAAACATTGATTTTCAATAAGTTGCAAGCCAATAAAATTGAGTTTTGAGGTTTTCGGAGAGGACTCATCACTTGAAAATCAAATATTATATTTTTACAAAACGACTTATTAAAGTGGACTCAAACAACAATTAAAATAGGACTCATAAATGATTTTACTGATGGTTGATATTTCAAAGATAAAATTTATTAATTTTTAATATGGTACATTGGGGTTTCATCGGCTGTGGATCCGTAACTGAAAAAAAAAGCGGCCCGGCCTTCGGAAAAGTAGAGGAATCGGATGTGGTAGCAGTGATGCGCCGTAATGCGGAAAAAGCGCAAGATTATGCCCGGCGGCACGGAATCGGCAAATGGTATGACGATGCATATGATCTGATCAACGATCCCGGGGTTAATGCGGTGTATGTAGCAACACCACCTGCATCGCATGAGGAGTACGCCATTGCGGCAATGAGGGCCGGAAAACCGGTATATGTAGAAAAGCCAATGGCTGCCTCGCACGAATCAGCACTTAGGATATGTCGTGTGTCAGAAGAGACCGGAGTCCCCTGTTTCGTTGCCTATTACCGTCGCACCCTCCCTTATTTTCTCAGGGTGAAACAGTTGATCGATGATGGATTGCTTGGAGATATATCTAACGTGCAAATCCGATTTGCCATTCCACCTTACGCAGATGATTATAATCGGGATAGTCTGCCCTGGAGAGTGAAGAAAGAGATCGCCGGCGCCGGATATTTTTACGATCTTGCTTCACATCAGTTCGATCTGCTTGATTATTTGTTTGGTGAGATCACCGATGCACACGGCTTCAGTACTAATGTGAAAAATCTGTATGAGGTTGAAGATACCGTCACAGCAGCCTTCCGGTTTAAATCCGGTATATTGGGCAGCGGCAGCTGGAGCTTTGTTGCACCGGGAAACACCCGCACCGATAAGATCGATATTACTGGAACTAAAGGCAAGGGCTCATTCTCAACCTTTACGTTTACCCCAATACTTTTGGAAACTGACAAAGGGAAGAAGGAATATCACGAAGAGAATCCTGAGAATATTCAGTATTACCTCATTAAAAGTATCGTTGACTATCTAAACGGAGACGGGCTTATGCCTGTTAGTACAGGTGTATCTGCTGCCCGTACCAATTGGGTGATGGATGCCATCCTGCAGCGGAATTGTACCTTTGGCAAATTCGTCGAGCCTTAAAAGCACATTTTTTTCCCGATTGTCTCTTACTGAATATCTGCCATAAGTTTACCAGACTATGCCACAGACGCATGTCCAAGTTCCCAGTGTTGCAATCGGGTTCAGGTAGCTATGCATGAACCATATGGTGAGTACTGTGATTTTCTATCCTGGCAACGCAAGCATTTCAGTCGTAATAGCTGTCCGGAGTTGTAGAAGTGTCCGATTTTCGCAGAATATCTTTATAGTTTATATCTATCATCTGTTGTCTGCGGTCGAACACCATATCATTTATAAACTGTTCTATCTCGGGCAGAAACTCTTCCATGGGATAACCCGACACCTCATGTCCAATATTTTCCATGCTGTAGAAAATATATGGATAATGTTCCTCACGGAATCTCTTCGCCAGCGATTTAGATCCGAACATGCCAATATTGAATAATCGAATGTTGTCGTATGGTACAAGCTTATCGGCACTGCCGTGGAAGAAAAGAGTGGGAGCAGGCTTTTTTGCGTACGACGGTACACCTTCAGTACTAAAGATTCCGCCTGCAAAGGCAATCACACCTGCATATCTGAAATTGTCAGGCAGCACACTGGCTGAGGGATGGTTGTCGCGTTCACGGTAATCTGCTTGTAAAACAGTGATGGCACCTGCACTTGATCCGCTGATTATTATGAGCGAAGGGTCTATATAAAGCTCTTCGGCATTTTCCAGCAGATAACTTGTCGCAGAATATAGATCGGCTACAGCCAGTGAAATGGAATTTTGAATTGGTTTGTAATTAAATAAACCCGGGGCCTTTTGCCCCTTCATCCCCAGGCGGTAATCAATAGAGGCTACTGTAAATCCCTTGCTGGCGAAATAGTTGAAGAAAGAAGAATATATTTTTGCATCTCTTTCCCCTTCTTTAAACCCGCCTCCAAAAACAAAAAGGAGGCATGGCTGTGGCAATAAGGCGGCAGAATCTGATCTGTACAGATCCAGTTTAAGCTCCCGTCCATCCTTCACCGCATATGTGCGGGTCTCCTTTTCCAGTGAATGCGGGAAGAGAGAGAAAGAGAGAAAACAGGCCGCGAAAATTATGGATAACCTTCTGATCATAATGCGTATGCTTTTTTAATATGATTCAGTTAAATATTAAATGAATTGATCGGGAACAGGGCCAGAAAAATCACTCTTCAATAAAGTCGGTGACCAGTTTCAGAATCTCAGCCCTTGCCTTGTCGTAATCGTCATTGCTCACTATTACATCGAATTGCGGAGCAAAACTCATTTCATATTCAGCTTTTGCCAACCGGTTCTCAATGACTTCCGGTTCGTCGGTACCTCGTTTTTCAAGCCTTTCGCGTAGTACCTCTACCGACGGAGGCATAATAAAAACACTCAATGCCTGGTTATTGTATATATTTTTAATGTTGAGCCCACCTACACAGTCAACATCGAAAACCACATTCTTGCCTTCTTCTAGAATGCGGTCCACCTCGCTTTTCAGAGTACCATAGAATTTATTGTCATAAACCTCCTCATATTCTAGGAACTCGTTGTTGTTTATGCGCCTGCGGAACTCGTCGGGTGACAGGAAATAATATTCTACACCATCTTTCTCATCCCCGCGTGGTTCGCGGCTGGTAGCCGAGATGGAAAACTGAATGTTCAGTCCCTGTGACAAAAGAAAACGCACAAGTGTCGATTTACCTGAGCCTGAAGGTGCTGAAAAAATGATTAGTTTGGCCATTTTATTACTTTTTCCGGTAGAGCCACAACTATTATTAATTGTGTCATAAATAGCTTCTGCTTCTCTGCTTCTCTACCTTTCTTTACAATACATTTAAAACCTGTTCCTTAATCTGCTCCAGCTCATCCTTCATCTGCACAACAATACATTGCATATCCGATTGATTTGATTTGGAACCCAGGGTGTTTATCTCGCGCCCTATCTCCTGGGCAATGAACCCAAGCTTTTTACCCTGGGAACGTGAGCCGTTTAGCGTTTCTGTGAAATATTTAAGATGATGGGCAAGGCGGTTTTTTTCCTCGCTCACATCCAGCTTCTCAATGTAGTAGATCATCTCCTGTTCAAAACGGTTCTTGTCGAATTCAATCCCTTCAAGGTTGTTAAGTTCGTCATAGATTCTACTTTTTATCTTATCAACGCGTTCTGTTTCAAAAGGTTCTACTGCAATAAGCAGGGCGCTAATCCGTTCAATTTTTTCAGTCAGTACCTTCGCCAGCATCTCCCCTTCCTGTTTGCGAAAGGCAATGACATCATCTACTGCACGTTCAATTGCTTTCCCTATAGATTCCCATTCCACATTGTCGGGCTCTTCCGTATCCTGTTTCATTACATCAGGAAGGCGTAATAGTATTGAGAACCAGTCCTGGGGAGGAGAAACGTTCATTTCGAGGGCATGGTCCCTTATTTCTCTGTGATACTGGCTCAGTGTATTGAAATCTATCTTTGAGGATACATCCCTGGAGATAACATCCACATTTATATTAAGATCGATCTTACCTCGTTCCAGGCTATGTGAAAGGTTATTACGCAGTGTGATCTCTTTTTCCCGGTAAACTGCCGGCATACGTATAGATAGATCAAACTGCTTGCTGTTCAAGGACTTAATCTCGACAGTTACTTTTTTGTTAGGGAGTTCGACAACTGCTTTGCCGTATCCTGTCATTGAATGTGTCATTTCGATACTTTTCTATTAATTCAAAATATTTGGTTTGCTTTTGTATTTTCATGCAAAACAAATATTGCCATCGCTAAACCGTTATTTTTGTTTAACTGAATAGTTTCACAAAGGTAGGGATTTTTGGTTGATATTTTTGTGTTTGCAGCCGAAAGTTGACTTGCATGCACAGGCATATGCCAGGGTTGTGGATTTCCTCGAAACCACTTCCCCAGAGTAATACTCTTTGGGAGGATAATCAGATTACTGAAAGGTTTTGTAATTATCTTCCTACTGAATAAAACGCGTCAGTTTATGCATTTTCAATTCTTCTTGCTTTGCGCTCCTCTTCTTTTCTCCGGCGATCTGCAATATCCTGTTTGTCGGCCAGTATAAGCAGTTTACGTGTCTCAACCAGATTCGAAACAAGTAGAAAAACACAGGCAGCGGTTGCAAGGTACTGAATGGAACCGGGTATAAATACCTCTAACGTGATAATGGTTCCCAGCAATAATCTCACCTCGGTAGGGCCAAAGATACCGGAGTCTATAGAATACTGGCCGCCTATCTTATAACGCAACTGGGCGGTAATCATTTCCCATCCGTAGAACACAACGAAGAAAAATCCTGCATATTTCCATATCCCGGGGGCATAGATGGTATAACCTAATCCAATCAGGAAGGTACCTACCCAGTCCACTGACACATCAAGAGAAAAACCGTACCATTTGCGTGGTTTGTTCCGGTAGTATGCAAGCCGCCCGTCGAGCGAATCGCCTACCCAGTTTATAACAAAACCTAACAATGACATAAGCAGCCAGTAACGATTCAGATAAGCTCCCAATACAAAGCTTGAAGCAACCAGAAGGTTTCCGAAGAAGCCGATGGCAGTAAGACCGTCGGAAGTGATCCGGGAAGGCACCTTTTGCACAAGGTATGCAATAGTCTTTTGTTCCCATTCACGCAGAATATTAGTTCTGTTACGATCTGTGGCGATAACCTTAAGCGTTTTCGCCATTTTTCTTTTGTTACTCTTCATATCTGACTCTATTTTTCAAATTACTCTTCTTTTCTCAATATTTTCACGCCTGCCAATAGATATTTCAAAATCATAAATATTTTAAATCATATTATTGACTGTAAATGGGCCTCTTTTTTTGCAAATGTAAACAATATATTTCTGTTACTCTTCTGTTAGGGTAAAAAATTATTAATATAAAGAGGCCATTCCATTCAGAACGGCCTCTTATAGAGAGTGAAAATTGCACTCTTGTTATTCTACGTTATCACCTTCTTCAGTAGGAACAATAAGCTTGTACCCTTTTCCGTGAATGTTGATGATTTCGATGTTGGGTTCTGGCTTTAGCAGTTTGCGCAGTTTAGTGATATATACGTCCATACTGCGTGCGTTGAAATATGTATCCTCTTCCCAAATCTGTTTCAGTGCATGGTTGCGTTCTAAAATATCGTTAGCGTGAGCACATAGGAGCGACAACAACTCCGATTCTTTGGTTGTCAGTTTTGTCTGGATGTCGCCGATATTAAGAATTTGCTTTTGAGTGTCGAAGGTCATCGTACCAAAGTTGTATACTTGCTGCTCCTTGCTTTTTTTGCCTTTCACACGGCGAATGATAGCTTCAATACGAAGAACCAGCTCTTCCATACTGAACGGCTTGGTAATGTAGTCATCGGCTCCGGCTTTGAAGCCTTCAAGTACATCCTCTTTCATATTTTTGGCCGTTAAAAAGATCACAGGTATTTCAGTGTTGATAGTCCTTATCTCTCTAACAAGCGTTACGCCGTCTTTCTTAGGCATCATTACGTCAACGATGCACAAATCGTATTTTGTTTTCACGAATCCTTTGAAACCGGCCTCCCCATCGGGAAACAGATCGGTATCAAACCCTTTTGCCTGGAGATATTCTCTGAGCAACATGCCAAGATTCTCATCATCTTCGCATAAAAAAATTTTTAACTTCTCTTCCATATCATTTTTGTGTTATTACGGGTAAACTAATTATAAATTTGGTGCCTTTACCTAATTCACTTTCGGCACGTATTGTGCCATTCATGTCTATTACGATCTTTTTCACGTATGCCAGCCCCAGTCCGAATCCTTTTGTATCGTGCCTGTTGCCGGTAGGAACGCGATAAAACCGTTCAAATACCTTTTTCGAATCTTCCTTCCTCATCCCGATTCCATTATCCTCAATGGTAATAATGATTTTGTTCCCTTCGTTGCGTGTACGGATCATCAATTCAGGCGGAACATCTTTTTTTCTGTATTTCAACGCGTTGTCCAGGATGTTGAAAAGCACATTGGTAAAGTGCATCTCATCCACGCGTATTGTGGACTTTTCAGCCTGAAGATCAATGTCCAGAATGCCTTCCAACTTCTCCACTTTCAGCACATGAGTATTGGCAACACTCACCACCAGGTCGTTTGCATCTATCTCTTTCATCTTCAGAGTTGTCTTCTGCTTGTCGAAAAGCGACATCTGCAACACCTTTTCTACTTGGAAGCTGAGCCTTTTGGTCTCATCATGTATCACTCCCGTGACATGCTTGAACACTTCGGGCGACTTAAGGATAGACTCATCCTTAAGCATCTGCGTGGCAAGCGAGATGGTGGAGACTGGCGTCTTCAGCTCATGCGTCATATTGTTAATAAAATCGTTCTTCATCTCAGACAAACGCTTTTGCCTGAACAGTGATACTATCGTAAATATAAACGTTATCAGTAGTATAAACGTGAATATTAGCGATGGTATAAAAAAGGAAAGTTCACTATACACATAATTCCTTTTAGTTGGAAAATAAACCCTCAACTGGTTTAATTTTGCCGGTGGATCGTTAGGAAACAGAATTTGAGTGTAAATCGCATCTTTGTATTTTGTCGAAAAGCCGGGAGAAGAAAAAACCACCTTATTGTTGTAATTCACTACCTGAAAACTGAATGGTTCGTTCAATCCATTGTATGACAGCTCGTAACGAATATATTGTTCAACCTTGTTGAAATCGATTCTTTTTTCAATAGGCTCATTACTGGCACGATTCATTATTTTAAAAATAACCTCATCAAGTAATGAGCGCTCGTGAAGATATCGCTTCGACAACGACTGTTGCATATCATACTGGGTTTTTGAGATTGTGCTTAAGCCCTGGCTGGGTGATAAAAACACCCTCTCCCTTTGCTGATCCGGCCGCATCGACTGCTGTGGTGCGTTCAGCCTTATTCTTGTATCACTTCCTCCGGGTTGTGTTATTGCTGCACCTGTTTTCTGCTCTGAAATATTTGGGGACATCTGCGGGGCGGAATACTGTGAATATCTGTTTTCCGATTCAATCATATCCTGCTCCAGGTAATCGCGTGTCTGATCCTGCTCAAGATCCCTCATCACGTTGTACAAGCTTCTGTTTACCTGCTCATCGAACTGTTTGGTGCGGATATCCATGCTTGTCCTCATGTATCTTACCTGCAGAAACAGTAAAGCTAAAAAAGTGGTGAACATAACAACGGCAACCAACCATATAGTCGATTTTTTCATACTGTACTTTCTTTACTAACCTCTTTTTATAAGTGACTATTTTATTTCAAAGATCGTCTTTGTTCATTTTAATTTAACAAATAAACGACTTTTTTGTTTAACATATCCTCTTAAAATTAAAAAAAAACGCAGGAAAGCCCGTTTTGCAACATTAATTAAGATAAAATAGCGGTTTTTATTCTAATTTTCAGTATTTCTCAGCCATCTCTTTTTTCATATAACACCTTTGTATGATTTTTGGTTGCCGGGTAAACCATCTTTCTATATGAATATGCTTCACCCAGCCAGTTTTAATACTTCATACAGATTGTTTCAATGTTATACCTAGCCAGTTTCAATACTTCGCTCTGCCAGTTTCAATGCTTCAACCCCGATGAACCCGGCTATTGAATAAGGTTTATCCGCAAACTTACCCCCGCATTTGTTGTTGCTCCCGGATAGGATGATGATGAAACAAGTGGTGTATTTATCAACTTGTCGTAAAATGCACGCAGTGTTAGAGCCCTGCTTAATTCGTAATCTGCAGTAAAACGTATAGTTATGGTCTTTATTCCGCTTGTAGCCTGAGTAAAACCGTCTTCAATTTTTCTGATAAGAGCACTCGTGGTTTTGTGAGAGACATCGAAACGGAGATTCAGAGTGTTACTGAATGTTTTGGAGGCGTGAGATTGGCCTTTCTCTCCAGCTATTCCCGGCAACCGACTGTTTCTGACCCTTTGCATTGAGTTTGACCCGAATCCTGCTATCCGGTTAAAATCGGCAATGCGGTAGCCTATTCCAACAACAATATCGTTATCATTCATCTCCACTATCCTGTATGAAGGGATATTCAGGTTCAGCGCCCTTGTCCTATTTATCCTCAGGCTTACATTCATATTGTTGCTCAGTATGCTGTTTGCCTCAATAAGCGGGTGAAAGCTTTCTGTAATGGTTACCGCTGAGATATCGTATGGTGTTGAGGGGATAGGAGATCCTGAGAGGGCGTCACGTATGTAACCCAGGTCACCATCATCGTTTGCCGGCACCCAGCTGAGATAAGATGAGAACGAACCAACACGGTAATGCGATATGTATTGATGAACAAGGTTTAACGACTTCACATGCTCACCCAGTTCAGGCAATATTGACATCATGTCGAACGATATGTTCCAATTTGGTAACAGCGACCTCATGCCGGGAAAGGCGGTAAGCTCCACGCTGTTAGGATCCTTGCCTGTATATGCTGCCAGTAATGAAGGGATTAACACCTCGGCTGAGTTAATGTTAACATCACCTGTTGCCGGGTCAAACGGTTGTCCTGCGTAGCTGCTTCCAGCCAGAAATCCACTGGAAGGGTAGTGTGAAAGTTCATATTGGCCCCTTACTCTTGATGCGATAGCCTCCCTGTTTTTCCGAAACCTCTCGAATGTACTTGAGAAGTAGTTTTTACCTGCTCTCTGGTTTTCAAATGCTGATGAGAGGGAGATGGTAGTCATTGCAAAACTGCCACCGTGAACCACAGGCATCTCCTCAAACATAAATTGAAATTCTGTACGCCGATTATCCTCGTAGAGAGCGTTAAGGTCGATTTTTAATCCCGGGAAAGGTTCCAGGGAAACTTCCAGTCTCATATTTTTTGTCCGGTTACTTATGGCGGGTGTAATATTGTTTTTGTTTATTACCAATAGGTTGTCTTCTTTCATTCTCTCTATGAATCTCTTTCCGCCATCAAATCCGAAGGCAAACCCCAATCCGGGAAGCAGCCCGTCAGCACCGTTATGTTGGCCGAAAATGTCGCCAATCATCTTATCATATCCAGGCAGGCTGGTACGTGTCATGTATCCAAAATTCAGGTTGATACTGCGAACCATCATCACTGCTCTCATGGCATAACTTGCAATGTCGTAACCGGGAGTACTTCCTTCCGCCGGCGAGATGTCCGCCTGCATAGGTCCCGCCCCTCCGTTAAAAATACTGTTCGCCTTCTGCAGGAAAGGAATCTTATTGTATAGCAACACCAGGTTGAACCTGCTGTTTACTGAAAGTGCAAAATCGTTCTGTAGAAAGTTGCCTGTATTTTCATCATCGACAACAGCTCCGCGTTCCCACCGGTAGCGGGAGTTATATGCTGCACTCGAACTGATCCAGTCAAGCGGTGCTATATGAGCGAACGGGAGGATATATGTAACGTTGGCCGCCTGCTCGTAGTTGAGTGGTTTCCCTAGCTCACGTATACTGTGGATCACAGAATCCTTCCATATTTCATAATCGCTCCGGTTAATCTTTTTATTCACTTGCAGATAAGGCTCTTCAATTTCGGCTATCGTACCCGAATGAAACGATGCTTTCAGGTTTCTCGTCAGATCCCACGTGATGGAAAAATCCCGGTCCCAAAAGAAATTGCGGCTAAACGAAAGGTATTGCCGTTGCGACTGTGTTGTTCCATCTCCTTGGGCATTGAGGCTCCGGAGCTGTTTCTCCTGATAATTACGCACTAACAGTGAACCTGCTCTGATGTTGTTTGGGAGTAAATTAAAATATAGCGCTTTAACCGGTTTCAGCCATCCGGAGTTGTCTTTTATATTTTTAAAAGGCTCCAGGGATTTCATTAAAGGGGAGTACTCGTAGTCCGCCTGTATCCGGTAATCGAGTACCGTTGCGTACTCGGTATCAGGGCTGTGAAGTTCATTAATGTTCCTGGCAAAGGTGAAGCTTAAGTTGGCCGGATCGTATGGCATCGGGTTTTTACTACTGATATTTACTTTTACATTGCTCAGGCTAATGCTTTTGTTTATAGAACTTGTAGTTGAGATGTTTTGAATAGAATCGCGATGATGCCTGTTTTTGGACTGTTTCAATGATTCGGAGAGCAGGATATCTCTGTTAAATGGGTCGTAGAGCGGGGTCCATGTCCGGTCTGAATAGGAGTATTGAAACGGTGCCGTCACCTTTGCCTGCCTTGGAAGAAAACGTCCTAACTCAAAATTAAAAGACATATGCATTGATAAATAGTCATCGTTGCGTCGTTGCAAAAGGCTCCTGCTGAGAGCACCAAAGCCGGCTGTCTCTTTTCTTCCAGAGAAGGCGACAGTACCGATATCTGACAGTGCCAGCTGCATATTTCCCTGAAACGCCCAACCTCCTTTTTCATCGAACTCGCTTAAGCGTAGCTCGTTTATCCATACTTCCCCCGACTGATTCCTGTCAGAATGGTTCCTGATGCCAATCATCATCACCTTCACTTCTGCCAGCGAAGGATTACCAATAATGGTTATCCTGTTTCCCGGTTTATCCGGGTCGTAAAGCGAGTAGGGGATATAATAGTCAGCACCACCACTACGGTGTTTTTCTGCATTACGTTCCAGCTTCAGGCCGGTGAACAGCTCAAGAGGAAAATCGAACATGTTTTCCAGTGGCCATACCGTCTTCTGCCCGGTCGGGCTATTGGTGCTGTACTGCCCTTCAGGAGTAATTAGCAGAGGTATCTCATACTCGTAGAAGTTATCCCTGTAGTCCGACCCCAGACGCAAGAATATTGAAAGATCCCCATCCTGTAATGTGCCGGGGACTTCCGGCAGCTGCTCCGCATGTACAAACATCTGCAGCCTTTTATAGCGGCGCATATCATACATACTGTTTTTGTAGATCGACCTGGAGGCCCCCGGCTCAAGATCTTGTACCTTTATAGAAAGCGACTGCTCATTCTCCTGTCTGAGCTGAGGTTGTCCCGGATCAAGAATACGTGTAACCCCCGGAGGCAAAACATAATTTACCGGTGTGCGATTGCCGTTCTCTTCAATGTTCACTGTTGAAATGTCAAGGCTACCTGTGCCTGTGACTTCTCCTCCTGTTACAGGATCTTTCGTGTAACTTCTCCACTCACTACGTACCAGTTCAAGTGTGGCGAATCTTAGAAAGATAGGTTCTTCAAAGCCGGTAAGAAAAATTCTCATAAACCGGATATTGTTGAACCCATTTATATTGCCAATCTTTTGCTGATAATCCCTGACAGGTATTTTAAACTGGTACCAATTGACCTTCCCGTCCTGTCCGTTCCGCAATCTCACGCTCACTTCACGCCTGTCGACAATAAAGTTGCTTCCCGTCTCCATATTTTCGTGCCTAAGCGATACCCTGTACTGATAATATGATTCATTCTCATTGAGTGTATTGTCGTTATCTATGTCCTCCACATCAGGAGTGGATCGCGATATTGAAGAATAGCGTGCATCTTCATCAGATGCAAGTGAATTGCCTTCAGTGCCGTTGAAATATTTATATCTCTCGAGTATGCTCATCTGCATGCGATCCTGTTCCGCCCCTCTATAATGGCGGAATTTGTCCCCTGCAGGGTCGTTTAACGGTGAGTGGCTGTCGGCTTCCATTGCTGAAATAGTTTCACCCGATAACCGGGGACGAAGTTCGTTCAGGTAGTTGGCATATGATGGATACACTTTCTCCTCTTCACTGCTCAGTCCGTTCAGCCCTACATCCTGCAACCGTCGTGCTTCCATCCCCTGAGAGTTGTCGAAGGCATAAACTGTGGACTGCCGCTTCGGGTATTTACCCCATACTGTGTATCCCACTGCCGTAGTATCGCCATCAACAGGCAACCCATTCTCAAAAAACTTTTTTCCGTCTTTCAACACATCTTCCGATATATCACCAAGGTTGAAGTAGAGGTCGCCACCTGTTGAAGTGCCGAGCGTGTCATTCACAAAAGGATCCATCAGCCAGAACTCAATATATTCAATGTTTGCTGCCTCAAAATCGCGGGTATCCATTCGTCGTGTGATACCACCCCAACGTTGTTCCGGATTGAGTAGATTTCCTTTACCGTCCACATTACTATCAAGGTTATAAGGTCCCCGTTCGTTAGGATAGTAGGAGATATTAAGTGCAGGAATGGTGGCTGGCTGTCCGTAATAGGCATCCCTGTTGGGGTAAATCTCCCTCTCAAATATCTCCCTTACCCGGTGGTCGGAGAGTTGGGTGTGATCGTTTTTGATATGAGCAGGCGTCAGGCTCGAATTCCTTCCGGTGAAGATGCCATCGATATAGAACCATGCCATCAGCGCGCGGTTTTTTCCATAATCGGTATTGTTAGAGAGTGCCGCCTCCGGAAACAGTCCTGAGGACGTGTTGTTAAGCGGAGTGGAGGCGAGTGACCAGGAGTAGGGTGTACGAAGATCGATGCTCGTCGATGAACTTTCAAAATCATCAATATAGGAGTATTCGCCCGTGTATCTGTTTTTATAGTGTCCGGCAATCAAGTGAGCAAACTCCAGGTTTGCCGAAAGTTGAGAAGGTGCTGTAGCATCCACAAAAGGCAGCATATCAATCAGGTTGGTTAGCGCATACGACTTTCTTCTGTAGGAAAGGTTTGCCCCCCACAACGTATTTTTTGCAGATTCGTCTCCGTAAGCACTTTTCATTATTAGTGGTTTCTCGTAGTAGTGCATCAGCGTGACTCCTGCTGAAAAGTCCTTTGAAAAATCGTATAACAGGTTGATACCCATCAGTGTCTTGCGTTGCAGATGCGACATAAGGCGGTTTTCGAGAGTTACACTCACAGGTGTTCCCGATTCAAGAACTGAACGGTTAATGATGCTTACAATACCTGAGAGATAATCAACCGTGTAATCAACACCTTCGGTAAGGGGGATACCGCCGGCAGTGACCCTTACCGAACCCCTTTCCACATTCACTGCGTTTAGGTTTATCTCATGGGCGGAAGAGCCTCTGTACTCGCCACTCAAACGGAACTTATTTCTTTCGGGGACCTGTCGTGCTGCGGTGAGCGTTGAATCATACAACTCCTGATATACATATTTGCGGGCAATGGCATCGTTATCGATTTTTTTCTTCAGATGCGACCCGAACGGCTCAGTAACAGGAAATATAATCCAGCCGTTTTCGCTGTCTATTGTATAGCCTTCAAGAAAATCGAAGATCCCGTCGGGATTGGGATTATTGCGTGAGTCAAGCCTGTCGAGGTTCATTATGGTGAGGAGCAGCTTGTCGTCTACACCACTCCCTGGTAGATAGTTCATATAGATACCTGAGGAATCGCTCTGGTATGTGACATTCATCCTGAAGCGATCCTTTTGCACATTGTATGCTCCATATCCTATGGAGTAGATGTTTTTCATCATCAGCCCCCATGCCGGGGACCGTGGAGAGAACGAAACAGGTTTCAGCAGTTTAACAAACAGGGCACCCTTTTGCCTGTCGCCGTTACCTGCAGAAACGCTTCCCACTTCACCGGAGAACTCTCCCACCTGGTACACCCTGCCATTATATGTGTATTCGTAAGCAATTGCCAGCACTTCATCAGGCTGTAACGGCATGTTAAGGGAGATATATCCAAGCTGAGGGCGGTATTTGTACTCAGAGGGACTCAGGAGTCGCGCATTCTCCAGCTTTTCATAGTCCGTGCCCGGGACGATGCTGCCGGGGAGGGTGTTTTCCGTTTCACTCAGATTGCGTGCACCGGGGTAGTTAGAGACAAGCTCGCCATACATGGTGTTGGACATATTGTCAGGAACGTCTGACGAGCCTTGCGCTGTCCACATCGGGTTATGTATGTTGTTGTGTTCCCCCAGGTCGGCAAATGCAATAATATTTCTAACCCTGTCATACTCCCCTCGTTTGTTGGTCACCCACACCTCCATCCTTGTTATGGATACCGATGACTGCACATAAGGGAGCTTTGCCAATGCATTATCATAGGTATCGCGGAAGTAATGTCCCAGGAAAAAATGGCGGTTCTCATCATACTTGTCGGCGTTAAGCTCAAATTGTGTAGTTTGTACCCCACCGCCGGTATTAACGGTTTGTGATTCCGACTGTTGTTGAGAGATGACCGTATTTACCCGCAGTTTACCAAACTGCAGTTCCGATTTTATGCCCAACAGCGCTGCTCCGCCGTCAATAAGCGAGTTGGTTGTGGACATGTTAACGTTTCCCGCTTCAATATTTTTAATTATCTCGTCTTCATCACCCTTATAAGCAAGCCTTATCTGTTTTGCATCTGCATCAAAGGTAGCATCGGTATTGTAATTGATATCGAAATTTATCTTTTCCCCCACTTTGGCATTCATATTTAGCTTTATCTGCTGGTCTGAATCGAATATATTTCTTACTCGTGACCGTTGCGGAATGCCCGGATTACCGGTAAAATCCCGTTTAATCCCAGCTGATATCTCTACAGATCCCTGTGCAGTGAACCTTATGCCCCCAGGGCCGAAAATTGTCCCTGGCTGATTTGTCCTTTTGCGAATACCTGAGAGTGACGAGTATCGTGAGGATGGCCTTAAACCGTCACGGTTAAGGGAGTTCTTTTCTCTGAAATAGTCCGATTGCATCTGTCGCGACCGGTATTCCATATACTCTTTCGGAGTCATGGTGACGGGAGTGTTTATCACTGCATCACCCACCTTATATTCAAAGATATAGAGGTTGGAGCGATAATCGTAGCGTACTTCCGTTACAACATTAGAAGGATTTTGCAGTCTAACAGGCAGCCCCTGCCGATTAAAAGGCAGTGTTACGGCAGCAGTATCTTTTGGCATGAGCCCAGTCTCAACGCTGTCGGGCGGTAAAACTGTGCTGTTAGCATAAGCAAAATAAACTGGCATTCCATTCAGGGGGAACAGAATATAGAGGAGTAATATGTAAACAGTTTTTTTCAGAGAGACAACAGCAATATACGATTCTTGAATTCAAAAATGTGTATTACGTAACCAGCTGTTGTTATAATCTCTTCAATGCCTCTTTGATAACACCTTCTACCGGTAGTGAGGGTGCTTCTTTTATAATTTTTGATACCACCTTGTTTGAGGCTGTCTGAACAAACCCCAGCATCACCAAGGCTGAGACTGCAGCATGGCCTGTCTCCGACAGATCGCTTTTTGAAAACGGTTTAACTATACCGCTCTCATCGGTTATCTTGATCTTGTCTTTTAAATCCACGATTATCCGCTGTGCGGTTTTTGCTCCTATACCCTTGACTGTCTGCAACATTGCTGTATTTTCATTAGCGATAATAACCTCCAGCTCTTTTGAGCTGAACGATGAGAGTATTACCCTGGCCGTACTTGGCCCTACGCCAGAAACGCTTATAAGGTGCAAGAACAGTTCCCGTTCATGTTTATCCATGAAGCCGAACAAAACATGTGCGTCTTCTCGAATAGATTCATACACATAGAGTTTGGCTGCCGGCTTTTCATGAATGGCACCGTAGGTGTTCAGTGAAATATTCATCTGGTAACCGATACCTCCGCATTCCAATGTTACGGAGGCCGGTGTTAGTTCGGCGACATCGCCTTTAATATAGTCTATCATTTTTTTTACAATGCAGCTTAATTACGTAATACCGTTAATATAACGGTAAAATTCCGGGAAAAGTATGAACAGAGGAAAAAAATCTGTTGTTACCGGTGACTGCAGTCATATCCCGTATTTCCGGCCTTCAGGTGAATGTATGCCCTTTGGCATAAGCTTATGAGCAATGAGCTTGCTTGTTTTATTAAACTTTCAGGTGAATGTATGGCCTTTGGCAAGGCCTCCTTCTGCCGTTTCTTTGTATAAAGATGGTAGATCGTGCCCGGTCTCTTTCATCACATTTACCACCCTGTCGAACGATACCCGGTGAATTCCGTCTGTGAACGAAGAGTATAGGTTGGCATCCAGCGCACGCGCTGCAGCATAGGCATTTCGTTCTATGCATGGTATTTGTACCAGTCCGCAAACCGGGTCGCAGGTCATCCCCAGGTGGTGCTCCAGTCCCATCTCGGCAGCATATTCTATCTGAGCGGGGCTACCTCCGAAAAGCTGGCTGGCAGCTGCGGCAGCCATAGCGCAGGCAACACCCACTTCTCCCTGACACCCCACCTCGGCACCCGAGATAGATGCGTTTTTCTTTACAATATTTCCAAATAACCCAGCAGTTGCCAATGCACGCAGCATTCTGTTTTTGCTGAATTCACGAATCTGCTCAAGGTGATAGAGCACCGAAGGAACCACGCCGCTGGAGCCGCATGTGGGCGCCGTTACAATTTCACCGCCTGCGGCATTCTCTTCCGATACCGCCAGTGCGTAGGCAAACACTAATCCGCGAGATTGTAATGATGCCTTATAGCCTTTGGCTTTTATAAAGTAGCTTGCTGCTTTCCGGTGGAGGCTAAGCGGTCCCGGCAGTATCCCTTCATTATCGAGTCCCCGCTTTACGGATGCTTTCATTACATCCCATACTTTTCCCAGATAATCCCATATATCTTTTCCCTCGCACTCCTCCACGTACTCCCAATAGCTTTTGCCTGTCCTTTCGCACCACTCCATTATCTCTGTCATTGTGGTCATCGGATATATATCTTTTCCCTCGTTTTCAGAGAGTCCGATCGTATTTTTTCCATCGGAAAGGGTGC
The DNA here is from genome assembly GCF_022267555.1 of Proteiniphilum propionicum. Taxonomy (NCBI): domain Bacteria; kingdom Pseudomonadati; phylum Bacteroidota; class Bacteroidia; order Bacteroidales; family Dysgonomonadaceae; genus Proteiniphilum; species Proteiniphilum propionicum. Next base: position 2,406,164 of record NZ_CP073586.1, read on the forward strand.
CGCCTCCTATGCTGTATACCGTCTGCACGTCCATCAGCTCTCCGTTGCTGTCATATGCCTCTATTTTAAGTCCGTTAGGATGAAAAGGCAAGAACGTCTTTGGCAACCACTCAATGGTGGCCGGTGCAACAGGTTCAAGTACACTTAATATAGCTATGTCGGTTAGGTGACCTTTTCCGGTTGCTGCAAGGCTTCCATAAAGTGTCACCTCAAAACGCCCGGCATCGGGGTTTGCTTCAGCAAACAGAGAGGCTGCTTTTTTAGGTCCCATGGTGTGGCTACTCGATGGTCCGTTACCTATCCTGTAGAGCTCTTTAATTGATTGCATAAGGTGGAATTAGAGTTAGAAAATCATTTACGCAAAGATAGCTATAAAAACAATTCCGGGAAATAGCAAAACAGCTGTTTTCAAACACTTTTACAATTGCCATGTCGTCAGACACCATATGCCTGAAAAAATCAATCCCGAGGTCATCTTACGAAGTTCAATCCAATTCCATGTCGTCAGACAACGTGTCTGCCGTAAATAGACTAATCCTTCCCGCCAAAATTAAATATTATGGGTATGGCGGCCGGTACTTTTACAAGTTTTCGGCCTACTGTAAGCTTAGGCCACAGCTTCACCGTCACTGAGGTTGAGTTGGGGGTTATTCCCAGGAAGTCACTCATCTCCTTCGTAACCCTGTCCTGCGAATAGCGGTTCATCAGGTTTTTCAGGTCGATACTAACAGGTATAGGTACCACCTTTGTCTCTCCCGGTTCAATGCGGATAGGAATATCCATTTTTCCCGTAGCAAACTCCATCTCATTGATAAGAATTGTGTAATCCAGCGCATCAAGGAAAGCAGCTGCTGTATTAGGGTTTGTTACATCCATATTGAGCGTCATGCTGAAAGGTATGTTCTGCCTGCTTGAGCCTCCCGCAAGGACAGTGGCTATGGATGCCAGGTTTGAGACCGATATGCTTGAGGCATTACCCAAGTTTATCCCTGCCACAAGTATATTATCGAGCGAATGGTATCGGTATTCGCTCTGAGAGAGCTGGTAGGCACCCCCGATTCTACTAATGAGATCGCAGCCGGTAAGTAGTACCGACGCCATAAAGATTAAGATAACTCTTTTCATTTTGTTCTCTGTTTTATTACTTAATGGTTATCATTGTTGCTCCATATCCGTATTCCTGAAATGAAGCATCCTGATGATAACATTTTGGATAATTCTTCTTCAGCTCCTTTATGATGGCATTTCTAAGAACGCCGTCGCCTTTCCCGTGGATAAATACAATTTTTCGGTTTTTATCGTTTATGTGTTCACTCATCACTTCGTTAAACTTCTTTAACTGATACTCCAATATATCGGCACTGTTCATTCCCGTTGTGGTATCAAGTAGCTCATCAATATGCAGGTCAATTTCAATTACGGGACTTTTTTTTCTTTTTTCGATGCGCTGTCTTTTGGGGCGTTTTTCTATCTGTTCCTTCTCTTTTACAATCCTATCAAGGTCGCCGGCAGAGACAAGAATCTCCTTCACAGGCAGGTCGTCCTGCATAACATAATATATAAGCGCATCATCTTCGAAATAGTCGTTTTCGCGGAAACAGTGCAGCTTGTAAAACTTCACAGTGTCAATTCGAAGTTCCACCGAACATGGATTCTTGAACCTGAACTGTTTGTTGTGTTTGAACGCAATAAACTGCACGCATACCTTTTCTAAGTTGTTCAGTTCAAATTTGTCGAACTCTTCTATGAAAATTTTGGTATTCGGCTCCACCGAGCCGCTGTAACGGCTTTTCCAGGAGTTGTTCTCTCTGCTCATATAGTTGAAAAAGAGATAGTAGTTGCTGTCGTTCACGAAATAACACTCGTAAGGTGTAGTGTTAATATTTTTCATATCTGTAGGCAGAAAGGCCAGGCATACAGTAATGTTTTCTCCCTCAGGAGTCTCTTCAGGGATCTCTGCATTCTCTGTTTTAGCAACCGGTTTGAATGATACAGCCATATTATCCTGAGAAGGTTTTTTGTCCTGCAATACCGTTTGATCCTCAGGGGCTTGCCCTAACTTTTCGTTTCCTGCTGACTCCACAAGCACACATTCCGATATAAGTACAGGCACATCAAATCCATGCTCATCTTCCACAACCGCAAGTTGCTTGTTTAAAAAACCTTTTACTGTTCCTCCGCCTACTGTGTTGAGGAAACGTACCTTGTCGCCTACTGATAATTTGTTCATTTTCTATGGTGTAATTAATCCGTACCTCAGGCAAATTTTCCATGGAAAAGCCTGTTTAGGGTGTGATAATTTTGTTACCTGTTGCAAAGTTGACTAATTTTGTGGAATAAATGCATTAATAATTACGAAAAATAGTTTTTACGATTGTAAAAAAATGAAAAAGGATAAAATCCAACAACTGCAGATATCCCGTTTCAACTATACTCTTCCTGATGAAAAAATTGCCAAATACCCTCTTGAGCATAGAGATGCATCAAAGCTTTTGCTTTACCGAGGTTCGAGGATAACATCGTTGCCATTTGCCGATTTACCAGGTCAGCTGCCTGACAACAGTCTGCTTCTGTTCAACAACACCCGGGTAATCCACGCCCGCCTTCTTTTCCGCAAGGAGACAGGTGCACATATTGAGGTTTTCTGTCTTTCACCTCTGTACCCGGCCGACTATGCACTGAGTTTTCAGCAGCGGCAGCACTGTTCCTGGAAATGTATGATCGGAAATGCCAGACGATGGAAGAGCGGGCCACTGACAATGGATATCCCTCTGAAAGGTGATGTAGTGAGGCTTACAGCTCAAAAAACCGGCAACCCTGCACAGGAAACGATCGTCGATTTTTCATGGAATAACGGTGAATATACATTCTCGGAGATACTTGAAGCGGCGGGGAAGCTGCCTATACCTCCCTATCTTAATCGTCCGTCTGAAGCGAAGGATGATGTGACCTACCAGACAGTCTATTCCCGGATAGAGGGCTCAGTAGCGGCACCAACGGCCGGTCTGCACTTCACTCCGGAAGTACTTGAACGCATAAGGGAAAGGGGCATTCAAACCGCAGAGGTAACCCTTCATGTGGGTGCAGGCACCTTTAAACCGGTTAAATCGGGTACTGTCGCCGCCCATGAGATGCATTCTGAATTTATTTCGGTGCCCGTTTCAACCATTGATAAGATTCTTAACAACAAAGGAAGCCTCATTGTGGTGGGAACTACCTCCATGCGTACTCTGGAGAGCCTCTACTATATAGGCAGGAAACTACATGATAATCCTGAATTGCCTATGCATGAGCTCAGTGTTAATCAGTGGGAGCCTTATGAAAATGATATAGATAATGCAAGCATAACCCCCGGAGATGCTCTTAGGAGTATTCGCCATTATCTGGAGCGTACACATAGTGACAGTCTGCTTGCTGCCACGCGTATAATTATTGTTCCCGGTTATGAATTTCATTACCCCGATGCTCTTATCACCAATTTTCACCAGCCTCAAAGCACATTACTTTTGCTAATCGCTGCTTTTGTTGGTGACGATTGGCGCAAAATATACGACTATGCATTAAACAACTATTTCAGGTTCCTTAGCTATGGAGACAGTTCACTTTTGTGGAAAAAGTCCAAATAACCTTATTTTTTGGTTAAAAATTCCACTTACTTCCACTCTTACCTCCTTTTTTTGTAATATTGCATCAACAAAGAGTCGTTGTAAATTACCTATTCGTTTATATTGATTTGGTTGCAAAATTTGCCCGCATACTCGCTATTGTCGTTATCAGTATTATATTTGTAAATATAATACTTTTCATCTCTTTCAGCATTCCTGCTGTACAAAAACATGCTGCCGATTTTGCGTTGGAGAAATTAGAGCCTGTCATCGGCACCGAAGCCCGATTGGAAGGTATTCGTATCCGGCTCTTCAATACCGTTGAGCTGAAAGGGCTTTATGTGGAAGATCAACAGCAGGATACGCTGCTCTATGCAGGAAAGCTAACAGTCCGTATCCATGCAATGGACCTCCTGAGGAACAAGCTCTCTGTCCGTAAAGTGGGATTGGAAAATTTTGTGGCAGATATTTACCGTGAAACACCCGACGATCCTTTCAACTTCCAGTTTATAATCGACACTTTTGCCAAAGAAAAGGATACAACAACAGTTAAAAAAGAAAAAAAATCCTGGCATATAATGGCTGAAGATGTAGAGTTGAAGGATGGACGGCTCAGTTACAACATCCTTTCGGTCCCTCAAACACCCGGGCAGTTCAATGCAAACCACATAGATGTGCGCGATTTGAATTTCAGTGGGAAAGCAGATTTCCTCAGCATTGAAGATATGCAGGCCGCTGTGAGGCTACTCAGTTTTACCGAAAATAATGCAGGGATTACCATAAGCGATCTTAAGGCCGATGCCCTGGCAAAGGGAGAAACTATAACATCAGGTAAGGTTATACTGGCACTCAATAATACACGTATAGAGGTCACAGGCGCACGTTTCAACAGAAAAACAAAAGAGTTTTCAGTCAAAGCGAAGAGCGAACAGACAGATTTTAAGGATGTGGCTATCTTCTCACAGCGCTTTGCACATTTGGATAAGCCTTTTTCTTTCGAAGTAGATGCTACGGGGCAGCTGCCAATGGCAAAAATTAACAGTTTCAGCTTTCATTATGGCTCTGGAACACAGATTAAACTGTCAGGATCTGTTGCCGATTTCAGCAATTTCAACAATAGCGACATCGACTTAGATATACGTTCACTGGAAATCACCCAGGATGATCTGGAAGCGTTTATCCGTATCGGGGCAATTCAGTATAAGTCCCCTGTACAACTGCTGGCGTTGGGCGATATTAAGCTGCAGATGAAAGCAAAGGGTAAACTGGGCTATTTCAGGTATGACGGTTCTGCTTTAACTCAACAAGGCGACGTTACTATGAGGGGAACAGGCCGCATGACCGACAGCTTCAGTAGACTCATATTTGAAGGGCCTGTCACCGCCGGCAATATACAGGTAGCGAACATCATTGGAGAAGGGCCCGGCGTGGGTAACACAACCATGCGTGCAGAAGCAAAGGTCTCTGTCATTCATAATTCAGGGGTCACTGTTGTTGCTGAAGGAGATGTTGAATCGGTAGTGTTCAGAGACTACCTTTACAACAATCTTCATTTTAACGGCACTTACAGTGGAAATAATGTCAAAGGAAGCATTTTTACAGATACAGAGCGCAATAAGATCGACCTCTCCGGCGATATTACTTTCGGTGATGGTTTAGGCTTTGTCGTGAATGGCAACATAGGCCGTCTCGACCTGAGGCCATTTATTGATGTGAAGGGTTGGAAAGATCCATTCATTAGCCTTACTATAGACAGCGACCTTTCTGGCAGCTCTATTGATGATATGACAGGAACCGCGGTAATTGACAACATCTCCCTTGCTGACAGTAGTTTTATTTACAATCCCGGTGCTGTCTATCTGCAGTCGCTTCCTGATGAGGGTGAGGGGAAAAGACTGAAGATCCTCTCCTCTTTTGTTGAAGCCGAGGTGACTGGCGATTACTATTTTTCCACTATTGGCAAGGAGCTGATGCAGGTGTTGCGTCATCATCTGCCCTCGGTAATTACTGAGAAAGAGAATAAACAAGATAATGTGCCTGGCACAGAAGCTGTCAGAAACAACTTTCAATTTAATATCTCGCTGAATAATACGGAGGATATCTCCTATGCATTCTCGCTACCTTTTTACAACGTGGACCCGGCTACTATTAGTGGCAAGGTTAATATGCGGGAAGATGAATCAGTAAAAATAAAAGCCTATATCCCGCGGCTGATGTTCGGTAATAAAGATGTGCGCGAGACTAAAATTGATATCAACAACAGGCGTTCGTCGGGAATGGGGCTGAACGTCAACTCCTACCTCGTCCAGAACAGCGGGTATGTCAACGCCAGGCTAAACAGCACCGCCTCTCTCGATTCGGTGGTAAACCTGCTCACGTACGATCTGAAGCAGGCTAACACTCGCTCTAACGGCGAATTACTGGTGACAATGGCGTTCCTCCGCGACCGTAACGATGAACTTGCTTCTAATATCCGCCTTCACCCTGTTACAGTAATGTTTAACGATAAGAAGATCGATTTGAACGATGCCACAATCTCTTACCACAAAGATCGCATCGCTATAAATAACTTCGGTATCCGTGAACAGAATATGCTTATGCTTGGTATTGACGGAGTAGCTTCAAGAAGTGAAGCCGATAATATAAGGATATATTTCAACAATACTGAGCTGGCGAATATTTTGGCCGGGTTTAACATATCCCGGTTCTCAGGCTCTATAAATGGTCAGATTTTTGTTCGTCAGGCTCTTGAAACCCCTATAATACGTACCGAAGGCCTTCGCATCGAAAACATCACAGTTCATAAGGATACCATTGGGACCATGCGGATAGAAGGGAACTGGGATAATCTTTACAACGGACTCGACCTGAACGCTTTTCTTGAGAATAAAAATGAAAAGAAGCTTCATATTACCGGCTATATACCCACAGGTGATCAGAGTCCGTTACCCATGGATGTGAGTTTTAAGATTGATGAGTTCAACCTGAAATCCATTCAACCGTTGACAGCCAATATCTTCAGTGAACTCTCAGGGCATCTCAATTCCGATATTCATATCACCGGAAAATTGTCGGAACCGGTTACTGAAGGATGGGTGGGTATAGACCAGGGAGTTATGAAGGTGGCTTATACAAACGTAACATATCATGTATCGGACACAATAGAGATAAGCAGAGACAACGTTGGGCTCAGGAATCTGGTCATTCGCGACCAGAACAAACATACCGCAATATTGAACGTGAACCTGTCGCATACTAATTTCGGGCGAGTGGTATATAATGCCGGTATACGGTTCAACGACTTTACTCTGCTTAATAACCCAGGCCGTACTGATCAGATGGTTTATGGTACTCTTAAACTTTCGGGAGAACTGAATGTGGCCGGGTCTCCATCAGGAATATATGGAGATGGGAACTTAACGAGCTCCAGTAAGTCCGATGTCATGGTGGTACTTCCGCAAACGGCCAGTGCTACGGAGTATAGCGGCATTGTTTATGTCAACAGCAACGAAAAGATTGATTCATTGTCGTTTTTACGTAAAGACAACACTCCCTTAGATATTGTCAATACGACCACCTCGGCGGGAATTCCCATTTTAATGAGGGCGACACTGAATCTGAACCAGCTGTTAGAGATGGGTGTCGTTCTGGATCCTACCACCGGAAACGCGCTTGAAGCAAGCGGAGAGGGTGAGTTGAACATCAACTTTAACTCAAGATCCACTCCTCAGGTACGTCTCTACGGTGACTATGTAATACACGGCGGAAAATTCCATTACAATCTACAGAATCTACGAACCATCGACTTTAACATACGCGAAGGCAGTATGCTAACCATGGAGGGCGATCCGCTGAATACTCAATTCAATATAACCGCTTACCTTCCTGTAAGAGCTGACCTTGCGGCACTCAGCAACACTTTTGCATCAGAGCTGGCAAACACGCGAGTGCCGGTGAACGCGCTGCTGCTTATCAGGGGAGATCTTGAAGCCATGGATCTGCAATACGATATAGAGCTGCCCGAAAGCTCCAACGATATTCAGCTCCGAGTAAACAGCTTTATAAACAACGAGGAGACAAAGATTCTGCAGTTTGCTTATCTTGCTACCACCGGAAGTTTTATCCCGTCTGAAGGATCATCAGATATGAATTTCGGGTCGTCAATGTTCACCAAATTCGCTGCAAGCACACTCTCCAAAGGGCTTGACGCGCTGTTTGCCGGCGCATTAAGTGATAACTGGTCTATCAGTACAAACTTGGAATCGATAGATGGAACCTTCGATAATGTGAGAATGGGTGTTGACGTATCTACAAGTTTGCTTAACGACCGTTTACATATCTCCACCAACCTCAGCTATGGAGATAAAAGCATGCTGGCAAGTCAGCAAGCCTTTATGGGAGAGTTTGAGCTTAAGTACGATATTAATAACTGGTTTATGATAAAAGCGTTCAACAGGGCAAACGAGAGGTTCTATCGCCGAACGCCCACTACACAGGGAATAGGAGTTGTGGTAACCAGGGAGGCGAAATCGTTCAGAGACCTTTTTGATTTAAGGGTTGTCAGAAAAAAAGAGGATGATGAGTAATCTGAAAAGAAAATTTATATGCCTGCTTGCTTTGGTGGCACTTGCTTCATGCAGTGTGACCAAAAAAGTACCAGAGGGGAGTTATCTTCTCAACAAGGTAAGTGTGAAATCAGAAGTGAGAGGTATCGGAACCTCCGAACTGAAACCCTATCTCAGGCAGAAACCCAACTCATCGATGCCTATTCTCGGAAAAATAAAACTGCATATGTACAATATTCCCGAGAATGATTCCACATGGTTTGGAAGGCAGCTGCTCAAGTATGGCGAACCTCCGGTATTATACAACGAACAACTAACAGTTGTCTCTTCGGAACAGATACGCCTTCATCTCAGCAACAAGGGCTATCTGAACGCTGAAGTGGATACAAATGTCGTAAAGAGAGGCAAAAAAGCCGAGGTGAGGTATGACGTAACGCTTAATGAGCCTCACCGAATCCGCATTTTTAGAGATACTGTCAGTTCAGTTGATACGACTATACATAATCTGCTGTCTGAGAACCGGAGGCTGGACCTTATGAAAGAGGGGGACATTTTCGACCTTTCCGTATTGGAAGCTGGAAGGGAGAGAATGACAACTGTCCTCAGAAACAGGGGATATTACAATTTTTTGAAGGATAATTTCTATTTTATTGCCGACACCACCGTAGGTAGCAATCAGGTGGATGTTGTACTGGGCTTGAATAATCCATCTGACACAACCAGGCATCAGCAGTACACTATGAGGAATATTACAGTTATCAATGGTGTCGATCCGGCTCTTCTTGAGGATTCAGCCAGGCACAATCTTCTCGATACTGTGCAAATCAAGGGTGTAGAGATCATCTCCGGGCAAGATCCCTTTCTTCGTCCCCAGGCTATTTATTACAACATGTTTTTACGTCCCGGCCGGCTCTATTCCGACAGGTTGGTTGAGAGAACCTACGCCTCTCTTAACGGTATGGGCCCGGTGAGCCAGACCTCCATCAATATGTCTACTGCTGAGCGTAACGACTCAGCATATATTGATTCAAGGATTATCCTTTTTCCGGGAAATCTGCACTTCATGCAGTTTGGTGTTGATGGAACCAATTCTGCGGGTGACCTTGGAGTGGCCAGCAACATTACGTATGAACACCGCAACTTCCTTAAGGGAGGTGAGACATTCCGCGTAAGGCTGAATGCTGCCTACGAATTTATCAGAGCTACCGACAGCCTTAACCTTATCGACAAGAGCTACTATGAATATGGTGCTGAGGTGTTTCTTTCAATTCCTCAACTGCTGCTCCCCTGGCTTATGAATCAGTTAAGAGACAGGCCATCAGCATCTACGGAGTTTTCAGTGGGCACCAACTTTCAGAAGAGGCCCGAGTACCTGAGGCAGTTTTTTAATCTGTCATCTCGTTTTCAATGGTCTTCGATGGACTGGAAGCTTCTTAGTGTGTTGGAACCTGTCGGCATTACCTACGTAAGGATGCCTTGGTCGTCAGATAGGTTCAAGGATTTGTATCTGAGCGAAGAAGCCAATCCTATTTTGCGATACAGCTACGATGAGCAACTTATAATGCGCACAGCCTACAATATAACCTACACTAATTATAACCGCATCTCAAGAGGAGCAATGCCGGTCATTCCTGTCCGTGTTCGTTCAGGGGTAGAGCTTGCAGGGTGGTTACCTCGTTTAGTGACCAGTTTTGGAGGTGGCAGCAAGAACGAAGAGGGATTTGAGTCTTTTTTCAAATTACCCTATTCCGAGTACGTGAAGGGAGATTTTGATATATCTGCTTCATACGCATTCAACGATAACAGAACCATTGCTGCTCATTTGGCTTTGGGAATGGCTTATCCTTACGGTAATTCCACCATCCTGCCTTTTGAAAAACGATACTTCGGCGGAGGCGCCAACAGTGTACGCGGATGGAACACCCGTACCCTTGGCCCGGGTAGCTACAGCCGGGATTCTCTGGGTCACGATTTTGGACGCAAGGTTGGTGATATAAAGATCGACTTCAGCCTGGAGTACCGCCGTAAAATGAATAAGCTGATAGAGCTGGCCGGGTTTGTGGATGCCGGAAATATTTGGACCGTAAAAGATTATGTAGAACAGCCTGGCGGGCTGTTCAGGTGGAAAGATTTCTACAAGGAACTGGCTGTTGGATATGGCCTTGGAATCCGGTTCGACCTCAACTTCCTGCTTATCCGTGTTGATGGTGGCATGAAAGCACATAATCCTGCATTAAGCAAGGGTTCACGGTGGACCTTATTCAATCCCGATTTCCGGAGAGACTTTGCTTTCCACTTCGCCATCGGTTATCCGTTCTGACCTGGAAACAACCTCCTCTGCTATCACATTTTATTAATTTCTGAATCAAGAAATACAATTCGGTCATTTATCCACTCCTTCATATTTTTAATCAGGTCCTGATAACTTTTGTTCTTTGTGTTTGGCGTGTTAGTAGGGTTTTTAAAATTCTCAGCTTGCGATTTATCTAATTTGGCTGCCATCATATCAATATGATCAATAATTTTTACAAGCTCCGGCTTCATCTCTTTCCATCGTGCTTTATACTTTGTACGAAACTCCGGAACTTCCATAAACCTTGAAAAGAACCTGGCACCCGGCCTGGAATCGCTTTTCCCTTTATAGAACAGTAGGTTGTTTTTGATGAAATAGTCGTTGCTCTCGTTATATCCGAAGGCCCAGTCGAAATCCCAAAGAGGCCCCCATTTTATTTTAGTATTTTTTTCCTTGTAGCAATAAGTACTTTTTGGATGATCGAGTTCCTGATTGCGGACCAGTTCATTAATAAGCATAAAGTTTATTAATGAATTAACATCGGTGTGATTTTCAAATGAAATGTCGGGGAAACTTTCTCCAAACAATGCATCTTCGAGTCCCCTGAAAGCCTCTTTAATATACTCCATTTCAGACTCATTATTCAAAGATGGATCAGTAACCATTACCGGAAGTTTCAAGATTGAGGTTTTAAATTTATAATCCTCATCATAATAGCTGTCCATTTCAACAAGAAATCCACCATTTGTATCAATATCTACACGTCCTTCACCCACTTCCTTCTGTTCTGTCAATTGATAGTTGCCACGGTGCCTGCCGTTTATAAACAGCTCAACATGAATAGATGAGTGGTTAAATTCCAAACCGAACATGCGCCCGAGCTTGAATGCAACATCGTTCATTATCAGGGTTGGATCCTGGTAATTGGCCAGCAGCACCCATTTTTTTGCTTTAGGCAATCCAAAAAGTGAAGTTTCTTGCGGAAAATCTACACGGTAAGGTTTCTTAGGCATAACCCATGTACTGTTTCCCCGCCCACGAATTTTCATAGCGGTCAAATCAATGTCGAAACCTTTATCTGAGGGGTCAATAAGCTGAAAAACCGCAGGCAGCTTAACTGTTTTCTCAACCACTTCGGCACCGCCTTCAATATCCACCTTTATAATAGGAAGTCCTGTAAACATTGCTCCTTCGGCTATGAGAACGTAATCTGCAGAAAACCCGTTTGCTGTTTTAACTGTGTAGGTTATCTTATCTAAAAAGGAGTTAGGTGTAACACCACTTATCTGTTCTGTTTCCCCGATATATAGTTTGCCTTGGGTTTCGAACTGTGCTATAAGATTTTTCACATTGCCTATCCAGGCTGATGTTGAAATTGTAATTGTTTTTTCTTTGTTGTTGATAACTCCATTTATATCTGCCTTCAGATTGTTAATATCTGCCGGTATAATAAAGGAGCTTATATATTTGTCGCTTGCCGCCTGTGTTACAAGTATTGTTCTTGTTTCACCCTCTCTTGCTGTTATTGTAATTGATGTTTTTCTGTTATCACCTACAATTGTATTCTTTGTAACGCTAATGTAGATAATATTGTCATAACGTCTGGCAGAACACCATTTACGTCCATCCTCCTGAATATCTATTGTAATTGAGCTGGAGTTTGTCTCAATTGTCACCTCCTTATTTTGTGCGTCAGAGGAGTCGAAAAATATTTCATTTTCGCCAACGTTGAGTGTTATTTCCTGAATATCGTCGCTACATGCAAGTATGCCAAAAGCCAGAACTGAGATGAAGAGTTGAAGCAGATATTTATTTTTCATTTAAAATTGAATTTAATTTATTTAAATATAAGAGTCCACTTTAAATAGTGGCAATTTTAAGTTTAAAAAAGTAATTCGTTGATTTTTCATTTCCTATTTTTGAGAAGCAAGGAAGTAAAAAATCAAACACGATAAAAAGTTTCTCCCTTATGGAGGTCTTTATATAGCGAAAATCGGTTATTAAACCATTTTCATGCGCTCTTTGACTTATTGTTATCAGATAATTTCCAAGGCGGACATGGTTTATCCATAAACATCTGGCGAAAGTAAATAATTTGTGCCTGAGCAAACCTCTGTATCGTGTTTTGTTGTTCCTCGTATGGAAGCAATACTGAAAGATGGTTGCCTCCACGTTGTTTCTTTTCATCTGTTCCTGCCCGGGGATAGCCGCGAGTTCGTGTCTTAGTTCTGCAGTTGCTATCTGTTCGTTCGTAAAATACCGGTACTTGCTCTTGCCTGTGGTGGCAATCCTCCATTTATCCCCGGTTTTGTATGCAGGGATAATCTCTCCGGTTTCGATATGGGTGACAACCAGCTCACCCTCCTTCATCTCCAGGTCATATTTAGATTGTCTCCCTTGTAATCCGCTTGTTATAAGTTCAATTGAGTTCATATCGGCAAACTCCCTGTTACCAGGGGATTGATAAGCACCATCGGCATAGACTTTCTCTATTATATCGGTGCTTACCTTCTCCTGGATGTTGGTAACGGCATCCTTCAGGTAGCCATTGTCTGCAGCACTTGCCGGTTTCACCTGAACGTTTACGATCAGGTTGGGTTTGTCCTTCTGTTCATCAGTGTCATCACAGGTCTCGGTGATGTTCACACTGTAGCCCTTTACCTTCTGGTCTCCCTTTTTTTTCGATAATCGGCATCGGGGTCATTGTGGTTTTGAACGCTCCTGGCCGTGATGTCCTCTTTGGGACGAAGGATAGCCTGTCCCTTGACCACCTCGTATTGCTCGTGGAAGACACGGTGAAGAAGGTCGTAGCCGGTAGTGGTCTCTGCAAGGCGTTTAAGAACCTGATAAATGAGCCCACCCAGGGAAGAGATTTTCTCGCCGAGAGTTTCACTGTTTAAGCGGTAAACCATATTCTGAGCATCTTCTTCTAAAAAATAGAAGTACCTGTTTCCTGAGCCTGGGGTTCAAAAGAAGCATCCCCCTATCGCCCAGGTCCTTGATAAACCCGCGGAAAGTGTTGTGAATGATCTCGAAACGGGAGTACCAGGCGATGTTGCTGCCAATGAGCTTACTGTCCATACGGACAGATTTGCCGGATATCTTGAAGGTGGAGAGTTGGTCGCCAGTGAGCTGCTCGAAGCTCTTTTCCATCAGGTTTACACCATACCGGTTTTCGTATTCACAAATACGCCTTCTCAGTAAATAATAAGTATCGATAGAGGGTGCAACATCACTCAGGGAGACTAGACCCAGGGCTTTACGCACCAGGAGATCGAACTGGCATTTATCGAACAGATCTTCATCGCTACAGCCAAAACCCTCCTTGATGATGGACATTCCGATAATCACCCGTATGGAAGCATTGGGAGCGCCCATGTTACCCTGTTTGAAAAGGGGAGCAAATATGGTTTCGTCTATTTGGGAGGTGACGTTTGCATAAAACCGGTTGTGCCACGCCGCAGGATCATCATATTTTTTTGCCTCACGCTTACCCATTTGGGTGGAAGGTGTGGAAAACATGTCATATTGTGGATTTACAGATGTCTTCTTGAACATGATTTCTTCTCTTTTAGGTGATGCAAAATACGATTTTTTTATCTGATAACAAGGGATTTTCAGAGCGTTTTATCAACAAAAAACGGAAATAAAACAACAAAATTAAAGTCAGGGACTTTTTAAAGTGGACTCATATAATAAATAATGAATTTTTCAGACTGATAGTCCGGTATAATTTTACCGGTTGAACTTTCTCATGTGTTATGTTAAAAGCTAAATACCCTTTAGTTCGATAAATAAGAATGATAAATTACCAAAATTAGATAAGCTGGCAGCTTTAATGCCTCAAAGATAGTCTATTTTTATATATTATGAATGATTAATGAAAATATCATAACAGAACAGTAAAGTTAACCGATGGCTGCCCCATCTTGATATGTGGTGACGATCACCTATTCCCGTCGCTGGTGAACATTAGAAGAGTCTGCTACTACGGTTAAAACATCTAAAAAATATAATAATGCATTGAATATAAATATGTATATTTACCTGAGCATAATGAAAGAGGCTTTCGTGAGAGGACTCTTGAATTGATTGGTAAACTAAATAACTATATGGGTTTATTTCTTCTGGAATTGGCCATGGAGAAGCCAACGTCGTATTTTTAGGTGAAAACCGGGGTAAAAAATTAGGTAGAGAGCTTAAAAAAAGAAAACGCAACCAGTTGAAATATAACTGATTGCGTAGCAGCGTTGTTGTCTTACCAGGACTCGAACCTGGACAAACAGGACCAGAATCTGTTGTGCTACCATTACACCATAAGACAGTTTCGGACTGCAAAATTACTAAAAAATGCGATAATAAAAAATATTGGTCAAAATATTTTTGGCAGAAAGATCACGAGTCCCGCAATCAGTGCTGCCAGTGCTGCAAACAGAACCCCAGCTGCGGCAATGTCTTTCACTTTTCTGATTGCCGGATGGGTCTCTTTTTTACTTGCGTAATCCGAAAGCGTCTCTAATGAAGAATTTATCGCTTCCATGACAAATACCAGTGCTGTAACAGTGATAACTGTCAGCCATTCAACTTTCGAGATGCGAAAAACAAATCCCAGGGTAATCGCTGCTATAGCCGCTATCAGATGTATCCGCATGTTTGGTGTCTGGCCGATAAGAGTACCTATGCCTCTGAATGCATGCCTGAATGACTGAATACGTTTCTTTATGAATGACATAATCTTTAAAGGGAATTAAAGCATTACGAATACATGTCTCAAAAGTACTAATTATGTTTCTTCATTCAAAAACATTTTTACGTTTGTCATGATAATAAGTGATGATTCCTTATCTTTGTAAAGATGTAGAATTCTTATAACTCGGATAAAACTATGTCTCAATCATGTCCGCTTTGCGGGAATAATAAACCGGAAGAAGCTCTTTTTTGTGATGATTGTGCAAAAAAGATCCGTATGGATTACGAGCTGGAGCTTCCCGAAAACATAACATCTGTTGTTCATGATCCCGAAAACAGTTTTAACGGGAACAGGACTGAAAACGCCGTGGAGTCAGTTGAGCCGTTAAAGTCCCCGGAGCCAGATAGGGTCTCGGAACCGGAGGAAACCGTGGGGTTGGAGGAGAATGTTGTAGAACCGTTAAAGGGCGTGGAACAGGTGGAGGAATCTGTGGAGCCCGGGGAGCAGGAGAAGTCGCCGGAAACGTTAAAGAGTGAAAACCCTAAAGAGGAGGTTGTGGAGCCGGAGGAGATTTCGAAGCCGGAAGAGGTTGTGGAGCCGGAGGAGATTTCGAAGCCGGAAGAGGTTGTGGAGCCGGAGGAGACCGTAATGACCGGGGAATTAGAGAAAACCATTGATGCAAAAATAAAAGAAAATAGTGATAACAGGTCTCGTCAAAAAATGTCAGTCGCCCCCCGGGAAAACTATCAAGAGGAAATGCCGGGAGAATTAACGGATAAGAAAAAGGGCAAAAGTTCCGTAGCGACAATTCTACTGGCGGCGACACTCATCGTGGGATCATTTTTCATATACAATCAAACTGTAAAGAAAAGCTATATCGATGGAAAGAGCTGGGAGGCAGCACTTAATAAAAATACAGTGGAAGGTTACCTATTCTATATGGAATCTTATCCTCACGGAAAGCATTTCAACGAGGCACAAAACAACCTCTTAAGCCTTAAATCTGAGGAGGCAGCCGACTGGGAACAAATAAAGTTTACCGGCAATATTTCTGAATTGCACAACTTCCTTGATCAGCACCCGGGAAGTCCCTACACCCTGCTGGCAGAGATACGAATCGACTCGCTATCCTGGATGGGGGCCTTGAGGACGAACACTCCCGAATCTTACTCCGGCTATATAACCTTATCGCAAAACGGGGAAATCAGGGGGGAATACATAGCTGAAGCGCTAAAAAGAGATAAGATGCTTTCACCGCAGTACCCGCAAAATGAAGCCCTTTCTGATAGCATATTTGCCATTGTAAACGGATTTTACTCGTCGCTCTCGGCAGTAGATCACAACAAGATGTCTCTTTACCTGGCACCGGTTGTAAAAAGGTTTTTTAATTCCGGTACAGCCACCCGCGAAAAGATAACCGGGGAACTGCTTGTTGCCGGTGCACAGTCACAGGGCTCAACGCTGAAATTCACACCAAACACTGAAGCGGTGAATTATGAAAAGACCACAGAAGGATACTACAAAATAAATGTGCCGCTTATGAAGTCATATGTGAAAAACGAAAACATAGAGCTGGTACCGGGCTATATTGTACATATGGAGTTGAATCCCGGCTTTCAGATAATCAGCATTCATGAAACAAAACCATATCCCGGTGCACCCTGATCCATAAGTCAGAGAAACACCTTTCGGAGGACTTAGTTTAAACATAATCATCATATGTTTGTTTAAAAACTATCTATGCAATTCCAACTTACATCTCAATATAAACCCACCGGAGATCAGCCGGAAGCCATAAAAGCGCTGCTGGAGGGGCTGCGACAGAAGGTCCCATATCAGACACTGCTGGGTGTTACCGGGTCGGGTAAAACATTCACAGTAGCCAACGTAATTGCACAGATAAATAAACCAACGCTGGTGCTCAGTCACAACAAAACCCTGGCAGCCCAGTTGTACAGCGAGTTTAGGAGTTTTTTCCCGAATAACGCGGTGGAGTATTTCGTTTCCTATTATGATTATTACCAGCCGGAAGCATATATTCCGTCGACCGATACTTATATTGAAAAGGACCTATCAATTAACGATGAAATAGAGAAGCTCAGGCTGGCTGCCACATCATCACTCCTATCGGGAAGAAATGATGTAATAGTGGTGTCTTCAGTTTCATGCCTGTACGGAATAGGTAATCCCGAAGATTTTAATAAAATAACTATCGATGTCAGGGTAGGGCAGTCTATAGATAGAGACCAGCTGTTGCGACTGCTTGTGAACAGCCTATACTCTCGCAACGAAACAGCTGACTTTAATCGTGGAAACTTCCGGGTTAAAGGTGATACAGTTGATGTGTTTCTTGCATATCACGACTATATAGTGCGCATTATCTTCTGGGGCGACGAGATTGAGAGTATCGAGCAGGTTGACCCGCTCACCGGGGTAACCGAAGAGCGATTGGATTCGTACCGCATTTTTCCGGCAAATCTTTTTGTTACCACCCAGGAGCGTATCTTCAGAGCGGTTGATGAGATACAGATAGATCTTGGCAAGCAAGTTGAATTTTTCAGGTCGATAGGAAAGCCGCTGGAAGCCAAAAGGCTCTATGAAAGGGTTATCTTCGACTTGGAGATGATAAAAGAGATAGGATACTGCTCAGGAATTGAGAACTATTCACGGTATTTCGACGGACGGCTGCCGGGTACGCGCCCCTTCTGCCTGCTAGATTTTTTTCCTGATGATTATCTCACTGTTATCGATGAAAGCCATGTAACAATTCCGCAGATCCGCGCAATGTATGGGGGAGATCACTCCCGAAAGATGAACCTGGTGGAATATGGCTTCAGGTTGCCCGCAGCAATCGATAACAGGCCGCTCAAGTTCGAAGAGTTTGAAGCCCTCACACCCGAAATTATCTTCGTTAGTGCAACACCGGCCGATTACGAACTCGAAAAATCCGAAGGTATCGTTGTGGACCAGCTTATACGTCCCACCGGACTGCTCGATCCGCCCATCGATGTGAGGCCGAGCCTTAATCAGATAGACGACCTGATGGAGGAGATACAGCAACGGGTAGAGAAGGATGAGCGGGTGCTTGTGACTACTCTTACCAAACGTATGGCTGAAGAGTTGACAAACTATCTTGCCGGTAATAATGTCCGTTGTAACTATATTCACTCAGACGTGGAAACACTGGAACGGGTGAAAATTATTGATGACCTTCGAAACGGATTGTTTGATGTACTTATCGGCGTTAACCTGTTGCGTGAGGGACTCGACCTGCCCGAAGTATCGCTTGTGGCTGTTATCGATGCCGACAAGGAGGGCTTTCTGCGTTCTCACCGTTCACTCACACAGACTTCAGGAAGGGCAGCACGAAATGTTAACGGTAAAGTGATCTTCTATGCCGATAAGATTACTGACAGCATGCAGATGACCATCAATGAGACCAACCGCCGCCGCGAAAAGCAGATGAAATACAACGAATTGCACAATATTACACCTCAACAGATAAAGAAGTCCCAGACATCGGCATTGAGTATAAAATACACATCGGCAGTTGAGACGAAAGCTTACGTAGAACCAGGCTATTATGCCATAGCTGCAGAGCCCGGTAGTGAATATGCTTCAGCCGATGAACTGAAGATAAAGATTGAACAGACCCGTAAAGCAATGATGGCCGCAGCAAAAAAACTGGAGTTTCTTGAGGCTGCTCAGCTGAGGGACCAGCTGATCATTCTGGAAGGACTTGTTAAAAGTGATGTTGTGAGAGATACAAAAAGCAACGGGAATAGCGATGTCAGGATCAAAGAGAAAAAAAGATAAAAAATATTTGACAGTGGTACAACCGGCTGAACTGTCATACAATCATACAATCATACAATCATACAATCATGATAAATAATACAAGTAACACTAAATTAATATTTTTATGAAAACTGATATTCAAATTGCAAGAGAAACACCACTGAAAAGAATTAAAGATGTAGCCGAAAATATCGGGATACCTCGCGATGAGGTAATCAACTTTGGGAGACATATGGCAAAAGTGCCCGTAAGCCTTATCAATCAACAGAAGATAGATGAAAGCAACCTTATTCTTGTGACAGCCATCACCCCCACAAAAGCGGGTGTCGGAAAAACAACAGTATCCATAGGACTTGCACTGGGATTGAACAAGATTGGAAAAAAGGCGATCGTTGCATTGCGGGAACCATCGCTGGGGCCGGTTTTTGGAATGAAGGGCGGTGCTGCCGGAGGCGGTTTTGCACAGGTACTGCCAATGGAGAACATCAACCTTCACTTCACAGGAGATTTTCATGCCGTTACCACAGCACATAATACCATCTCGGCACTGTTGGATAACTATATATACCGGGTACTCGACAGTGGTAATGAGATCAGGGATGCACTTTGGAAGCGTGTACTGGATGTGAACGACCGCAGCCTTAGATATATTGTTACCGGATTGGGGCCGGGTAATGGTGTACCAATGGAATCGGGGTTTGATATAACAGCTGCTTCTGAACTGATGGCTATCCTTTGTCTTGCTGAAGATGAGGACGACCTGCGACGGCGTATAGAAAATATACTGTTGGGATATAAAAGGAGTGGAGAGCCTTTTACAGTGAAAGATCTGGGAGTGGCCGGAGCCATCACCGTGCTGATGAAAGACGCCATAAACCCCAACCTGGTGCAGACCACTGAAAATACAGCCGCTTTCGTTCACGGAGGGCCATTTGCCAATATAGCTCATGGTTGCAATTCGGTTCTGGCAACAAAAATGGCAATGTCGTATGGCGACTACGTTATTACAGAGGCAGGTTTTGGAGCAGACCTGGGAGCAGAGAAATTTTTTAATATTAAATGCCGTAAGAGTGGGCTGCGTCCCAAGCTGACTGTTATTGTGGTAACGGCGCAGGGACTGAAGATGCATGGCGGCACACCTGAGAAAATGATTAAAGAACCCGATATGGCGGGACTGAAAAAGGGACTTGAGAATCTGGAAAAACATCTCTGCAACCTTGACAGTTTCGGACAGTCGGTCGTAGTGGCATTTAACAAATATGCTTTCGACACTCCCAGTGAAATTGATACTGTGCAGAAATTCTGTGAAGAGAGAGGTGTGCCGTTTGCAGTTAATGAGGCGTTTACCAATGGTGGCGCCGGAGCCGTTGATCTGGCGAACACTGTGGTCGATGCTATCGAGAACAGGCCATCGAAAGAACTAAGGTTTACCTATGATGAAGATGATGATATTGAGACCAAACTTACAAAAGTGGCTACACTGATTTATGGAGCACGTGATGTTGTCCTTGGTGAGAAGGCTCTTAAAAAACTGAAACTTATACAAGGAACACCACTTGAAAAAATGCCTGTATGTGTGGCCAAGACTCAATACTCTTTCTCTGCAGACCCGCGATGGTATGGCGTGGCGAAGGATTTCAGGTTCAAAATTAATGATCTGGTAATAAATCAGGGTTCGGAGTTTATTGTAGCCATTGCAGGAGAGATGATGCGCATGCCCGGCCTTCCTGCAGACCCGCAGGCAAAACGTATTGACATAATCAACGGAGAGGTCGAGGGGTTGAGTTAAACCCACATCAGGCCACTTATTCCATTTTATTTCCTGTTCAACTCTTCAATATCACAGTATGTGAAGCTTAGCTAAACCCTCATCAGGTCACTCATGATGCCGTCAGAGATGAAAATGCCTTCGCGAGTAAGCTTCAGGGTGTGATTTTCTGCTGTAAGCAGTTTCATGTCGATAAACTTTTGTGCATTTCCTATACAGTAGTGATGGAGCTCATTGCCGAAATTGCACTTGAGAACTTCCAGATCTATGCCCCACATAGTCCTTAATCCTGTGATAATAAACTCGTTGTACTTTTCAATCAAGCTCAGGTGCTCTGTATCCCTCTCCGGAGATCCGGCAGATACACCTTTGATATAGCGATCAAGAGAGGCTATGTTCCGTGTACGGTTATCGCCATCGTATGAGTGTGCCGAAGGCCCTAGCCCCAGGTACTTCACACCCTTCCAGTAAGAGGAGTTATGCTGTGAAAAATAACCCTCCTTGCCGAAGGCTGATATCTCATAATGAATAAAGCCTTGCGATATAAGCATGTCAATAAGCAATGCAAACATTGCTGTACTTGCATCTTCGTCCACCGGTTTTATTTTTCCCGCTTTAAGCAGGGAATAGATACGGGTTCTCTCTTCGTAAATAAGGTGGTAAGCCGATATATGCTCAATATTTAGGCCTATAGCCTGTTTCAGATTATTTTCCCAGATCTTCATGGTTTGTCCCGGCAATCCATACATCAGATCAATACTTATATTGGCGAATCCCTGCTGCTGGCATCTTTTCACCGATTCCGCGGCCTGTTCGGCTGAATGCCTGCGGCTCAGGAATTTCAGCTCGTCGTTGTTGAAACTCTGTATGCCTATACTTATCCGGTTAACAGGAAGTTGAGCTAGCATGCTTATATATTCGTCCGTAAGGTCGTCGGGATTTGCTTCAACGGTTATCTCAGCTGCCGGATTAACTTCAAAACAACCGAACAGTATTTCGAAAATCTGTTCAAAATGCTTCCTATCCAGTCGAGATGGCGTTCCACCGCCAAAATAAATTGTTTGCACCGGTTCGGTAACCTCAGCCTTTCTAATCTCTGCCTCCCTGCACAACGCTTCAAGAAACGCATTCTTCTGCGATTCGTTGGTCCCGGAATAAAAATCGCAGTATATACACCGCGTTTTACAAAAAGGAATATGAAGATATATACCGGCCACTTCTTTGCTATTCTGTGAGCTGCTTATATGCTTTCAGGTATTTCTGCAGGCGTGCCAGTTCGTGATAGGGGACCTCGTTCCAGCGGCGGATATCCATGTTGTCTGTCAGATCGTTCAGCTTAACGCGCCTGGCTATGGGGTTGTTCATTACACGATGAATATAATCATCGTACTCTTCGTTATCTCTGCATGTCATGGCATCAATGCCATCAACAATCTCATCAGAAAAACCTTCCTCCCTCAGTTTCTCCAGCGTCCATGAGGTGTCTTCCACCACATCGTGAAGCACACCCACGATCTTCTCCTGAAGCGTATGCCCTGCATTCATTACACGAAAAGGGTGTCCAATATACGGCTGTCCGTTATGCGTATCCAGCTGGCCTTCATGAGCTGATATCGCAATCTCGACAGCTTGGTTAAGCTGTTCTTTCAGGTTCATTGCTTTTGTAAAATTTCACGCACCAGCAACGGTTCATCCGTCGTTATAAAATCAACTTTCAGATCTATGACCTTCTGTATGTCTTCCGGTTTGTTCACGGTCCACACGTTCACTTTTTGACCCATGTCATGAGCTGCCTTCACCCACTGGGGACGTTTATACAGTATATTATAGTGATAATCTAATCCGTTTAAACCCATCGTGTGGAGCACATCGGGAGAGATATCGCCGTTGAGGTAATAAACATGAGCCTGAGGTTCAAGCCTCCTTACCTGTTGAACAAAATTTATTCCGAACGAGATATATTCAACTCTGTCCTGTAATCCACGTTTACGTACCATCTCAATCACTTTCTGTGCCAAAAGGTCTTCCCTCTCTTTTAATCTGTGCGTTTTAAACTCAATTATTAATTTTGTATGCTTGCATTCTGCGAATGCATCGAGGTACTCTTCAACCGTTGGCAGTATCTCGCCGTTGGAGAGCTTCACCTGCCTCAATGTGGCCAAAGGCGTATCCTGTATAATCATTTTTTCATTGTTCAGGGTAACTGTGGCATCGTGATTCACTACCGGTACACCATCAGAAGAGATCCAGAAATCCACTTCTGATCCGTAAACACGAATTGAATCGGCCTTCATCAGTGCAGTAATGGAGTTTTGCGCGGACCCGTCTGTTTTCCAGTATCCTCGGTGCGCGATGATCTGTTGAGCCTGTACTGCTGTCAAAGCAGTAAACGACAGCAGCAGTGTCAAAATAAGTGAATTTAGTTTCATTTTACATTTGTTTGCCGTGAATAATTTTCTAAAAGTACAATTATTCTTTCAAATTTAACAGCTATTACATTAAAATAAAAGTGAATAATGGTTAACGGATGAGGCCGTTCGAAAACGGCCTCATTATGCTGATCTTATATTAAAAAGTTCAGTTAATTGTCACATATATGATCAATTACAAGCTCTCGCCGAAGTCCTCTTTAAACTTGGCGATTAGCTTCTGTGGCCAGTCGTTAACCGGTTCAAGGCCTCCCATGAAGAAACGAAGCACAGGCGGTTCATACACGAACCGGAGGCCGCCAATCAGGCTTCTGTTTTCATATAGCCACTTCATGCGATCCTCAACATATTTAATCTGAGAAAGGGTAAATACGCGACGGGGAACAGCCAGTCGCAACAGCTCCATGTCGGCATATGTCTCGTTACCATATTCGTCCCGCTGGTTTGAGATTGTGCCGCGCTCCATACCTCGAATTCCCGAAATAAGAAACAGTGCTGCAGCAAGTGCACCGGCGGGGTACTCTTTTTGCGGTATATGCTCGCACACCTTCATCGCATCCACGTGGGCTCCCAATACTCCGGCGGGTTTCACCACGGGAACTCCGTGTGCATCGAGCGCATTCACCAAGTAGGCGATAAAGTCGGGACTTTGACTAATCATCGTTTCGTCGAGTGTCTCGTATAATCCTACAGCCATCGCCTCTATTTCACGTACCGATATACCTCCGTAGGTAAGAAATCCCTCGAATAGGGGTACAAGTGCTTCCAGTTCACGGTATATATCGGAGTTATTTGTACAGATTCCTCCTCCACGGGAAGAACTCAGCTTACGGGCCGAGAAATATACAATATCTGCCAGGCCGGTCATAATCTGTATCACTTCACCCATAGAACTATCTTTAAACTCTTCTTCACGTTGGATTACCAGGTAAGCATTCTCGCCAAGCAGGCTTGCATCGAGAACAAGCCTGATGTCGTATTTGTCTGCAATAGCCCTTACATCCCTCAGGTTCTGTACCGAAAAGGGTTGTCCCCCAATAAGGTTGGTGGATGCTTCCATTCTGATAAACGGGATATTCTTGGCACCGTGCACCTTGATCACATCTTCCAGTTTTTCAATATTCATATTCCCTTTAAAAGGGTGAGAAGAGTTGATCACATAGGCTTCGTCATACAATAACTCTGCAATCTTTCCTCCATACTGGGTGATGTGTGCCATGGCGGTGGTAAAATGGTAGTTCATAGGTACCAGACTGCCTTTTCTCACGTAGGCGTTGGATAGAATATTTTCGGCGGCACGTCCCTGATGTACCGGCAGATAATATTTTTTACCCAATACCTCCTCCACTGCTTTTTGCAGCCGGAAAAAACTCTGAGAACCTGCATAAGCATCATCGGCCTGCATCATTGCCCCCATCTGGTTGTCACTCATGGCGTTGGTGCCGCTGTCTGTAAGCATGTCAAGGAATACATCTTTTGTGCTTAGCCTGAAAGTGTTGAATCCCCCTTCCTTTAAGGCTTCCAGTCTCCTTTCAATAGGCACCAGATGTAACTTTTGCACCACTCGCACCTTGTGTAGTTCCAAAGGGATGTTCTCCCCAAAATAAAATTTAATCTCGTTCATGACTCAGTTTGTCTGTATTGTCTTATTGTTAATATTGTTTCGTAGTATTCTGAAAATTGATGTTAATATTGGGCAATATCCGATAAATGTAAATTTTAAATTGCAAATATAAAACAAATAAACCGAAATGGATAACAATCATATTTATAAATATGCAACTTTTTTGTTAAGTGATGAATAGGTGGCAATTTCAGTTACACTATTCATTTGCAATTGTAACATAAGGGAAAGCTTAATGAATTATTAAAAAGAAATAAATACTCAGTAATGAAAACCTTTAACGAAAAATTCCTATATTTGCGGGTATAATATTTTGCAATCACCATTGACTAACTTTTAATAAATAACAAATCATGGATAAACCCTATGTAATAGGTATAGACGTAGGTGGTACCAACACCGTTGTCGGCATTGTAGATAAAAGGGGACAGATCTTAATGAACGGGAGTATTAAAACTGCCAAACATTCTGAGGTCGAGAACTATCTTGACGAGCTTACTGTTCTTATTAACGACATTATTAATGAGACAGCCACCAAAGACCAGATTAAGGGAATTGGGGCAGGTACTCCTAACGGCAACTATTTTACCGGGAGTATAGAGTTTGCACCCAATCTCCCATGGAAAGGAGTAATTCCTTTTGCTCAAATGCTGGAAGACAGGATAGGCATACCGGTAGCTCTTACAAATGATGCCAATGCCGCAGCTATAGGCGAAATGACCTATGGAGCTGCCCGGGGAATGAAAGATTTTATTGTGATAACTCTCGGAACCGGTGTCGGGAGCGGTATAGTGGTTAACGGACAGCTGGTTTACGGGCACGACGGTTTTGCAGGAGAGCTTGGACATGTTATCGTTCGCCGTAACAACGGCCGTCTTTGCGGTTGTGGCCGATCAGGGTGTCTCGAAGCTTACACTTCTGCCACAGGAATGGCGCGTACAGCACGTGAATATCTTGAGATGAGGCCCGATGTGCCAACCCGTCTCCGTAATATTCCACCCGAAGACATCACATCAAAAGATGTGTTTGACGCAGCAATTGCAGGTGACAATATGGCTAAAGAAATATTTAATTTCACTGGAGAGATGCTGGGCGAGGCTTTTGCCGATTTTGTGGCATTCTCCAGCCCGGAAGCGATAATTCTGTTTGGTGGACTTTCCAAAGCAGGCGACCTTATCATGAACCCTATACGTGAAAGTATGGAGAAAAACCTTCTTGCCATCTTCAGGAATAAGGTTAAATTAATGTTTTCCGATCTCAAAGAAAGCGATGCAGCCGTTCTAGGTGCCAGCGCTTTGGGTTGGGAAGTGAGATAAGGTTTTCCGTTTTTAGGAAGAAAGAGCTTACATACGGGAGTGTCGCGTGATGTGACACTCCCGTATAATTTTTAAAAGGAATGTTGCTGATCTAATTCAACTTCGGGGAAATTGTTATGCACACCCGAATCAATATTAACAGTGCTGTTGCTGTCTGTTTGCGTTGTTAGTTTTTCAGCAGCAACTAATAGTGTGTTATTTAACATTTTGGCAGGTTAAAATTCTAATCAGTTTAACCAGGGAGTCCGGTGCGGACAACTGTTACCGAAATGGGGCCGAGTTAAACTACTAATCAGCTTAACCAGGGAGGCCTGTACCGGTATAATATTTTGTAAATCATTAGCCTGAGACAAGGTGTCAATTCAGTTAAAATAAAAAATTACATGATAAGATCACGCTATGATCAGATACGCGGTATTTTTTTCATAAATGTTGTTACATTACTCCTTTTTGCATTCAACACTCCTTTAATCGCACAAAAAGTAAGAATTGGAGTTATTTCCGACCTGCACTACAGCCATCCGTCACTGATTGTTGAAAGGGGAAAAGCTCTGGATGACTATCTCAACGGAGACAGGAAAATGATTCTTGAGAGTGATGCCATACTTAAGCAGGCTGTGCAATATCTTCTGTCAGAAAACCCCGATATTGTTCTTATACCGGGAGATTTGACAAAGGATGGGGAACTGGCAAGCCACCTCGGGGTGGCAGAGCTGCTCAGTCCCTTACGTGAAAAAGGGATAAAGGTGCTGGTCGTTCCAGGAAATCATGATATAAACAACCCCAACGCTGTAAGTTTTCGTGGCGATACAGTCAGCAAGGAAGCGACAATCTCGGCTGATGATTTTGCAGCAATTTATAAAGATTATGGTTACGGCAGAGCTGTCAGTCGCGATGAGCACTCTTTGAGCTACGTAAGTGAGCCGGTAAATGGATTAAGAGTTTTGTGCATTGACGCATGCAGGTACTACGACAACAGATTCATTGCCAAAGGTGATGAAGACGACTACTGTATTACTCACGGCGCCATTAAGCCCGAAACTATGGCATGGCTGCGTACCGAGATGCAGGTCGCTCAATTACTTGGTAAGCAGGTGCTTGTAATGATACATCACAATGTTGTGGAACACTTTGCACATCAGGGATACTTTGCTGCGCCCTATATGGTGGATAACTTCAAAGATGTGCAGAAGAAATTTATTGAATATGGAATAAACATATTGTTCACGGGACACTTTCACTCATCAGATATTTCAATGGTTGAAAGTCCCGACGGCAACATTTTGTACGAAGTGGAAACCGGATCTGTAGTTACATATCCTTGTCCCTACAGGATTGTAGAGAAGAATGGGGACTCGCTTCATATTGAAACAAAACATATTGAAGGGATTAACTATCCTCTTCCCGATGGAACAGATTTTAAGTCTCATGCCCTTATGTCGGTTGAGCGCGGGCTCAGAGAGGTGTTAACCGGGTTTGTAAACGAATATCACCACTCTTTTGCCGGTTATCTGCCGGGGTGGACAAGATCATTCATTACCATCCCCGATGCAACGGCATTGACCGGTATGATAATGTCTAACCTGTCTGAACCGGGGATTGAGATGATTCTTGCACATTACTGCGGCAACGAAGATCAGCTGGAAGATGCAGCAGAGAAGGAGGAGGAAATGCTTAACGGGCTTAATGATTTTATATCTGCTTTTGCAAAGGAATCGGCTGGCAGACTCGCCGGAATAACGGAGAGGTTTATTCAACGCTCACAGGTTGTAAGAAATGCAAAAGAGACCATCTCAAGTATCTGGAACGATAATGTTGAAGGCCAAAACGGGGAAAGGCAAAATTACAAATACGGAAAAGCTGATGACCTTCAGCTGACAATAAAACTTAAACCCGCGACCGAAGGCCTTACAAAAGAATATTCACCCTGCTCTTCTTCAGATAATATTTTCAAGAATAAAAAGAGATAACTCTGCAGCTTATTCCGGCAGGTCCAAAAAGAAATAAAAGGACTGCTAATAAGTTTTTCCTGCATTGAGACTAGAGTGAATCCCGAGGGAGCCCTATTTTCTCATATTTTCACAAAACTAATGTCTCAAATCTCGGGAAAGAGAGAGAGATTTTATTACCTTTGTACTCATTTCAAAAATAACGTGTCAATAAGGCAGAAAATGTCAAAAACAATTCAAACAGCTCTCATCTCTGTATATCATAAAGAGGGATTGGAAGAGATACTTCAGCAACTAAACAATTTACGGATCAAGTTTATATCAACCGGCGGAACGCAGGAATTTATCCAATCATTGGGTTATGAATGTAAAACTGTGGAAGATGTAAGCGGATACCCCTCTATACTGGGCGGAAGAGTAAAAACCCTGCATCCTAAAATTTTTGGAGGCATACTCTACCGGCGCGATAATGAATCAGACAGGAAACAGGTGAAATCTTATGACATACCTTCAATCGACCTGGTGATAGTTGACCTCTATCCATTCAAGGAAACGGTTGCAGCGGGAGGCTCTGAGGAAGAGATAATTGAGAAGATCGATATAGGAGGAATCTCACTTATACGCGGTGCAGCAAAAAACTACAAGGACGTTCTCATCGTAGCATCAAAACATCAATATAAACCGCTGCTTAACCTGCTGAAAGAGAAAAATGGAGTTACAGATTGTGAAGACCGGCGGCGGTTTGCTGGAGAAGCATTCAAAGTATCTTCAGAATACGATTCGGCAATTTTTAACTATTTCGACAGAGGGAACCACTCTGCGCTGCGTATAACCCAAGACGATGCAATGCAGCTCCGTTACGGGGAAAACCCGCATCAGCAGGGATATTTTTATGGCGACTTTGATGAGATCTTCGAACAGTTGCATGGCAAGGAGATATCATATAACAATCTACTCGATATAGATGCTGCTATCTCCCTGATTTCCGATTTCAACGAAACTGCATTAGCCATACTTAAACATAATAATGCCTGCGGTATGGCTTGCCGGCCAACCGTAAAGGAGGCATGGAAGGCAGCTTTGGCTGCCGACCCGGTTTCCGCTTTTGGAGGTGTTGTAGTGACCAACAGGCAGGTCGATAAAGAGGCTGCGGAAGCTATCAATGAGATATTCTTTGAAGTTATCATAGCACCTGGATATGATAAAGATGCACTGGATATTTTGTTTCAAAAGAAAAATCGTATAATTTTGGTGCTTAAATCGGCAGAGAAAGCTGCTCAGAAAATGCAATACCGCTCAGTACTCAATGGGGCGCTGGTGCAGGAAAAAGATACAATTGTGCATACTGCTGACAATTTGGAGGTGATGACTGAAACGGCTCCTTCCGCAAAAGAGGCTGACGATCTGCTGTTTGCCAATATTCTGGTAAAACATACTAAATCCAACGCTATTGTCCTGGCAAAGGATAAACAGCTTATTGCCAGCGGTACCGGGCAGACATCAAGGGTTGACGCTCTGAAACAGGCTATCGAGAAAGCCGGCACGTTTCATTTCGATCTGCATGGGGCGGTAATGTCAAGCGATGCTTTCTTCCCATTTCCCGACTGTGTGGAGATAGCACACAAGGCTGGTATCACAGCCGTTATCCAGCCCGGAGGATCAATTCGTGATGCAGAGTCAGTGGCATACTGCAATAAAAACGGCATTTCAATGGTCAAGACCGGGATCAGACATTTCAAGCATTAATAAAGAGATTAAACAATACAGCTGCAACCAATAGCTTAAACAGATATATTATGGGTTTATTTTCATTTACACAGGAGCTGGCAATGGATTTGGGAACGGCCAATTCTGTTATTGTGAACAACGCGGGAAAGATTTTACTTGACGAACCCTCCATTGTAGCACTGGATCGCAAAACCGACAAAATGATTGCATTGGGTGAAAAAGCGAGACAGATGCATGGTAAGACACATGAAAATATTCGTACGGTAAGGCCCCTGCGTGACGGAGTAATTGCTGACTTTGACGCTGCTGAACAGATGATAAGGGGTATGATAAAGATGGCAAATAAAAATAAAGGTTGGCTCTTTAATCCCTCGCTTCGGGTGGTTATCTGTATCCCTTCCGGAAGCACAGAGGTGGAGATACGTGCCGTTCGCGACTCGGCCGAACATGCCGGAGGACGCGATGTGTACATGATTTTTGAGCCGATGGCAGCTGCACTGGGTATCGGGCTCGATGTAGAAGCTCCCGAAGGAAACATGATTGTTGATATAGGCGGGGGAACAACCGAGATAGCTGTCATCTCGCTTGGAGGTATAGTTTCCAATAAATCCATAAAGATTGCAGGTGACGATTTTACCGAAGATATACAGGATTATATGGGACGCCAGCACAACATTAAAGTTGGCGACCGCACTGCGGAACAGATCAAGATAAATGTAGGCTCAGTACTTACCGAACTTGATAATCCACCGGAAGATTTTATCGTTCACGGGCCAAACAGAATGACATCACTGCCAATGGATGTGCCTGTCTCCTATCAGGAGGTAGCACACTGCATTGAGAAGTCTGTATCGAAAGTTGACTCAGCCGTTCTCAGTGCACTTGAACAGACTCCCCCGGAACTGTATGCTGATATCGTTCGCAATGGTATCTACCTTACAGGTGGTGGTTCGCTGCTGAGGGGATTGGATAGAAGACTTACCGAAAAAATCGGTATCCAATTCAGGGTGGTGGACGACCCTCTTCACATGGTGGCAAAGGGTACAAGCATTGCGCTGAGGAATATTGATAAATTCTCTTTTTTAATGCGTTAATCCACGATGGACTATAGCTTTAAGCTATTGGACACATATTTATATACAATGGTCTGGTATGCATGCGTAATCTCTTTAATTTCATCATTAAAAATAGTCACCGGCTGGTTGCAATCCTCCTGATTGCATTCAGCTTTTATCTCGTTTTTACGCATAATTCTTACCAGCGGAGTGTATATCTAACCTCTGCCAACAGCATCTCCGGTTGGTGCTTCACCGCTTCTTCAAATCTAACTTCGTTCTTTCATCTAAAAAAGAGCAATCAGCTTTTGCTGGCACGCAACGCGGGGCTGGAGTATGAAATATATACCCTAAAAAGGAATATAAACAGAATGGTGAGTAATGGCCTTACAGAGGTTAACGCTTTCATCAGCGATAGTATAGCTCCGTCTCAGTTTGACTTTATTCCAGCCGAGGTGGTGAACCTCAGCTTTTCGGGGGTCAATAACTTTATTACGCTGAACAAGGGCACCGCACACGGTATCAAACCCGATATGGGTGTTATCTCGCAGAGTGGCGTGGTAGGTGTTGTTTCCAATGTTTCACGGAATTTTTCGGTTGTTATACCTGTCATAAATCCTAAATTCCGCCTTAGTGCAAAAATGAAGAACTCCGAAAATTATGGTTCCATCTCATGGGATGGAAAGAATGTTCGACATGCTCAACTCCGTGAGTTACCCAAACATGAGATTTACCGGGAAGGAGATACAGTGCTGACAAGTTTTTCACGAATATTTCCGAAAAATCTTATCATCGGCTTCGTGAGTAGTATAGGCGAATCGGGAGACGACAACTTCAACGTGTTCAATATTAGGCTGGCAACCAATTTCTATACATTGCAAGATGTGCTTGTAATAAACGATTTGTATCACGAGGAGCAGAAAGCTCTCGAAGAAACATTATTACAATAAGCTATATAAAAACATTTCTGCAATAGCAACTTGACAGATACAACGAGCTGGGGAGTTATCACCGCTCTCAAAGATACATTTTTACAAAAGAACCCTGCATGATTCTATAACTTATGAAAGTTAGGACGATATATGAAATAGTACTGTTTGTTATGCTTATCCTTTTACAGGTTCTCCTGTTGAACAGGATAAGCCTGTTTGGCATAACTACACCGGTTTTATATATTTACTTCCTATTGAAACTTCCAATGGGCAGAAACAAATTCTTTGTTATTATATCAGGTTTCCTGTTAGGGCTGATTATCGATATTTTTCTTAATACCCCCGGTATAAATGCTGCAGCAACCACCATCGTCGCAGCTTTCAGAAAAAATATCATGGATCTCTTTTTTGAGAAAGAGGAATACGACGAGTTTGTTCCCGGCATCTACACTACTGCAGGGCCTTTCATACGATTTACCGTCTTCATGGTACTACTGCACCTTTCACTCATCTTCCTTATTGAGTCGTTTACACTCTTTAATTTAGCAGGAACGCTGCTTCGGATACTCTCATCATCGGTGGCATCAATACTGCTCATTATTGCTTTGGATAGTTTAATGTTTAGGAAAAGGCCTGGTGAACAATCTTAACCCTCTGTCAAAACGTCGCTATACTATTGCCGCTGTGGTGGTGATAATAGCGCTGATATATCTGGGACAACTGTTCATCCTGCAGTTGCTTAGCCCGAAGTACCGTGAATATGCCGAAAGCAACGCCTTCCTTCGAAGGGAGCTTTATCCTGCCAGGGGAGCCATTTACGATCGAAACGGCAAGTTACTTGTGTACAACAAACCTACATATGATGTGATGATGGTTGTACGTGAAATGAAGCAGTTCGATACTCTTGATTTCTGCAATACGTTGAATATCAATATAGACCGCTTTCATTCTATGGATGCTGAGATGCGAGATCGACGAAAGAACCCCGGATACTCATCATATACACCACAGCTTTTCATGTCGCAGCTCGATTTGGAGGAGTACGGCCTGCTGCAGGAGAAACTGTACAAATTCCCAGGTGTCTATATCCAGAGCCGTACGGAGCGACAATATAACTACCCCAATATGGGACTTATCCTTGGCTATATAGCAGAGGTGGATAAAAATAAAATGGCCGCCGATCCCTATTACGTTAGAGGCGACTATGTAGGGAAGTCGGGAATTGAGCTGTCGCACGAAGAGGATCTGCGGGGCGAAAAGGGTGTGGAGATACTGCTTCGCGATGCACACGGAAGGGTCCAGGGACACTATGAGGGCGGCAAGTACGACAAAGCGGCACGGTCGGGAAAGGACCTTACACTGGCTATTGATCTGGAACTGCAAGCTTACGGTGAGCAGCTGATGCATAACAAAGTGGGCAGTATAGTGATGATTGAGCCCAAAACAGGTGAGGTACTCTGCATGGTTTCGGCACCTACATATGACCCAATTCTCTTGACAGGAAAAAGCTTCAGCGCCAACTACCGGCAGCTGGAAAATAATCCGTTTAAGCCGCTTTTCAACAGAGCTATTGCGGGGACCTACCCGCCGGGTTCAACGTTCAAGCCTACTCAGGGGCTTATCTTTTTGGAAGAGGGTATTATCAACACCGAGACCCGTTATTCATGCTTCGGAGGCTACCCGCCTTTGGGAGGGCGCCCCGGATGTCACGGACATGCCTCGCCTCTGTCTGTCCAGTATGCTCTCACTACCTCCTGCAACTCTTTCTTTTGCTACGGATTGAACGGTATGCTTAGCAACAGGGCGAAATACGCAAACGTACAGTCGGCCTTCGATGTATGGCGCGATCATATGGTGGATATGGGGTTCGGATACCCTCTGGGAATCGATCTGCCTTCGGAAAAGAGAGGATTTATTCCGAACAGCAAATTCTATTCAAAGGTGTTTAAAACAGAACGCTGGAACGCGCACAATATCATCTCTATCGCTATAGGACAGGGTGAGATACTTGCCACGCCATTGCAGATAGCCAATTTCGGAGCAATGATTGCCAACAGAGGCTATTTTTATACACCACACGTAGTAAAGCAACGGAAAGGAGCTGTGCTGGAACCGGCATACACTACCAGGCACGATTCAGGTATAAGCAGGGCACATTTTGAAGTTACGGTAGAGGGGATGGCGGATGCGGTGACCAAAGGTACCTGCAGGGGTATCTACCTTGAACCTCTTGTGGAGGTCTGTGGCAAAACCGGTACAGCTGAAAACCCTCATGGCGACGACCACTCACTCTTCATGGGTTTTGCTCCCAAGGATGATCCTCAGGTAGCAATAGCGGTGGTAGTTGAGAACGGACGATTTGGTGCAACCAACGCTGTACCGGTAGCGAGGTTGATGTTGCAGAAGTTTTTCCGGGGCGAAATTCCCGAAAGCGACAAATGGCTTGAGACATCAATTATTAACCGTGAAATCTTGCCATATGTATATACAAGAAGTCTGCCTTCAGGCAACAGATAACTTTAAAGAAAAATGATCTATAAGGGTAGCAAAGATATAGAGGAAAAGGGGAAAGTGGATAGAATCACTGTCATATTTTACCTTATATTTGTTGTGTTCGGATGGCTCAACATCTACGCTGCCAGTTTCGATCTGGAGAGTGCTACTGCTATGTTCGACCTGTCTACCAGGGCTGGAATGCAGCTTATCTGGATAGGCTCATCGCTGCTACTTGCTTTTGCCCTGCTGAAGATCGACGTGGGCTTTTATGAGACATATGCTTTTGTCTTTTATCTCATCGGTATAGGATTGTTGCTGGTTACCCTGCTGGTCGCGCAAGATATTAACGGATCACGCTCTTGGCTTATCATCGGCCCCATACGCCTGCAGCCAGCGGAGTTCATGAAGTTTATCATTGCTCTGTCTCTGGCAAAAGTATTCAATACATACGGCTTCCGTCTTATGGAGCGCAAAAATATTCTGCTGGTGAGCTGCATCATACTGTTGCCGGCGTTATTGGTCGTAGCTCAGAGCGAAACCGGTACTGCTCTGGTATACCTAAGCTTTATACTTGTTTTATACAGGGAGGGGCTTCCGGGAGGATTCCTTTTCATGGGGATAGCTGCCATTGTTTACTTTATTCTTGGAATAAGGTTTTCAGATACCTTTATAGGGGTCATCTCCACGGGGGAATTTGTTACCATCCTTCTTATTATTATATTCTCAGCCGCAATGGTGTGGAATTATATGAAACGGCATAAAGTAGCCTTTATTATTCTGCTCATAGCTGCCTCAACATTTATGGCTGCCTTTATAGTTTCATTTTTTTCTGTGAAAATTGATTGGGGCATTGTTGCCATCATAGCCCTTTCGTTAACTGCCCTTTACCTGCTGCTGCTATTTTTCCGCTACTGGAAGAAGACATATATCTATATTTTTTTCTTTTTGATCGGTTCTTTTGCATTTCTCGAGTCGGCGGAATATGTGTTCTACAATGTGCTTCAGCCGCACCAGCAGATGCGTATAAAAGTCACACTTGGCATGGAGCAGGATCTTAGTGGAGCGGGTTACCACGTGGGACAGTCCAAAATTGCCATCGGGTCGGGAGGACTAATGGGAAAAGGTTATCTTAACGGAACACAAACAAAGCTCAAATATGTACCTGAGCAGGATACCGATTTTATTTTCTGCACAATCGGCGAGGAGCATGGTTTTGTAGGTTCAGCCGTCATCATTTTAATGCTGCTGGCTTTTGTACTTCGTTTGCTCTACCTTGCTGAACGGCAGACAACCATTTTTGGGCGTGTTTATGGTTATGGCGTTACAGGTGTTTTCATATTTCACATCATGGTAAATATCGGCATGGTAATAGGCATTATGCCTGTTATTGGTATTCCATTGCCATTCTTCAGTTATGGCGGTTCATCACTTTGGGGATTTACCATACTACTCTTTATATTTCTCAGGATCGACAAGTCGCGAAGACGGAATTGAAATAAATGTGGTGTAGCCAAGTTATAATGCTTCGTTAAAACTTCATTTATAATACTGACAGTCAATGATTTATGCAAGATCCTCAAAAAAGTGCCATATCCTATTGATATTCAGCGGATTATAAGAACTATTTTAAAAAAATTACCGAAGTGTTGCAAGTTATACTCTAAGTAAAAAAAACTATGCTTTGAGTAAAATAATTCCGGCAACAATGTGTGCCACCACATGCTCGGGGCATAAAAACTGTTCCCGCATTTTTGTGAATTCTTAATAAAACTGACGTACTCCAGTTATAACAATCAGTTATAACCCGTTGTTTTGCTGCCTTATTTTGCCTTTTTTAATACAACTGACGTACTCCGGTTATCACAATCAGAGTACGTCACATCAATTAGAACCCAGTTTAATTAATTATTTCAGAAATACACTGCGGAAGGCTCTTTTTAAGAGTATCTTCCATTACTGCAATGCTTTTGTTTTCATCAAAAATATCCGTATATATGACTTACATGAAAAAAAAAGTTTAATTTTGTTCTAAATAGTTGAGTTCATGAGAAAAACAGCTTTAATTACAGGTGCATCTAAAGGTATCGGGAAAGAGATGGCATTTCTTTTTGCGGAGAAGGATTGTAATATGGTACTAGTTGCCCGAAGCGAAGATAGATTGATGCGGTTGAAAGAGCAGCTGGAGGCTAAGTATGCTGTTTCCGTGCATATTATCGTTAAAGACCTTTCTTTGTCAGGAGCTGCACAGGAGTTATTCAACGAATTGAAAGAGAAAAAGATTGAAGTCGAATATCTGGTTAATAACGCCGGTTTCGGCGACTATGGCGTTTTCTCCGGTACACCCTGGGAGCGCTATGAGAAGATGATCGCTCTCAACGTAACCGCCCTTACGCACCTGACCCACCTTTTCGTGCAGGAGTGGAGAGACAGAAAGAGGGGTAAGATATTGAACGTATCATCAACTGCCGCTTTCCAGCCGGGACCCATGATGGCGGTTTATTTCGCTTCCAAATCGTTTGTTCTCATGCTTTCAGAAGCACTGGAATATGAGCTGAAGAGGGACAACATCACAGTTACCACGCTATGTCCCGGCCCAACCGAAACTAATTTCGGGGATGAGTCTAAGATGCATGCATCTCAATTAGTGAAGAACGTGAAAATTGCCAATCCAAGAGAGGTGGCAGAACTGGGATACAGGGCAATGATGAAAGGTAAATCCGTGGTTATTCATGGTGCTGCAAACAAGATAGCCCCTTTTGGCATTCGTCTCATTCCCCGTAAATGGGTTACCCGCTTATCGGCAAGAGTAATGCAGAGTAAATAAAACACCAATTCAGGCAGCAGAGAAATGAAATATCTAACAGGCATATGGTTTGCGGGACTCTTTACAGCTGCTGCACTTTATTATGTGAGTCATATTTCTCTGCTCCAGCAGCCGGTGGAACATTGTAGCAAACCTCCAACGGGAAACCTTGCCGGGTGGCCAATTACAACTCAAAAATCCATTGACCCGGGTACTGAAGCTGAACCACTTTATGCATTTAAGTACTCTTCGGACTCAATATCTTTATGTTTCAGGCAGGTTGCGGAAGCAACATTAAAACACAAAGCCCTTTGGGACAAGGATATATATGGTCCCATCATGTTTGTCGATCCTGTTACCAGGGAGATCTATACCAACCGGCCCGATGAGGGGCGATCTCTACTGCCCCATGGAAGCATCTATAGGGGCATATTACCAAAAGATGTAATACTTTCCAACACCGATGTCGAGTGGGGTGGCATGCACTGGGCCATGATAATGCTTCCGTTGCCCGAAAACAGGTTCGACCGTATCGATCTTATCACTCATGAACTGTTTCATGTTGCCCAACCCGCCCTCGGTTTTCGCACACGGAGAGAAGAAAATATCCATCTCGATCAAAAAGATGGGAGGTTGTACCTGCGTCTTGAGCTGGCTGCCCTGGAGGCAGCACTCAAATCTGGGAGGATCAACAGGGCTTTGGAGCATCTGCGGAATGCTCTTATTTTCAGAAAGTTCCGCCACACTCTTTACAGAGGCTCCGGGACGTCTGAAAACAACCTGGAGCTGCTCGAAGGGCTTGCTACCTATACAGGGCAGATGATGAGCGGCCGGGACAAATGGCAATGGAGGCAATACCTGATAAACCGGTTGAGCGCGTTCAAAAAGACACCTACTTTCGTGCGGTCGTTCGCCTATGAAACAGTGCCGGTATATGGCTTCTTTCTATATCGGAAAGACAACAACTGGAACAGGCAAGTAGATATGGAGACAAATCTTACAGAGCTGTTTATAGATGCATTTGGTATGGATATGCGCATATTGCTGCAGTCATATGTAAAGCAGGTAGCTGAAGATTACAAAGTAGAGGTTATTGCTGATGAGGAGATGAAAAGAGAGATATCAAACAGCGCTCTTCTTGATACTTACCGGAGGAAATTCTTCGATCAGCCCCATCTTGAGATCAGGCTGGAGAAGATGAACATGTCGTTCAACCCACAAAATCTTATTCCTCTCGATGAGGATGAGGGTACAATATATCCAACCGTTCAGATTAGCGACAACTGGGGCATACTCACCG
This sequence comes from Proteiniphilum propionicum, assembly GCF_022267555.1. NCBI lineage: Bacteria > Pseudomonadati > Bacteroidota > Bacteroidia > Bacteroidales > Dysgonomonadaceae > Proteiniphilum > Proteiniphilum propionicum. Next base: position 2,444,515 of record NZ_CP073586.1, read on the forward strand.
TGGAAAGGGGAGGAGCTCTCCTGAGAACCGACTGGCGCTGGGTAATTGTGCCTGAGCCGCTTGAGATCACTGAAGACAGTATAAAAGGAGATGGCTGGGTCATTGAACTGAACCGTAATTATCATATCGAAGAAGAACCGGGAGGAGTATATCTCTTGACAAAGAAAAGGCAATAATCCCTAAAATAAAACAATCGGTAATCAACATTTCACAATACATGAATCTGTTGCGAAAGCCATGAATATAAAAAATGATTATTTACAATTTATCAAATATCAACAACAGCTTGGCCCGAATGGAATGAAAGAGACTGTTAGTATGGAATGAAAGAGACTGTTAGTAGTGTATTCAAACATATCATTTTAAATAATATATTGCTGTTTCAGGTGAGGAAAAAAAATTTGTCTAACTTTGTCCTACCCTTTAATAACGTGGGACGGTGAACAATGAAAAAACTATTTCGATTTTTCGGTAAACTGCTTTTGTGGTTTTTTATTCTATCTGCCGGAGGAGTGGGTATCTTCAGGTTTGTACCGGTATATGTTACTCCTCTCATGGTCATCAGAGCCGTTCAATCTGTGGCGGAGGGTGAGAAACCCCGGATAAAACATCGCTGGGTATCTTTCCATTCTATTTCCGACAACCTTAAACGGGCAGTGATAGCATCGGAAGACCAACGGTTTTATTCACACAAAGGTTTCGACAGAATAGAGATACGAAAAGCGATAGATGAGAATAAAACCAGAAAAAAAGCACGCGGCGCAAGTACCATAACCCAGCAAACGGCAAAGAACCTCTTTTTATGGCCACGCTCATCGTGGTTCAGAAAAGGGTTGGAAGCTTACTTCACAGTACTTTTAGAGCTTCTGTGGCCGAAAGACCGGATTCTGGAAGTCTATCTGAACTGCATGGAAACGGGTAAAGGAGTGTATGGCGCCGAAGCTGTGGCAAGGGAACATTTCAGTACCAGCGCCGCAAAACTTTCGGAAAGCCAGTCGGCACTGATTGCGGCTACACTGCCCAACCCTTTGAAATTTAGCTCCAAAGCTCCTTCTCCATATATCAAACAACGGCAGGCACATATTCTGAGGCAGATGCGCACGGTACAACTGCAGAGCGATAGCTCCAAACGGTAATATCTTCCTCACTTTTGACCTGTTTATCCATTCCAGCAACTGTTAATAACGGGCGAGCCCAAGATGAAAACAGCAATGTAATTTGGCGAGGAAAAAGAAAATCGCTACTTTTACAATTCGCTTAATTGTGGGTTAATGAACGAAGGAGAAAAAAAGGTTGTCAGCAAAATGATCGCGATCTATTGCCGATCCAGACACTCCGGCAATGGGAAATTGTGTGGGGAGTGTGAAAGCCTGCGCCTGTACGCGTTTCAACGACTGGAGCGTTGCCCTTATGGTGAAGAAAAACCCACCTGTGCCATGTGCCCGATACATTGTTACAAGGAAGAGATGCGCATGAAGATCAAAGAGGTTATGCGTGCCGCAGGGCCACGGATGCTTATTCTCCATCCTGTGGATACTTTCCGTCACTTTTATCAGGAGCATAGGCGCAGCAGTAAATTTGCCGACAGGTCAAAATCAAAAAATTAAGAATCCTGGTGTCATTGTTGAATAAACATAGTGTTGTGGCAGACGTGCTTGCGGAGCACAATGAACTGATCCCTGTACTGAACCGTTTTGGAATACGTTTAGGTGTTGGTGACAAGAGTGTGGGCGACCTCTGTAGGGAACACCGCCTCAACCCCGATTTTATTCTGACTGTTCTTAATGTTTATCTCGATGAGACCTATATCCCCGATGCATCACTTTCGCTTTTCGATGCGGAGTCAATAGCAAGTTATTTCCGCCATACAGTTGATAATTATATCCATGAGCTAGTCCCCAATATCGAGAAACACCTGAACGCGTTTATCGCCCTTAGCGGCTCTGAAAGCAAAGAGCTGGGTATGCTTCAAACATTGTTTCTGAAGTTCAAGCAAAAGATGACTGATTATCTTAGCGATATCGACAATTACGATGATGATTTTCCTGACGATCTGCTTCATGACCTTAAGAACATTCTTATAAAGCACATTTCGCAGGATTATAATCAAAATCTCAGCTATGCAGTGATCTTCTCAATTCACTCATTTGAGAAAGATCTCGCGGTACATAACAGGTTGCGCGATAAGGTTCTCCTCCCTAAACTTAATGAACTGAACTCATCTGGTATACGTCAACTGCAAAACGCTATAACCGATGAGAATGCCGTCAGACAGAATGGTAACGGCCACCGCCTTACAAGCCGGGAAACAGAAATACTTTTGCTAATCGTTCAGGGATTATTAAATAAGGAGATCGCGGAGAAGCTCAATATCAGTCACAATACGGTACTAACACATCGCAAGAATATTATAGCCAAAACAGGTATCAAAACTGTATCGGGACTCACTTTCTACTGTCTCCGTAACGGACTGATATCTATGTAGTTAATTTAAATTATTTCATTATGCCAAAAAGTAGTTTTCTTCGTATTCCTGCTACAAACTATGGAGAAGTCCTGGAACACAAGTACGACATTGCAATACTCCCATGGGGAGCTGTTGAACCACACAACTACCATCTGCCCTATCTGACCGACTGCATCCTCTCTTACGAGATTGCCTGCGATTGTGCTGAAGAAGCATACAAGAAGGGGGTTACATGTATGGTAATGCCACCCGTCTATTTAGGTTCACAAAACACGGGACAATGGAACAAGCCCTTCTGTGTTCACACGCGGAGCGAGACACAGAAGGCCGTACTGCAGGATATCGTGACATCACTCCATATTCAGGGTTTTAAAGATCTTATGATCATAAACGGCCATGGAGGAAACACCTTCAAGCCCTACGTGCGTGATCTGGCCATGCAATATCCCGATATCCGCATCGTTGTGGTGGACTGGTACTCCGTTGTTCCTACAAGTGGCTTTTTCGAAGAGCAACCCGATGATCATGCGGGTGAACAGGAGACATCGGTAATGCTACACTACCATCCAGAGCTGGTATCGATGGAGAGGGCTGGAGACGGTGCGGTGAGGCCAGGCAGAATAGCTGCTGTTGATAGTAAAACAGGGTGGATGCCCCGGCACTGGGATGAGATCTCGTCGGATACCGGCATCGGCAACCCCAAGAAATCGACAGCCGAAAAGGGTGAACGCTATGTAAAGGCTGTTACAGAAAAAATTACCGGGCTACTGAGCGAATTGAAGAACACCCGGTAACCTCCGTCTTAAAAGTGGTAATAAGCTGGTAAATTCTTTTAAAAGAGCGCAAAATAATCTATTTTTGTACTCTTTAAAAACCTCAAAACAAATTACAGGAAAAACCTGAAAATAATAAATAAAAAGTAGATGTATGAGTAGTCAGAGAGAGAAACTTTTCGCCGATTTTTCTCCCGTCTCCACTGAAGAGTGGATGGAAGTTATCACAAAAGACCTGAAAGGGGCTGACTTCCGTAAAAGACTGGTCTGGAAAACCAATGAAGGGTTTGATGTGAATCCTTTTTATCGTGCTGAGGATATTGAAGGGTTCCTTGCAGCCGAAAGCCTGCCGGGACAATTTCCCTATGTACGTGGTACAAGAAAGGATAATGTATGGTATGTACGTCAGGAAATTGACGTGAAAGATTTTGCCGAAGCCAACAAAAAGGCACTTTCGCTGCTTGAAAGGGGAGTCACCTCATTCGGCTTTCACCTACCCGATAATGAGCTTTCTGCTCAAAATTTGGAGATATTGCTAAAAGGGATTGCCCCGGACAAGGTAGAGCTTAACTTCAGGACATGTGTCTCTCACTCAATTCGCCTGGCTGAACTGGTAGTCGATTATGTGGGTGCGCAGAACCTGAATCTGATGGATTGCTTTGGCTCAATAGAGTTCGATCCATTCAGAAAGATACTTAAGAAAGGAGTTGACGAACCCAACTGGGCAGAGAAGGTGGTGGAAATAGTGAAAATCACCGCTCCGCTTCCGCGATACCGTGCAATCACGGTCACCGGAGACAGGATGAACGATGCCGGGGCTTATAGTTACCAGGAGTTGGGCTATAGCCTCTCCTACGGGAATCAGGTATTGTCAAAGCTGATAGAAAACGGAATTGAGCCGTCACTTGCTGCCAAAAAGATAAAGTTCAAGTTTGGCGTAGGCTCCAACTATTTCATGGAGATAGCAAAATTCCGCGCTGCTCGCTGGTTGTGGGCAGAGATTGTGAATGCTTATAAGCCACCATGCCCGCACGATTGCGACAATAAAGCAGCCGACGGGACTTGCCGATGCGCCGCGAAAATGAATATACACGCTACCACCTCAAGTTTCAACCAATCGCTCTACGATCCTTATGTGAACCTGCTCCGTACTCAAACGGAAGCCATGTCGGCAACCATTGGTGCGGTAGATTCACTCACAGTCCGCCCCTTCGATGAGGCATTCGAGTCGCCCTCTGCTTTTGCCAAACGTATTGCCGTGAACCAGCAGCTGCTGCTCAAGGAGGAGGCCCATTTCGATAAGATAACCGATCCCGCATCAGGTTCCTACTATATAGAAACACTTACCGCATCATTGGCACGGCAGGCCTGGAAACTGTTTCTCGAAACCGAAGATACAGGTTTCTACAATGCATTGAAGGCCGGGACCGTACAGGATGCTGTCAACACCTCGGCGGAAGCCCGATTCAACGCTCTTGCGAGTCGAAAAGAGATACTGCTGGGGACCAATCAGTATCCAAATTTCACAGAACTGATGAGTGATAAGATTGAGAATAATACAGAGGATAGCGGTTGCGGCTGTGGAAGCGGCAGTTCTCATACACAATTAAAGAAACTCAACTCCGTACGCCTGGCCGATGCTTTCAACGAACTGAGACTTGCAACTGAACTTAGTGGTAAAAGGCCCAAAGCATTTATGCTTACCATCGGTAATCTGGCTATGCGCCTTGCACGTTCTCAATTCTCGAGCAATTTCTTTGCCTGTGCCGGTTATGAGATCATCGATAACCTTGGCTTCAACACGGTGGAGGAGGGCGTGAAAGCCGCCCGTAAAATAGGCGCCGATCTTGTGGTGCTCTGCTCCTCCGATGATGAGTATGCCACCCTCGCACCCGAAGCTTATAACCTGCTCAAAGATGGAAAAGAGCTGTTCGTGGTGGCTGGTGCTCCCGCCTGCATGGACGCCCTCAAAGCGGTAGGAATTGAGCATTTCATCAATGTACGCAGCAACGTGCTTGAGACATTGAAAGAGTTTAATAATAAACTACTATAGACAGACAATTCACAATCGATCATTTTACAAAATGCCGAAACTAAAAGAGTGGATCATAGTAGCTCACCCGTGGGCAGTACCTGCATCGGCCTCACCGGCTCTTATAGCAGCCTCCTATGTGTTTTATCTCTTCAAAAGAGGAGAGGTCGCTGAGGTAGAGTGGGGACTTGGTATACTGGGGCTTATCGGTGCCGTAATATTTCACTTGTCGGGAAACCTGATAGGTGAGTATCAAGACTTTGTGAGCGGCGTGGACAAAAAAGAGAAGACAGGCCCACCACGGTTAATAGTGCAGGGCATCTTTAAGCCTAAGATTGTTCTCTACTATGGTTATTCGTTACTTTTTGCCGGCATTGCAATTGGAATCTTCCTCCTGGTTAATACAGGCCTTCCGTTACTGGTTATCGGAGCTATCGGAGTAATCAGTTCCACGTTCTATTACAAATTCAAGTATATAGCACTGGGAGATCTGCTTATATTCATCTGTTACGGACTGGCTATAGCTTTGGGGCTTGCTTATGTTATGACTACCCGGATTATATGGCCGGTGCTTGCTGTGAGCACTCCTGTCGGACTTCTTATAGTTGCAATACTGCATGCCAACAACACCAGGGATATGCTGCAGGACAAGTCAGCAGGCATACGCACGCAGGCAATGAACATGGGGCTTGAAGGATCTCAGATCTGTTATCAGACCATGCTGCTTGCAGCTTATCTGTTGATTGCTATTATGGTAATGATGCAGATTCTGCCTACCCCCGCATTCTTGGTCCTCCTCAGCTTCCCTCTCGCAATAAGGAATATAAGGTTGATGAAGAAGGCCACCATGGACAATCTGGGCATAATCCGTTTTCTTGATACCCATACGGCTCAACTGGTACTGACGTTCAGCCTGTTGTTGGTCGCAGGAAATGTTATTGCAGCATTCATATGATTCCGTCATAACCGTTTGAATAATCAGGCGGACAGAAAAAATGATTAAAAAACAAAAATCCAATGATACCAAATTTTAAAGATATCGATATTCAAACAGCCGGTTTTTATTCGACCGATGTGGCCGGATGGGCTGAAAAAAATGAGATCAGGGCCGACTGGATTACACCGGAGCAGATTCCGGTAAAACCGGTCTACACAAAAGAAGATCTAGAAGGGATGGAGCATCTGAACTATGCCGCCGGGATACCTCCATATCTACGCGGGCCCTATTCCACCATGTATGTGATGCGCCCCTGGACCGTCCGTCAGTATGCCGGCTTCTCCACAGCAGAAGAGTCAAACGCATTCTACCGCCGCAACCTGGCTTCGGGACAAAAAGGACTCTCCGTGGCTTTCGACCTTCCCACGCACCGTGGCTATGATGCTGACAACGAGAGGGTAGTGGGCGATGTGGGAAAAGCGGGAGTCTCCATCTGTTCGGTGGAAGATATGAAGATACTGTTCGATGGTATACCCCTGAACAAGATGTCGGTCTCCATGACCATGAATGGTGCCGTACTGCCCATCCTTGCATTCTATATCGTAGCAGCACAGGAACAGGGTGCAAAGCTGGAAGAGATGGCAGGAACCATCCAGAACGATATTCTGAAAGAGTTTATGGTTCGTAACACTTACATCTACCCTCCGGAATTCTCGATGAAGATCATTGCCGACATCTTTGAGTTTACCTCACAGAAGATGCCAAAATTCAATTCCATATCCATCTCGGGATACCATATGCAGGAGGCAGGCGCTACAGCAGATATTGAACTGGCCTATACCCTGGCCGACGGAATTGAGTACCTTCGCGCAGGTATCAATGCCGGCATCGATATTGATGCATTTGCCCCGCGCCTGTCGTTCTTCTGGGCCATCGGCATGAATCACTTTATGGAGATAGCCAAGATGCGTGCGGCACGCTTGCTGTGGGCAAAGATCGTCAAGAGTTTTGGCGCGAAGAACCCAAAGTCGATGGCACTACGCACACACTCACAGACTTCTGGCTGGTCGCTCACCGAACAGGATCCCTTCAACAACGTGGGACGTACCTGTATCGAGGCTATGGCTGCCGCTCTGGGACACACCCAGTCGCTCCATACCAATGCCCTCGATGAAGCCATTGCCCTGCCGACTGACTTCTCTGCACGCATCGCACGAAATACGCAGATATATATTCAGGAAGAGACGCAGATCACCCGCCAGGTCGATCCATGGGCCGGATCATACTATGTGGAGTCACTCACCCAGGAACTGGTGGAAAAATCGTGGGAGCTTATCCAGGAGATAGAAAAACTGGGTGGAATGGCAAAAGCAATAGAAACTGGAATCCCAAAAATGCGCATCGAGGAGGCCGCAGCCCGTACACAAGCTCGTATCGACTCCAATGTTCAGGCAATTATTGGTGTAAACCGTTATCGTCTCGATCATGAAGATCCCATAGATATTCTGGAGGTGGATAATACTGAAGTTCGCAAGCAACAGATTGAAAGGCTAAATGCTCTGAAATCAGGCCGCGATAACGAAGCGGTACGTAGAGCACTCGACGCCATCACTCATTGTGTGGAAACAAAGAAGGGAAACCTGCTTCAGCTCTCTATCGAAGCTGCCCGGGTTCGTGCTACCCTGGGAGAGATCTCCGATGCGTGCGAGAAAGTAGCAGGACGTTATAATGCAGTAATAAGAACAATTTCAGGCGTGTACTCATCAGAATCAAAAGGAGATGCAACGCTAGAAGAAGCGCGTGCTCTCACAGACAAGTTTGCCCGCAAGGAGGGGCGCAGGCCAAGGATCATGGTCGCTAAAATGGGGCAGGACGGACATGACCGTGGCGCCAAGGTAGTAGCTACCGGCTATGCTGACTGCGGTTTCGACGTGGATATGGGGCCCCTGTTCCAGACACCTGCCGAGGCTGCACGCCAGGCGGTGGAGAACGATGTGCATGTTCTGGGCGTATCCTCTCTGGCGGCAGGCCATAAAACGCTTGTGCCACAGGTGATTGAAGAGCTGAAACGGTTGGGACGTCCCGACATCATTGTGATTGCCGGAGGCGTGATTCCCGCGCAGGACTACGATTTTCTGTACCGTGCCGGCGTAGCAGCTATCTTTGGCCCGGGATCCTCAGTCACCAAATCGGCATGCGAGATAATGCATGTGCTGATGGGTGAGTGATCATCCGGTAATTTTTTAATCATTACAAATCCGCTCCCTCATCCCGTTCTGGTAAGACGGGCAGAGGAGCGGGTTTTTTCATTTGTCATCAGATATCAAATTTAACTTTGTCTACGGGATTGTCAAATTAAGTTTGTTAAGGCAATCTCATTTCATAGTTTAATATGCTTTAGTAAAGAATAAGCCCGGGTCGCAGTAGTCACTGTCTCTTGCCATCCAGATGGGATATTTTTTCCCTTTCTTTCATTCAAATAGCTCAATCGTGTAATCCAAAAGTTCAATTCCGCCGTATTTTCCGTGTCCGGTTATAACTTTTTTTACTTTTGGATATTTCATCTTTACTTTTCTTACCGTTTCCGACCACTCTTCTACATTCGCTTCCGCGAGATTACCCTTTCCTGCTCTTGCTTCTTTTATTAAACAACCGCCAAACATAATATCTTCCAAAGGGAAATAACCAATAATGTTATCGCAGGTATGGCCTTCTCCACAAAATTCAATATGCACCTCCTCGTTACCGAAATTTAAGTTCAAATACTTATCGAACCCCTGTTTTGGTATCGTAGATCCATTTTCTTTCGCTATCTGTATCGTTTTGTTGTAGGCGTAAGAAATAATGCATAATGGGGATACGAGTCCTCGAAACGTTCAGAAAAATCAGAGCGATAAGCGAGACTAAGTTTCGCATTTACCCTGTTGCAAACTGTTTGTCCAGTTTCGCCCATAAATTGATACCATCCCGGCAACAGCCGGTCACTTGCAACAGGCGGTCCCGTTTCGGTCGGCCAGCTTTGTACGATAAAGGACAAATCCACCTTGTTGCGCCCGTCTTCCGAAAAGAGGTAAATACCGTGTGTTCCTGCATGGGCGGCGTCTCTGTATATGATTCCATGATCGAGTTCGTAGGTGTTGTCCATATAGAAGAATCGTCCGGTAAGACGGGGAAGTTCAGGCTCATCGGAGTTCTCTTTTTCACATGCTGTGAAACCTATGCTTGATATGAATAATGAACAACTTACAAAAATCAATTTTAAAAGTGAGTGATTACTCCTTTCCATATGTTTGATTTTTAGAAGTTATATCATTTACAAATAACTGTTTTAACCAGCGTGTATAATTGTTTCTTTAATGTCTTATTTTTAGTCGATTGATGAATCTGTAACAGGCAACTTCTCGCTTCATCTTGTTTTCCCTAATATCGGGTAGGGAGGTAGTCTCTCGTGTTTCAGAATGAAACCATGCGATATCGTTTTGAAATCGCCTTGTTGATAAAAGTCAGAAGAAATACCCCACCGAGATATTTGTCGTCCACATCTTCGTGGTGGGTTTTACGGAACCGCCTCCAACAAGATATCCAAATGCCGCCATATTGTTCAATATATGTCTGAAACCTACACCGACCGTTAGTCTGTCCATCACTTCGGTGCCCACTTCGGCTGCTAGACCTGCGTTCCACCGCTGTTGCATATACACGTTACTCTCTTCTACATCCAGAATGCGAATTTTGGAATCAAACAAACTCCATTTCACTTTCATGGATTCTCCTTCATAAGACGTTCGCACGTGTTGTTCGGCTGTTGGCGTAAACGTGGCAAACCCGCCACCCATAACATACAGCTTGATCGTGGGAGATACAACGAACTTTGTTTTTAAATACAAAGGCAGCTGGAATGTGTGCATATCTGCATAACCCTCCATTTCAACTCCTTCGGGGACCTCCAACCCTTGCGTGTATTTGTCAGAGTTAATGGTTGCACCGCTGTATACATACAGTAATTCTGTCTGTAATCCGAAGTGGGCTCCAAACATATATTCAGCCATAAATCCTGCATGCACTCCCATGCGGGGCTTGTAGATTTCCAGTTCCACACCGTTCATGTTCATATTGATGTTCGAGATGTTTCCACCGCCTTTTACTCCTGTGCGAAATTGTGCGAAAGTGGATATTGTCAACAATAACAACAAAACTAAAGAAGTGATTCTTTTATTCATGATTTATAATTAAATAGCAGATTATAAAGCTCTTATTACCAAGATCTAAAGCTGATAAATAGTGTAGCCATCAGGTTGGATACGCTGATTTTTTCCTCCGATTTATAATTATGACCTTCCACGTTCATGTTATCGATTGTACCCATAACATACGATAACTTAAGCCCGACACCCGTTTTGCTGTTTACTTTATATTCGCCCGCCACTCCGGCATTTATACCAATAGTTGTTTTACTGCCGTTTATATTCACTCCGCTCAGGTTCATGTCGCTGTTAACGAAAAGCGGACCAATACCGAAGTTGGACACCAGCAAAAATTTTTCAGATTCATTGCGCCCTACAAACGATGGTCCAACGTAAAGAAAACTCTGTGTTTCCTTGTAATTTACGCTTTGGTTTAATCCGGGAATGGTGATGTTATCGCCCGAGGTGCTTGCCGAACAATAGTTGGCATTCAAGCCCAATCCCCAGCCTTCCTTGAAAAAGTATTGTGCATCGGCGTCAACAGTGAAACCGTGACGTAATTTTTTATTCATGTCATCGATTTTGGAGTCGCCGGTTTTTTGCACTTTCCCCAATCGAAAAGCATAACCGCCGCCAATGGAAAAGCGGTAATCCTTGTAGTTTTGCGGAGTTTGATATTCCACCTGATAGGGTGTTGCCTGCTGTGCATTTGCAGACAAAATGGCCGATGCGCTAATAAAGGTAGCAGCTAACACGATAAGATAAATTCGTTTCATAAAATGGTTATTTTTTAACGTGTTTATTTCTTTTTTTCTATTTGTATCACATGTGGGCGAATGGTATCGTTGGATGATGTTTCTATTACAAAAAACTCCGGCACTTGGGTAACTTCATCGGTTATGGGCATAATAGTATATGCTTTGCTTTTTTCTACAGAAAATATAAGTTTGTAATGCGTGTGTGGATTATTTGATTCCGCAATTGACGCACCAATTAATCCGAACATGGCGCCGGCCATGGCTGCTTTGTCTTTCCATTGCTGAAAATGACGGATTTCCACCGTTTTTTCACCGGGCAATACATCCGTATGTTTGGGGTAACCTTTCATATAACTACCCACCGAAACTGTATCAACTTTAATGAGTAATGCCGATTCCGACGTTTTTTTTCCTTTAATCCGCAGTTTGTGGTCTCCCTGCTGTATGCGGGCCACTTCGCCCGAACCCGGTTTTGCTCCTTGATAACCCTTTGTGCTGCCACAACCTGTAGATAGTACAAGACATGCAGCAATAATTCCAATAAACAAAAGTGTTTTTGTCTTCATTTTAAGTTACAATTAAATTGGGCACATGTACTGTGATATCAGACAAGTTGCCTGTGACAAGTTAATAAGTTAGTAATCTAAAACAAAGATAAATCTTCTGTTTTTTATAAATGTTGATTTAAATCAAGGCACGATGTTAAAACAGGTTTTTATTACTTTTTTTCAGTTTCCGGCGGATACGACTCAGGGTTTCGGGCGTGATTTGAAGGTACGATGCCAGATCTTTGGCGGTGGTTCGCTCAAAGATATGGGGATTGCATTGCAGAATTTTGATATAGCGTTCTTCCGGAGTACGGGTATAGGTATCGACAAAGCGTTGATATATTTCGGAATACAACAATTCGGTTATATGGAGAAAATAACTGCTGTTTTCAGTGATAAGTCGCTCTAACGTTTCATAAGTAATCAAATAGACTTCGCTTTCACACAGGGCGACGATATCTACGCCGGAAATTTCTTTCAGCCTGAATGCGCCATAATCGCCCACGAACGAATTTTCGAAGGCATAACCCACTACATGTCGTTCTCCCCGGGAATCATGCGCGGAGTAAATAAACGCTCCTTTGCGTATATATCCCATTGTTTTACATGAACTTCCGGTAAGAGAGAATGGCTCGCCACGACGGTATTTCACCAATGTACCGTTCTGCCTTATAAAATCGATTATCCCGGAGTAATCAAAGCGGGTCATATAGGTATTGAAGTCAGACATAGAACAAGTAAGCAGAAAGCGGAAGCGAAGCCGCTGTACAGACTGAAAAAATGGTTTATTTACACATACAGAATGTATGCCAAAGATAGAAGAATATGACTTATATGCCAAATTAAAGCAGTAAGTTTTTGTGTGTTGTTCTGGTATCATGGCATGCATCGGTCGGATGCTAAACCTCGACATCTGTTTTTTCCGGAGAGTACGGTTGTCTGCCGTTAGGCAAAATGTCTGATCCGCAACATACAAGCTCTAATTTTCGCGACTGGGGGGATATGGTGGTTTTAGTGACCAGATAATATCCTTCCCCGGATATGCGTGTTGATATTGTTGCGGCTTTCCTGGCCGCATTGGCGCGTGATCCCCGATCTCCCTCGCAAAGCAGTTTTAAACATATGGTGTACGGGCTGCGCTATTATTATCGCTAATAGGGTATGAACCGTGAAGCCATTGCCTTGCCTTCACTTAAAAAAGATTCGAAGCTGCCAGTCATACTGAACCGGAAAGAACTGAAAGAGTTGTTCGCGGCACCCACGCTGCTCAAACAACGGGTCGTGCCGACCGCTCAGAGTCCTATTTATTATGTGCCGAATTTCATTCATTCATTCATTCATTCGCTCTTCTACATCCATACTATGGTGGAGTATTCTTATTATTTCCACTTTTTTCTCCGACTTCTTGTATCTGTAAAATACCAAATGTGACTTAACCTTTGTATACCTGTAGTTTTTTCTTATGTGGTCAGCATTTTTTTCAGATAAAGGATGTTCTGTGATATATTCAATCTCGTCAAGAAGCAAATTAAAATATCGATCAGCCTGTTCAACTGACCAGGATTCAATTGTGTATAGCCAAATATTTTCAATATCCTCAAATGCTTTTTCGCTTATTTCAAATTTCATTGTGCAGGTATTTGGTGTGAAGATTGGAAAGTGCTTTTTCTCTGTCAAAATTGCTAATCATTCCCGATTCTTCTCCTGCTTTCAACTCATTTACAAGAATTTTTGTCTTGTTCTCTTGTTGTTCAAACAACCGTAAAGCTGTTCTTACGACTTCACTTGCAGATGCAAACTTACCTGATTTAACTTTCTCGTTTATAAAATTCTCGAAATACTCGCCGAGTAAAATTGATGTATTCTTTGCCATAATTGTTTTTGCAAATATACCAATAATTGGTATTGCGGCAAATTATTTCTTCATTTAAATTTGGCGGCACACAACGGTTAAATGTATGAAACGCTGGTGATTGCGGGCTTTGTTACTGTCTGCCGTTGTAAAAGCTGGTGCGGGGCAGAATATTTCAAATAACCACTTAAACCCCAATGTCTTATACATGATGTTGAAATAAACCTGTTTACGTGGGTAGTATTTGACAAAAGTACGTTATTCTTCATATATTCATGGCTCAATTTTGTCCCAAGTTCCACCAGCAAGTCCGCAACCAATTCTCGGCATATGCACTGTTGTTTTTTTGTCAATGGCGAATTGTCCAACTTTTTCAAGTCCTAACAAAATTGCGTCATAACGAATTGGTGCGTTACCATTTTTATAAACTTCAATTTGCCGAAGTACTTCTCCGTCCTGATTTGTTTCAAAGTAATAGTCACAAGTTCCCCAACCTTCGGTTTTTTCTGTCCGAGGTTCGTCAAAATGTCCTTTATAATATTGTGTCGTCATAGGGTTGCCAATACGATGTTATGTGGAGTTCTGTTTTTCATTACCACTCGTCAAATTCATGAAATTCAAAGTCTTTTTCTTTTATTGATTTTTCATAATCTGTCGCTTCTTTGTATGCTTCATCTACAATGTTTTTGTTGTCATACCAAATGTCTTCTGCTAGATAACAACAAACTCCATTTGTTAACTCTGTTAATATAGCACTTGTCATTGAGACGAAACGAAGTTCAAATGTGTCGCCTGAATGCCAAACAAAAGTTACTACTTTATTACAGTCTTTAAGTCGCTTTTCAATTTCAGGTTTTGCGAATTCAACGTCAGGTTGTTTCTTCCCAAATAATTTGTCAAAGAATGAAAGTTTTGGCTTTAAATCGTCTTTGGCTTTCTGTAAATCAAAATCGTCAATATAAATTTCAAAACCACTTTTAAAGTCTTTGTCTTTTAATTTGTCGAAGTAAGGATTTTTTAATCGGAATTTGAAAGGCACAAAACCTGTGTCGTTCTCTTGGTCAAGTTTAAAGTCAGGATGGACTTCAACGACCATATCAAAGTCGTTAAGTCGTCTTATAATTTTCGGAACCAAGTCAATCGAAAGATTTTTGCAATATACGTTAAGGTCTAAACTCATTTTCTGTTTATCGTTTTGTGTGTCGTCTTAAAATGCCACTAACGGTCGAGTGTATGTGCCGTAAGGGATTGAGGGATTTAAAATCTGTCAAATTTCGGTGAAGTTTGAGCGGGCTACAATGCTTGAATACCCGCTGACCCCCTTATGGCATATACACTTTGTGTGCGCCCTGCATGAGCAGCGCGCGCCTGCTGGGAGCAACAGTAAAATTACAAATAATTTTGGTTAAATAATGCTCCAGGCAGGTGTATTTTTCCAGAGGGTGTAAGTTCCTCATGGACGGAGTCGTGTCCGAAGCATTAGCAAGTCGCAAGCTGGTTGTTGGTGACGACAGCAGTCAAGGAAGCGAGACTGCAAAATCCGGTACTGACTAACAGGAACGGTATATAAGGTATATCTGTTTTGGGTAAGCAACTACATCTTTGTAACGCCCAAAAGGTAATTTGTGGACAGGTATGTAGATACCGCATGGCAAGTGTTCAGGAAAAACTCAAAGATATTGATGCTTGGGTGCGTAATCGGTTGCGATGCTGTATCTGGAAACATTGGAAGAAACCTGAACGAAGACGGAAAAACCTGATACGTTTGGGTGTAGGCGTTGAACATGTATACAGTAACAGCTGTAGCCGTATGGGTACATGGGCGGTTGCCTGTAGCCCTATTCTGAAAACCAACATCACGGTGGAACGCCTTCAACAACGCGGTTATGAATCCATGTTTATCTATTATCAGAAGATTGCTCCATTTCTTAACGAACCGCTGTTTATGTGAACCGTATGTACAGTGAAGTGAAAGGCTCTCCCCATCAGTTGCTGCTGGCGGGGCAGCCTACTCGATTAGCGGCTGACCATTTTATTTAAATATTCTGTCAATATGTTCTATTTTACTAATTATCATCTGTCAATTTAAGTAAGCCGGTAGAAGTTCCAAACCATTTAACTCCCTCTTTATCAATTACAATAGCCATAACTTGTGAGCCCCCGAAGGCAGCATAATTTGTCCAATTTGAGCCATCAAATTTAGATACTCCGTAATCACTACCTATCCAAATATCATCTGAAGCACCAATTGCAATAGCATGTATATTACTATTTGGTAGTCCATCTTTGGTAGTATACATTGTCCATTTTAAAGAAGTTGTATCATCTACTTCGTTTTTTTGTAAGCACCCGATAAAGTCCCCGTTTTAGTTTACATTTTAAGTTTTGATCTTTGCCGGCAAACATAATTAAATATGACGCCAATAAGCAAAGAAGAATTTATGGTTATATTAAAACGCCAGCAAGAAAGCGGTTTAAGTGTCAAAGATTTTTGTGAAAATCAATCTTACACGGCTTCCAGTTTTTATTACTGGAAAAGTAAGTTTGGGCTGACTCGTCCATATAACAATCATGCACATGAAACTGCAGTGGATAAACTGGCTCCCATCAGTTTTAATCTATCTGAAAATAAGCCTGCACTTAAAACTGTTCCATCAGTTAATATTAAAGGAGAAATAAAAATAAAGTTGCCCGGTGGTATCCAGGTAAGTTTTATAGGCAGCACTCAAACTGAGGCTGCTATTAAATTACTTGCTCAAATATGTTCT